>DATBFF010000113.1:0-50526 GCA_036558625.1 Mycobacterium sp. | reverse complement strand
ACTGGTTCGGGCTGGATGCCGGCACGCTGCACGAGGGCGACCGGGCCGACTTCGTCGTGATCGATCCCAACGGTCTGGACGACTCGGTGAACGCCTACCACGAGGCGACGGTGCCGTTCTATGGCGGCCTCAGCCGTATGGTCAACCGCAACGACGCGGCTGTGGTCGCTACCGGCGTCAACGGCGAGGTCGTCTTCCGCAACGGGCAGTTCCGCGACGGCTACGGCACGACGGCGAAATCCGGCCGCTTCCTGAGTGCGGGCACTCGTCATCGGCGCCCTGTCCACGTCTGAGATGGCCAGAACGCAGCAGCAGCGCCGCGACGAGACGGTCGCGCGGTTGCTCGACGCCAGCATCGACACGATCGTGGAGGTCGGCTATGCGCGGGCTTCGGCGGCCGTGATCACCAAGCGCGCCGGGCTCTCCGTCGGGGCACTGTTCCGCCACTTCGACACCATGGGCGATTTCATGGCGGCCACCGCGCGGGAGGTGTTGCGCCGTCAGATCGAGATGGGCACCAAACGGGCTACTGAGATTCCCGCGGACCGGCCGGCGCTCGACTCGCTTCTGGCGATCCTGCGCGACATCACTCACAATCCCGTCAACGCGGTGATGTACGAGCTGATGGTCGCCGCGCGCACCGACGAAAAGCTCAGAGCCACTTTGCAAGACGTACTGACCGAGTTCGACACGAAGATTTTTGGCGCGGTCCGTGCGTCGGCCGATTTCGACAACATTTCAGATGAAACGCTCGGTCTGCTCGTGCTCACGCTGATCAACACGTTCGATGGCGCCGCCATTCATGGTGCGGTACGCCCACGACCGGAGATCGAGGAGGAGCAGATCGCGCTGCTGGCGTCGCTATTGAACGACACGTACGGCTGACAGCCCCCCACCCATTTGCGCGAGCGTGCGTGTCCGTCGGGCGACACGCGGGTGAGCTCGCTGCGAATGCGCACGCTCACCGCTGTGCGAGCGTGCGGAAAATCGGGAATTTCAGCGGCGTGTCTACCAACAGACACGCACGCTCGCGAAAACTGGACTAGGCGTCGGTGAATTTGGGTGCGCGGCGCTGCTGGAAGGCCAGCGTGCCCTCCTTGAAGTCGTTGGCACGCACCAACTCCGACTGGCCGACCAACTCGCGCTCGAGCGCGGCGTCAAGCTCGGTCAGCGTCGCGGCGTTGATGGCCTCCTTGGTCTTGCGCAGCGCCACCGCCGGGCCGTTGACGAGCGTTCTCAGCACCTTGTCAACTTCGGCATCGAACTGCTCGGCGGGATAGACCGCGGTGACCAGTCCCCAGTCCAGAGCCTCGGCAGCCGGAATCCGCTCAGCGAGCAACGCCATCCGCATCGCGCGGATCCGCCCGACCGCCGCGGCGACCAAGGCCGAGGCGCCCCCGTCGGGCATGAGGCCGATCTTGGTGAACGCAAGCATGAAAAATGCTTTCTCTGAAGCCAATACGATGTCGCACACGAGTGCCAGCGACGCACCCACTCCGGCGCAGGGACCGTGAACGACGGCCACCGCCGGCTTCGGCAGGGCCGCGATTGCACGCACCGCCCGGTTGGCCTCTTCGATGATCTTCGTGGGAGAGCTTGCGCTGCCGGGCTTTTGGTCTTCTTCGCTGATTCCGGCGCCGGAGCTGAATCCGCGCCCGGCGCCGGACAGCCGCACCACTCGCACGCGCTCATCTGTACCGGCTGCCTCTACGATGTCGGCGATTCCGGTCATCATCTTCTCGGTGAGCGAGTTGAGACTCTCTGGACGGTTAAGCGTGATCGTCAGCACACCGTCGGCAACCTCGACCTCGAGACCGTCGACAGACGCGTACGTGCTGGAATCAGTGCTCGTCATGGCCTCACCCTAAGTCCTCGGTATAGTCCGACCAACCAGTGGGTCGGTCGGCCCCAGCTGGCCGAGGAAGAAACGACGAAAGGAACCAACCAGTGGATGTCAATGACGCCGTAGCGGTTGTCACCGGTGGCGCGTCCGGGCTCGGACTGGCCACCACCAAGGCGCTGCTCGACGACGGCGCCCAGGTGGTGATCCTCGACCTACCGACCAGCAAGGGCGAAGAGGTGGCCAAGGAGATGGGCGACCGGGCGCGCTTCGCACCCGCCGACGTCACCGACCCCGATGCAGTCACCGCCGCGCTCGACGTCGCCGAGTCGCTCGGGCCGGTGCGCGTCGTCGTCAACTGTGCCGGCACCGGCTCCGCGATCAAGACGCTCTCCAAGAACGGTCCCTACCCGCTGGACGACTTCAAGCGCGTAGTGAACGTCAACCTGATTGGCACGTTCAACGTGCTGCGGCTGGGCGCCGAGCGGATCGCGAAGACCGAGCCGCTGGGCGAGGAGCGCGGCGTCATCATCAACACCGCGTCGGTGGCCGCATTCGATGGCCAGGTCGGCCAGGCCGCGTACTCGGCGTCCAAGGGCGGTGTGGTCGGCATGACGTTGCCGATCGCGCGTGACCTGTCGCGCGAGTTGATCCGCGTCGTGACGATCGCACCCGGGCTCTTCGACACCCCGCTGCTGGCGATGCTGCCCGACGAGGCGAAGAAGTCGCTCGGTGCGCAGGTGCCGCATCCGTCGCGACTTGGCCACCCACAGGAGTACGGCGCGCTGGCCGCGCACATCGTCGCCAACCCGATGATCAACGGTGAGGTGATTCGGCTCGACGGCGCGATCAGGATGGCACCTCGATGAGCCGCTTGCGCGAAGAGAGAAGCCCGAAGTGATCAAGACGAAGTTCACCGAGACGTTCGGTGTCGACCATCCGGTTGTGCAGGGTGGTATGCAGTGGGTAGGCCGCGCGGAACTCGTTGCGGCCGTGGCGAATTCAGGTGCACTGGGTTTCATCACCGCGCTCACGCAGCCGACGCCGGCCGATCTTGAGAACGAGATTGCTCGCTGCCGGGACCTGACCGACAAGCCGTTCGGTGTGAACCTGACGATCCTGCCGACGATCAACCCACCGCCCTACGACGAGTATCGCCGCGTAATCGTCGACGCAGGCATCAAGATCGTCGAGACTGCCGGCTCCAACCCGGCGCCGCATCTGCCGATGTTCCACGAGAACGGCATCAAGGTGCTGCACAAGTGCACGTCGGTGCGGCATGCAGTGAAGGCGCAGAGCCTGGGCGTGGACGGGATCAGCATCGACGGATTCGAGTGCGCCGGACACCCCGGCGAGGACGACATCCCGGGCCTGGTGCTGATTCCGGCGGCCGCCGAGAAGATCGAGATTCCGATGATCGCCTCCGGCGGATTCGCCGACGGGCGCGGGCTGGTTGCGGCGCTGGCATTGGGCGCTGACGGCATCAACATGGGGTCGCGGTTCATGTGCACGGTCGAATCGTCGATTCACCAGAAGGTCAAGGAGGCGATCGTCGCCGGCAGCGAACTCGATACCGAGCTGATCTTCCGCCCGCTGCGCAACACCGCGCGGGTGGCCAGCAACACCGTGTCGCGTGAGGTCGTGGAGATCCTCGAGGATGGCGGTCAGTTCGAGGACGTGCGCGACTTGGTGGCCGGCTCCCGGGGCGTGAAGGTGTTCGAGAACGGCGACCTCGACGCAGGCATCTGGTCGGTCGGCACGGCGATGGGGCTGATCAACGACATCCCGACCTGTGGTGAGCTGGTGGAACGGATCGTGCGCGCCGCGGAAGAGCTGATTAGGGTGCGCTTGGGCGACATGATCGGATCTGAAGACGAGGAGAAGATTCCGGCCTGACGACCGGGGTCAGCCGCAACTGACCGGTTTTCCCGCTGGCGGGTCAGACTGCAGGCGCCAGCGGGTGCCAGTCGTCGAGCTGCTCGGAGGTGTCGCCCTCTACCAAGAAATCCCCATGGTAGAGCGCCTCGAAGTCAACCTTGACGACATCGGCACTGGTGTCATCGATCCACATACTGCTGAGGCTATGGGTCACCTTTAAGAGGAGTTTGAGTCTCCTTTCGGAAAACCGTGGCAATCTTACCGGTGGGTAGGTTGGCCAGCCGCTTCCATGCGCGAGCAAACGCAAAATCCTCTTTACCTTCGGCGTGTCGGGGACTGTTGCGTTCGCTCGCGCGCTAGGGCGCGTTGACGAGCTTGAGTTACCGTTGATAAGTTATCGTCGATACGACGGCCGGAAGGACCACGGTGCTCGAGGCAATTGCTCGGCTCGCGATCGCCGCTCCGCGGCGGGTCATCGCGGTGGCACTGCTGGTCATGGTCGGCACTGCGATCTTCGGCATTCCGGTGACCAAGAGCCTGTCGGCCGGAGGATTTCAGGACCCGACCTCGCAGTCGGCCCGGGCGGCGGACATGCTCGCCGACACATTCGGCCAGGGCGACATGCAGTTGGTGATCAGCGTGACGTCCGACGCCGGTGTGCAGAGTCCCGCGGCCCGAAACGTCGGTACCGGAATCGTGGACGGTCTGAAGGCGTCCCCTTTTGTGGCTTCGGTGAGCGATGCGTGGACGTCGCCGCCGTCGCCGGCGCTGCTCAGCAAGGACGGTAAGACGGGCCTGATCGTCGCCGGCATCAACGGCACGGAGACCGAGGCGCAGCAGCGTGCCAAGAAGCTCACCGACCAGCTGGTGTACGACCGCGACGGGGTGACGGTGAGGGCCGGCGGTGGCGCGATGATCTACGTGCAGATCAACGGCCAGACCGAAAAAGATCTCGTGATGATGGAGTCGATCGCGGTCCCGCTGAGCTTCGTGGTGCTGGTGTGGGTGTTCGGCGGTCTGCTGGCCGCTGCACTGCCGTTGGCGGTCGGCGGTTTCGCGATCCTCGGGTCGATGGCGGTGCTGCACGCGATCACGTTCGTGACCGACGTCTCGATATTCGCGCTGAACCTCAGCGTTGCGATGGGCCTGGCTCTGGCGATCGACTACACCCTGCTGATCATCAGCCGGTACCGCGACGAGGTCACCGACGGCGCGGACCGCGAGACCGCGCTGATTCGCACGATGACCACCGCCGGCCGGACGGTGTTGTTCTCGGCGATAACGGTCGCGCTGTCGATGATCGCGATGGTGCTGTTCCCGATGTACTTCCTGAAGTCGTTCGCATACGCCGGTGTCGCGGTGGTGGCGTTCGCCGCCGTCGCGGCGACACTGGTGACTCCGGCAGCGATCACACTGCTCGGCGACCGGCTGGACTCCTACGACGTGCGACGGCTGGGCCGTCGATTACTCGGCCGGCCAGATCCGGTGCCGAAGCCGGTGGAGCAGACGTTCTGGTATCGCTCCACGAAATTCGTTATGCGCCATGCTATTCCAGTCGGCGTGGTCATCGTGGTGTTCTTGCTGGCGTTGGGCGCCCCGTTCCTGAGCGTCAAGTGGGGCTTTCCTGACGACCGGGTACTGCCCGCGTCGTCGTCGTCGCGTCAGATCGGCGACGACATGCGCAGTGACTTCGCCGTCGACTCCACCACGAACGTGACGGCGGTCGTCCCCGACATCACCGGCGTAGCGCCGCAGGAGCTGGCGCGCTACGCCCGCGATGTGTCCGACGTGCCCGACGTGTCATTCGTGTCGCCTCCGGTGGTCAAGGACGGGCGTGCGTACTTGACCATCGGCAGCACCGCCCCGCTGTTCTCCGAGAGCTCCGAAACCCAGCTCGACCGACTGCACGCGGTATCCGGTCCCGGCGGCCGCGAGGTGTTGCTGACCGGCACAGCGCAAATCACTCGCGACAGCAGCAGGTCCGTCACCGACGGGATGCCTGCGGTGCTCGCCGCGATCGCGATGATCACTTTCGTGCTGTTGTTCTTGCTGACCGGCAGCGTCGTGCTGCCGCTGAAAGCCCTGCTGCTCAACGTGTTGTCGTTGACCGCCGCGTTCGGTGCACTGGTGTGGATCTTCCAGGACGGACACCTGGGCGCGTTCGGTACCACCACCACCGGCACTCTCGCCGCGAACATGCCGGTGCTGTTGTTCTGTATCGCGTTCGGACTGTCGATGGACTACGAAGTGTTCTTGATCTCGCGGATCCGCGAATACTGGCTCCAGGCATCCGGCAACACTCAAGCCGACGGAATCTTAATTGCTCCTCGCGTCCGTAGTGACGAGAGCGTCGCGCTCGGCCTGGCCCGCAGCGGTCGCGTGGTGACAGCCGCGGCGCTGCTGATGTCGATCTCGTTCGCAGCGCTGATCGCCGCGCAGGTGGCGTTCATGCGGATGTTCGGCGTCGGGCTGACGCTCGCGATCCTGGTGGACGCCACGTTGGTGCGGATGTTGCTCGTACCCGCCTTCATGCACGTGTTGGGACGAGCCAACTGGTGGGCACCGAAACCCTTGGCACGTCTGCACGCTCGCTTCGGCATCAGCGAGTCGAGCGGAACGGGAAACGAGGTGGCGAGAAAGGCTGGTGAACGTGTCGAGTCCCGCTGAAAAACTGGACCGCAGGCGCCGTGCCCCGCGCGGAGCCGGGGACCAGCTACGCGAGGAAATCCTCGACGCCACCACCGGCCTCTTGCTGGAAATCGGCCAGGCCAAGGCGGTTTCGATCCGCGCGGTGGCACAGCGCGTCGGTGTGACCTCGCCTTCGATCTATCTGCATTTCGAGGACAAGGACGCGTTGCTGGACGCGGTGTGTGGCCGCTACTTCGAAAAGCTCGACGAGGAGATGCAGCGCGCAGCCGCCGCGGTGAGGGGGCAGACCACCGCTCTTGAGGTGATGCGCGCACTGGGCAAGGCGTATGTGCGATTCGCGCTGCAGACACCCGAGCTGTACCGAATCGCGACGATGGGCCAAGGGAACCCCGGCAGCGACGTCGACATGACGTTGAACAGCTCGGCATTCACGCACATGCGCGCCGGGGTGCAGGCGATGATGGACGAGGGGATCTACGCCCCCGGTGACACGACGCGCGTCGCGCTCGAGTTGTGGACTGCCGCGCACGGGATCGCGGCGTTGCTGATCGCAAAGCCGTATCTGCCGTGGGGCGATGTCGAGGAGTTCACCGACAGGGTGCTGCGGGCGGTGTGTTGCGGCCAGATCGTCAGTGGGATCATCGGATACGACACCTCCCCCCAAGACACCGTCGAGCAATTGATGACCCTGCGAGGAATCGGACATGAGTGACGACCGCGTCGACAATCCCTTCTTCGCACGTGTCTGGAAATTCTTCTCGGCGCACGAGCCCGAGGTGCAGCGCGAGCTCCGCCGCGAGAACCTGGCCGGATTGTCGGGTCGGGTACTTGAGGTCGGTGCCGGCACCGGTTCGAACTTCGTGCACTACCCGACGACAGTGGACGAGGTGGTCGCCGTCGAACCCGAGCCACGGCTCAACGTGATCGCGCGGCAGACCGCTGCGACGGCGCCGGTACCGGTGACCGTGCTGGATCACGCCGTCGAGCAGGTCGAGCCCGGTACACAGTTCGACGCGGTGGTGTGCTCGCTTGTGCTGTGTTCAGTCAGCGACCAGGAAGCTGTTCTGCGGCAACTGTTTTCACAGCTACGCCCGGGAGGGCAGCTGCGGTACTTCGAGCACGTCGCCAGCGCCGGCATCCGGGGACGTTTCCAGCGGCTCCTCGACGCCACCGTCTGGCCGCGGCTGCTCGGCAATTGCCACACCCACCGCGACACTGAAACCGCGATCGACAACGCGGGATTCGCCCGGGAAAGCGGCCGCCACGAGTGGACGTTTCCGGCCTGGTTGCCGATGCCGGTGTCCGAGCACGCTATCGGGCGTGCGGTTCGGCCGGCCTAGCCGACCAGTTTCTCGAGGCGGGCCATCAGGTCCGGCAATGCGCGAGCGGCGGTGTCGCGGACCGTGACCGTCGCGCTGTCCGACAGGGGCGTCGGGTCGGGGTTCACTTCCACGACCGGAATGCCTTGCGCGAGAGCGGCCGAGGGCAAGCCCGCTGCGGGATAGACGATTCCAGACGTTCCGACCACCACGACAACCTCGGCGCCCGCGACTGCGTCGACGGCTGCTCGCCACGGCTCGTCTGGCAGTGGCTCTCCAAACCACACCACGCCCGGGCGGATCTGGCCGCCGCAATGGCAGCGAGGCGGATCGACTGCGCCGACCGGCTCCGCCATCTCGGCGAGCTCACCCCCGTACTGCTCGCCACAGCGCGAACAGCGGAAGTCGAACAGGCTGCCGTGTAGGTGCGCGACGCTCTGGCTGCCTGCGCGCTCGTGCAGGTTGTCGATGTTCTGCGTGATCACGCGAACGTCGGCGCTGCGCTGCCAGTCGGCGATCGCGTAGTGCCCGGCGTTCGGCTCGACTGATCGCACCAGATGGTGGCGCCACAGGTACCACGCCCAGACCACGTCGGGTTGTCGTCGCCACGCGCCTGGGCTGGCGAGCTCTTCGGGGTCGAAGGTCTCCCACAGGCCGGTTTGCGCGTCGCGGAACGTCGCCACGCCGCTTTCGGCCGACATCCCAGCTCCGCTGAGCACAGTCACCCGCACCGCTCAAACGTAGCGATATCTTGGGCAGGTGTCCGAATTGGCCGACGTGCGGCTGGACCCCGAGGCGGGTACACCGTTGTTCGACCAGCTGCGAACTCAAATCATCGACGGCATCCGGGCTGGGCGGCTGGTGGCGGGCTCGCGGTTGCCCACTGTGCGCGACCTCGCCGGCCGGCTCGGGCTGGCGGTCAACACCGTCGCTCGCACCTATCGAGAGCTCGAGACGGCCGGGATGATCGAAACACACGGTCGAGCAGGCACTTTCGTCTGCGGTGTCGATCCCGCCGCTGAAGCCATGGTGGCCGCGGCACGGTCTTACGTCGACACGGCCCGGTCGTTGGGCGTCGGGGCCACAGAGGCCGTCCGCTACGTCGAAGCGGCGTGGGTGCGCTAACCGAACTCCAGCAGCGTGCACGTCGGGCGGACCGGGTCGAAGATCGGCAACCGCTGGATCGCCCACAGTAGTCCGTTGAACACCGGCCCCCGGCCCCGCGGATAGGGCATGTCGTGCACAGCGCGCACGCCGGGCACGGTGTTGACCAGGTCCGCGATCTCACCAGTCGACAGCGCGAACGGCATCGGGGGCACCCGGTAACGCAGCGACGCCCGAAAACCCCGCCGGGTGAATTTCGTAACCCAGGACGGCGGCAGGTCGAACATCATCTGGCCGCCGGGAAACCGTGCGGCACACTCGCGGATCAGCCCGAGGGCCTCCTCACGGTCCAGATACATCAGCAGGCCTTCGGCCGTGACGAACACACCTTTGGCGGGGTCGACGGCGTCCATCCACGAGAAGTCGAGCGCCGACTGCGCGCGCACTGCAATCCGGGGCGAGCGTGGAAGCAGCCGCTGACGCAGCGCGACGATTGCGGGCAGGTCGACTGTGAGCCAACGGAATTCGTGTCCGGAATCGGCGGCGTCAAGTCGCCAGAAGCTGGTCTGCAGGCCTTCGGCCAGCGCGACGACGGTCGCGGTGGGATGGGCGGCGAGGTAGCGGTGGGCGCTGTGGTCGAACGCGAGTGCCCGCACTGCGACGTCCTGATGAGTGACCAGTCCGAATTTCGAGAAGTCGAAGTCGAGGGAGTCAATCAGCTTGATGGCGACGGGATCGTCGATGATGCCGTCGTCGCGTCGTGCTTCGTTGGCGCGCGAGCGCAGCGTCAGCAGTGCTGTCTCGGACACCCCGGTCAGGGCGGTGGCGTCGGCTCGGTGGCCGTTAACGGAGGTCATCGGTACGAACTCTACCGGCGCAGCAGCTTGTCGAGCGTGCGCAGGTTGCGGGTGGTGGTCGACGCCTTGTAGCGCTTCTTGCCCATGGTCTTGCCGATTGCGGAGTCCAGCGTCTTCGAGCGCGCCACCTGCCAGTAGATCACGCCGTCACCGCGCTCGATGCGTTCGCCCGGGCCGGGCTTCAGCGCGGCAAGTTCGTCGAGGACGTCGGGGTCGGAGACGAACGTGACGTATGAATGATGTTCTGCCACCTCGCGTTTGAATGGGTATGCAGCCGAGATCGCCGCCACAGTGTCGATGTCGTACACCAGCACCCAGGCGTCGTAGCCGAATACGTCTCGCAGGGCCGCCTCGGCCTTCCTGCGCACGGTGTCGGCCTTGGAGCGCGACTGCAGCAACACGTTGCCGCTCGCCAGAATCGTCTTCACGTCGGTGAAGCCGGCGTCGGACAGCGTCTTTGTCACGTCGGCCATCTTGAGGTTGACGCCGCCGACGTTGACGCCACGAAGGAACGCCGCGTATGAGGTCATCGCGGATCATCGTAAAGAATTGGGGCAAACACCCTATATGTTTGCTAGCCCTCCTCGGCTTAGCGTCGAGCCATCGATGATCGAGGGGAGAGCCATGACCAGAACCCGAGTCCCTGCATCATTCGCCGTTGCGGCAGTCGCTGCCGGCGCAGCATGTATCGGGTTCGTCCCGGCCAGTGCCGGCGCTGTCCCGCCAACGCTTCCGGCTGCGCCCGCGTGCTCCAACTGGCATTTGAACAACTTCATGTTTGGGCTGAGCCTGTCGAACGGCCAGTCGGCGAGCTTCGACTGGGACGACAAATCAGGAACCTTCTTCTCGACCAAAGATCCCAATGCGAGGTTGGACGTGCCCGGAACACGCGGATTCCACGGAAACGCTGCCGGTGGGCTCCAGGGCACCAAGTTCGATTTCACCGTCAATTGGGTCTCGGATACGGTCGATTTCGATACGGGTCCCGAAAAGATTACGAGTCACTTCACCGGCACGATCGTGGACTCCTCGACCGCGCGGGGCAAAGCAGTGGACAATAAGGGCGCGTCGGTGGACTGGACCGCGCAAGAGCCGTTCGTGTGCGCGGACGCTCCAGCGCCGCAAGCCGATCCAGCGCCGCAAGGCGGTCCAGCCGGGCCCACGAAGTGCACAGGGCTTGGCATCGCCCCGCCCGGGAAAACCTGTGCAGATCTAGCGAAGCCGCCGGAGCCGGCCAAGGTGGCGCCGACGAACGCCGTGCGTGTGACCTTCGACAGGAGTTTGGTCACCTGGACGGCGAACGTGACCAACTCTGCGGACATCGCCGGCAAGTGCACGTATAAAGCGACCAATCCGGTGCTGCCGGGTGTCAACAAGAGCTTCAGCATCGACCCGAACGGAACCGCGAGCTTCCCTGTCCTCGCTCCGCCGATCGGCAGCACCTACCACGTGGTGACGTCGTGCCACGGCACGTTCGACGGCAAGGACGTCGAATTCGGCCACGACGAGCAGGATGTGTCGCTCGGCGATTGACGGTCAGGATCTAGGCTGCCAAGGTATGGCGCCTCAGTCGTTCGACGACAAGCTGCTCGCCGTCATCAGCGGTAACTCGCTGGGCGTGCTGGCCACCATCAAGCGCGACGGGCGCCCGCAGCTCTCGAACGTGTCGTATCACTTCGATCCCCGGCACGCGGTGATCGAGGTGTCGGTCACCGAGCCGAGGGCCAAGACACGCAACCTGCGCCGAGATCCGCGCGCGTCGGTTCTGGTCAGCGCCGACGACGGGTGGTCTTACGCCGTCGCCGAAGGCACCGCTGAGCTGAGCCCGCCCGCCGCCGACCTGCACGACGACACCGTCGAGGGGCTGATTGCGTTGTACCGCAACATCGCAGGCGAGCATCCCGACTGGGACGACTACCGACGGGCCATGGTGACCGACCGCCGCGTGCTGATGCGACTGCCGGTCTCGCACCTGTACGGAATGCCGCCCGGGGTCCGGTAGCGCGTTAGCCTGTGAGCATGGCATCCGACGACGCGCCCGAAGACGACACCAAACGCCGGTTCCGCGAGGCGTTGGAGCGCAAGAACGCCAAGGCCGCCGGCGGCGAGCAGCACAAAGACGCCGGAAACAAGCAGCCACCGGCGCACGGCCCGGCTCAGCAGCGCCGCGAGTTCCGTCGTAAGAGCGGCTAGGTCGGCTCGACCGGCGAGCGTCGATGTGCGCGGCTTTCCCGCGTCAAGATCACCCCGAGACAGGCCGCGGCGAGTGCCGCGACCACCAGCGCGAACACGATTCCGGCGGTCTCCAGTCCCCACAGTTCGGCGGCGAGGCCCTCGCCGATCACCGGCAGCGAGATCGCGACATACGCGACGACGAAGTAGGTGGAACTCACCTCGGCGCGCCGCTGCGGCGGTGTCTGGTCGGCCACTGCTGCCAGGCCGCGGCTGAAACTGACGCCCTGGCCCACGCCGGCGATCACCGCGCCCGCGATCAGCAACCAGACATTCGAAAAGTGAAGGGAGGCAGCGATAATCAGCATCCCGATGACGAGTACCGAGCAGCCCCAGGCCATTGCCCGGTTGGCGTCGATACGTCCCGACGCCCACTGCGCGACGGCTGAGGCAGCGAAGATCGAGCAAACGATGGCTCCCGCGACAGCATGGTTGCCGATACCGATGACATCGGAGACGAACGACGGAGACACGGCAGTGAAGAGCCCCAGCACCGCGAAACCCGCGAACGCCGCCGTCGCCGCGATGAAGAACACCGGCCGCACCTCGGTCGGTACCGAGAGTCGCTGCAAACCGATACGGCCGGTGCGGGGGCAGGTCTCGGGCACGACCGCGACAGCGGCGATCGCAACGCCCATCAGCACGATGTGCAGAAGGAACGGCAGATTCAGCGGTTCGGGCGCGTACTGAACCATGACGCCGGCCAGCAACGGTCCCAGGCCCAGGCCGCCGATGTTGGCCACCGTCGCGACTGCCGCCGCACGTCCACGCCAGGCGGGGGGCGCTGCCTCGATGACCGCGGCGGTCGCTGTGCCGGTCGCTATGCCCGCCGACACGCCCGACAGCAGCCGGCCCAGCAGCAGGTCGCCGACACCGCCCGCAGCCAGAAAGGCGAATGCGCTGATGATCGCGAACACCGTGGCCGCCAACAACATTGGGCGCCGACCCACGACATCTGACCAGCGGCCGCAAACCAGCAGCGCCGCGAGCACCCCAGCCGCATACGTCGCGAACACCACCGTCGTCGTCAGTACTGAGAACTCCATACGCACTGCGTACAGGGCGTACATCGGCGTCGGGAGCGTGGTGCCGAGCATGATTGCGGCGAACACGTACGCCAAGAACGGGAAGGCGAGGCGGGTTCGTCGTCCGGTGAGCACACCCGACACTAAACTGATTCGTTGTCGCTCAGTCCGTCTGGGTAGTGGCCGGAACTCGAATGCCGCAGTTCGATTTGGGAGACTAAGCGAATTTGCCTCCGAGGTTAAAGCCGAGGTCAGCAGCCTCCACGAGTTTCCTGATTGCAAAGACAATGCTGCGTGTCGGCTGTAATACTCCTGCGTATCGCATGAAAGGCGACGGGTTGGGGACCAAAGGGGAGATCAACAATGACGGAGATAACTCAGGGACTAGCGGCTAGCGTTGTCCTTACGGGCGTTGCAGTCGGGCTGGCCGGCCCGGCGTCGGCGGAATTGGTTAACGGGACCTACACGGCGGTAATCGGTAACACTGCGACGACAACTCAGACATGGGCATTCACCCCGTGCGGTCAGAATTGCATGGGCCTATCTATAGGCGAGGGCGCTCCTATCCGCGAGATGCACCTACAAGGCAACACATGGAGTGCTGTCCCATTCGGCGACAACGGCATGTGCTCAACAACTATCGACAACACCTCTCTTGCCGGTGAGACAGGGTGCGGGGGTATGACCCTCCACGTCCAATTGTCCAAAGCCTAAGCGGGACAGAGATTCTGACGATCATTCGAAAGCTTGCTGCCGGCGTTGGCTAACACCCTCGTCGGAGCCCTGTCTGATTACTGAACGGGGCAAGCGTACTTTCTGGCCACGTCCATCACCCGCTGCTGCGCCCCGGGGCCGATAACCCCTTGAGCAGCCAGTTCCAAACCGATGTATCCCGGTATGCCGCCGATACACGCCTGGTGAGCAACTCGCCACGCGGTGTCTGGACTCAGGTGGTATCCATTGCGTTCCAGGCCCTGCATGTATTCGTCGAATGCCGGTGTGCCCTGGTCTGGTATCGCTTGAGCCGTGCCGGCCAACACGATTGCGGCACCGACCGCCGCAACAAGTGGTGCAATCACCCGTCTCATGTCTGTCTCCTAGGGGCGTATCCACCGATTTATCGCCTCCACGATCGCACACTCCAGCGAACACAATCCCCGAACCGCCCTCCTCGTCCATGCCCGAGCGGACGCGCCCACTCAGTGAATACGTACGCATGGCGGCGTGAAGTGTCGGTCGGCTCCGGCCGATCATTCGGCAACGAGTCGTCCTAAACTGGCCGAGTGCCGAACTTGCAGTTAGTTCAGGATCCCGCGGCCGACGCGCTGCTGGCATCCAACCCGTTTGCGTTGTTGGTTGGGATGCTTTTGGATCAGCAGGTGCCGATGGAGACGGCATTCGCCGGACCGAAGAAGATCGCGGACCGCATCGGCGGCATCGATGCGCATGAGATCGCCGAGTACGACCCGGACGAGTTCGCCGCGTTGTGCGCGGAACGTCCTGCGGTGCATAGGTTCCCGGGCTCGATGGCGAAGCGGATCCAGGCGCTGGCACACGAGATCGTCGACGGCTACGACGGCGACGCGGCCGCGTTGTGGACGCTAGGCGATCCCGACGGTGCCGAGGTGTTGCGCAGGTTGATAGGACTTCCGGGCTTCGGTGAGCAGAAGGCGCGGATCTTCCTGGCGCTGCTGGGAAAGCAGTATGGGGTGACACCGAAGGGCTGGCGGACCGCGTCCGGGGAGTACGGCAAGGCCGGTACGTACATGTCCGTCGCCGACATCGTCGACTCCGGATCGCTGGAAAAGGTGCGCTCGTACAAGAAGCAGATGAAGGCCGCGAAAAAGGGGTGACTTCTGGCCCTCCGTCCCTCTGTCACCGATGTGCGATGGTTAACGGATGAAGACACACCTGAACTGTCCCTGCGGTGAAGCGATCACCGGCAACGACGAGGACGACCTGGTCGAAAAGGCTCAGGCGCACCTGTCAGAGGCGCATCCGGGTCGCGAGTACGACCGCGACGCCATCCTTTTCATGGCCTACTGACAGCCCTACGGCACCACCGTCGAGCCGATCGTCGGCATGAACGTGCACTGCTTGTCGGTGGTGGTGACCTGGCCGAAGATCGTCGACAAGATGCTGCCTGACCCGGTGTCGGCGATCGCGACCAGTGTGGTCGGGCCGTTCGGGTTGATCTCGGGGTTCGGCTTGAGCGTCGCACTGCCGGACTTACCGGTCGTCAGGTTGACCCACGTGACGTTCAGCGGCAGCTTCTGCTCGGCCGCGGGTGCGGGCGTACCGACCGCGGTGAACACGTATGCGGTCTGACCCGCCTTCGGGCCAGGCTTGGGAATGGGTGCCGGGCCGGCCACCGAGATCGCGGTCGCGAGGACATTGCCGCCGTCAGCCAGGCATGCGTTGCCGATCGAGGGATACATGAAGTCCTGCGTGGGCGGTGCGCCCGGCCCAAACGACGACGCCGCGGCGGGGGCGGCGGGCGCCTCCGGAGCGGGGGCGGCAGGGGCCGCGGCTGGGGCGGCATCGGGTGCAGGAGCCGGGGCTGGTGCCGGGGCCGCTTCGGGTGCAGGACCGGGCAGCGGCCCTGTCGGTGCGGGAGGCGCGGCCGCCGGCGCGGGAGCGGGAGCTGCGGCCGGTGCGGGCGCGGGAGCCGCGGGCGCGGGAGCTGGGGGCGCTGCGGCCGGTGCGGGCGCCGGAGCTGCGGCCGGAGGGGGAGCCGGAGCTGCAAGCGGCGCGGAGGCGGGCGCGGCACCGGGCGCTGGTGCGGGGGCTTGCCCCAGTGCCGGCCCGACCGCAAAGGCCGGACTGATCCCGGGCGGCAGATGCGATTGACCATTGGGCGCGGCGCCGGGGTCCGGAATGTGTGCGTTCGGATCCATCTGGGGGACAGGCTTCGCGGCCGGGCTTCCGGGAATCCGGGCGTCGGGGCTGGGCAGCTGAAGGCCGCTCGGCAGCAACGCATTCAGGTCGCCCGGCACATTGAGGTTGTGCGGCAACGGCATTGGTAGACCGGGAATCGCTCCGGGCAGCGTGAGCTGAGCGGACGGTACGAGTGACTCCGGCTGAGCTCCCGGCGCCGGCGGCTTCTGTGCGAACTGGCCGAGCGTGGTTGCGACCTGCTTCGAGTCGGCGGGCGCTGACGAATTGGTGCTGAACGCCTGCGCCGCCTGCATCAGCATCGAGGCGGCGTTCTGCGGATTGCCCGCGGCCTGCTGAAGCACGGGGCTGAGCTGCTGCATCGCCGGCAGTGCGGGCGCTTGCGAGACGTCGATCGGAATCGCCGGCGCCGTCGGGTCAGCCGAACCCGCGCCGGCCGTTGCGAGCGCGAGGGCACAGGTCGTGAGGGCAGCTGCTCCGATGTAGAGCTTGCGGGCTCGTGACACAAAGTGCTCCCTCTTCTCGGCAGGCATGGAGTCGAACGTATCCCGGTACGGGAGTGACTCAAGTGACACGTGTGTCGTTTATGCAACCGTTACGGAGGTGAGCGGATTCGGTGATCGAAGCCCGACGCGAGGCTGCTCGCTATTGTCGGGCGGATGTCACGCCACCGGTTGGCGCTCGCCGCTCCGCTGTTGCTGGCACTGAGCATCGGCGCGCGTCTGGCGTGGACCTATCTTCTGCCCAACGGCGCGAACTTCGTCGACTTGCACGTCTACGTCGGCGGGGCGGCAACGATCGGCACGGGCCATGCGCTATACGAATTCGTCTATGCCAACCAGACGCCGGAGTTTCCACTGCCGTTCGTCTACCCGCCGTTTGCGGCGGTCGTGTTCTACCCGCTGCACTTGTTGCCGTTCGGACTCGTTGGGCTGTTGTGGCAGCTGGCCAGCATCGCGGCGCTGTATGCCTCGGTGCGGGTGAGCCAGTCGCTGCTGGCGCCCCTGGCCGAGCCGGGCAGCCGTCTGACGGCGATGCTGTGGACGGCCATTGGTATCTGGACCGAACCGGTGCGCGGCAACCTGGACTACGGCCAGATCAACGTGATGCTGATGTTGGCCGTGCTGATGGCCATCTACAGCGCCCGGTGGTGGTCGTCGGGAATCCTTGTCGGTCTGGCTGCCGGTATGAAGGTGACGCCGGCGATCAGCGGACTCTACTTCGTAGGGGCGCGGCGATGGTCGACGGCCGCGTGTTCGGTGGCAGTGTTTGCCGCCACCGTCGCTGTCTCGGCGCTGGTGATCGGCGATCAGGTGCGCTATTACTTCACTCATCTGATCGGCGCGGCTGGTCAGACATTTCCAATCGGCACCGTCACGAATCAAACGTGGTATGGCGGTATTTCGCGCATTCTCGGTCACGACGCCGGTTTCGGGTGGCCGGTCGTCGCGGCAGTGGTGGCGACCGCGCTGTTGACGTTTCTGGCGTGGCGGGCGATCGATGAGCGCGACCGGCTGGGCCGGATCATCGTCGTGATGGTGTTCGGTTTGCTTGTGTCACCGATCAGTTGGACGCATCACTGGGTGTGGTTGCTGCCGATGACGATCTGGCTGATTTACGGTGCGGCGCGAAAGTGGCCCGGCGGCAACGTCATCGGCTGGTGCTGGTTGGTGTTGACGGTCGTCGGACCGACATGGTTGCTCGGCTTCGCTCAGCCGAGCCAGTGGCAGATCGGACGGCCGTGGTATCTCGCGTGGGCCGGGCTGGTCTACATCCTTGCGGCGGTGGCGACGCTGGCGTGGATCGCGGTCACTGGCCGACGATCTCGTCGATCTGTTTCGCCATCGTAAGGTCGCTCTGCGTGATCCCACCTTCGGAGTGCGTCGACAACGTGAAAGTCACTGTACGCCACCGGATATCGATATCTGGATGGTGATCGGCGGCCTCGGCGGCATCGGCGACGCGACGCACGGCCTCGATGCCCTCGAGGAACGAGGGGAATTTCACCGAGCGGCGCAGCTGTCCCTCGATGCGTTCCCAGCCGCCGAGTTCTGCCAGCGCGGAATCGACTTCTTCGTTGGAGAGCACGGCCATGGTGTCACGGTACCGCGGTGTCCTGAAGCGCCTTCGCGCAGCCGTCGAGCACGGCGAGGAAGCTTCGACGCAGCAGCCGGGCGCTGACCGCCTCCATCGCCCGGCCGCCGGCGCGAGCCGGGTGCGTATAGGTGGTCACCCAGTCAACGTGCGTGCCGTCGCCGGCCGGACTGAACGTCAGTGTGCCGCCGTCGTGAACGAACGGCGGGAACGAACGCAAGATCAGATAGGAATAGCTTCGCGGCGCGTCGTAGGCGGTGATCTCCTCGCGGAACCACGTGCCGACCCCTGTCACCTCCCGCACCGCGCCCGCGCCTGGCGTCGACCAACCCGTGGCCCAGCGGGCTCTCAGCACGAGCGGAGCGGCGGTCAGGCTGGCCGGGTCGGTAAGCCAGTCGAAGACCTGTTGCGGCGGTGCGGCGATCGTGCGTTCGATGTGCAGCGTGACCATGAGACCTCCCTGCTCGACCGTATACCGTCGGAAGCGATGAGCCGCTTGCGCGAAGAGCAGAAGGCAGCGATGAGCCGCTTGCGCGAAGAGCAGAAGGCAGCGATGAGCCGCTTGCGCGAAGAGCAGAAGGCAGCGATAAGCCGCTTGCGCGAAGAGCAGAAGGAACAGACGAAACAGATCGTCGTCGCCGGCGCGCTGATCGTCGATGGCGCGGTGCTGGTTGCGCAGCGCGACCGGCCGGCCGAGCTGGCCGGGCAATGGGAACTGCCGGGCGGAAAGGTCGGCCCCGGTGAAAGCGAGCCGGCGGCATTGGCTCGTGAACTCGCCGAGGAACTCGACATCGAAGTGCGTGTGGGGTCGCGGTTGGGGCAGGACGTGGCGTTGTCCGACACGACGACGCTGCGCGCGTATCTGGTCACTCAGATCTGCGGCCGCGTTGCGCGCGCGAATGATCACCGTGCGCTGCGCTGGGTGGCCGCCGCGGAACTGGACATGCTGGATTGGGTGCGGGCTGACCGCACCTGGCTGCCGGAGCTGACGCGGGCCCTGGTGCACCGGTAGGGATCGAATGCGCATGACCGACGTGCACCACGCTTAGGCTTCCAAACGTGAGCTTGCCCGACGACGTGTACGCGAGACTGCTGGTGCTGCGCAGTCGGTTACGCCGCTTCGAGCGGTGGAGTGCCAGACAAGCGCAGTCGGCGGGACTGACCCCCGCGCAGCACCAGTTGCTGCTCGCGATCCGCGGGCACGGCGACCACCGCGGGCCGACCATCGGAGACGTCGCCGAATATCTCTTGTTGCGGCATCACAGCGCTGGCGAGCTGGTGCAGCGCGCAGAGACCGCGGGCTTGGTACGCCGCGTCGGCGACGACAGCGACCGGCGGGTCACCCGGTTACAGCTCACCACGGAAGGGGCGGCGCGTCTGGAATCACTCACGGCGCGCCACCTCGAGGAACTGGAGCGCCTCGCGCTGCGGCTGCCCGAGTCATGAGTGCTATGGCGCGTGCACCGCTGCACCACCTGCTTGCCGCGCCAGCGGCTCATGGCCGCCGCGCCAGTGGCCGTGGGTGCAGCATCGTGTGCACTGGATGCATAAGGACGGGATGGCGGCAGTGGGCACAGGAATGCTCAGGCCGTTTCGTCGCCGAGAACATCAAGTGATCGCACTGCTCGCACCGCACGAAGTAGAGGCCGCCCACCAGGCCGATCAATCCGACGTAGATCGCGATGGTGGCGCCGGTGGCCAGCAGCGCGATCAGGACAATTGTGAGCATTTCATAGACGGACATGACTTGATGATACATCGTAGTACGATATTTCTGCAGTGGTGACCGTCACGCATCGCCGTTTTCGCGATCGGCGTTGGGCGCTGCCACAATCTCCGGCGTGACTGGCACCTTTCGAAACGTGGCGATCGTCGCCCATGTCGACCATGGCAAGACGACGTTGGTCGACGCGATGCTGCGGCAGTCCGGTGCGCTGCACGAGCGGGGCGAGGCGCAGGAACGCGTGCTCGACACAGGCGACCTGGAACGCGAAAAGGGCATCACGATCCTGGCCAAGAACACCGCGGTGCACCGCCACCACGACGACGGCAGCGTGACCGTCATCAACGTGATCGACACCCCCGGCCATGCCGATTTCGGCGGCGAAGTCGAGCGCGGGCTCTCGATGGTCGATGGAGTGCTGCTGCTCGTGGACGCCTCTGAAGGGCCGCTGCCGCAGACCAGGTTCGTGTTGCGCAAAGCGTTGGCCGCGCACCTTCCGGTGATCCTGGTGGTCAACAAGACCGACCGGCCCGACGCGCGGATCGCCGAAGTCGTGGACGCCAGCCACGACCTGCTGCTCGACGTCGCCACCGACCTCGACGACGAAGCGGCGAAGGCCGCCGAGCATGCGCTGGGCCTGCCGACGCTGTATGCCTCTGGCCGCGCAGGCGTCGCGAGCACCACTGCACCGCCCGACGGCCAGGTTCCCGACGGGGACAACTTGGACGCGTTGTTCGACGTTCTGCTGCAACACATTCCGCCCCCAGCTGGCGATCCCGACGCGCCGCTGCAGGCGCTCGTCACCAACCTCGACGCATCGACGTTTCTCGGCCGGCTGGCGCTGGTGCGGATTTACAACGGCCGGCTACGCAAGGGCCAGAGCGTGGCGTGGCTGCGCGAAGAGGGTGTCGCGACGGCGAAGATCACCGAGTTGTTGGCCACCGAGGGCATCGAGCGCAGCTCCACCGACGAAGCGTGCGCAGGCGACATCGTCGCAGTCGCCGGCATTCCCGACATCATGATCGGCGACACGCTGTCCGATCCCGATGAGCCAAAAGCGTTGCCGCGCATCACTGTTGACGAGCCAGCGATCGCGGTCACCATCGGCACCAACACCTCGCCGCTGGCGGGCAAGGTGTCCGGCCACAAGCTCACTGCGCGGTTGGTGCGCGCGCGGCTGGATGCGGAACTCGTTGGCAACGTGGCGATCCGGGTTGTCGACATCGACCGGCCCGACGCGTGGGAGGTGCAGGGCCGCGGCGAGCTGGCGCTGGCCGTGCTGGTGGAAACCATGCGCCGCGAGGGTTTCGAGCTGACCGTCGGCAAGCCGCAAGTGGTGACGAAGACCGTCGACGGCGCACTGCACGAGCCGTTCGAGGCGCTGACGATCGACTGCCCGGAGCAGTACGTCGGCGCGGTCACCCAGCTGATGGCCGCGCGCAAAGGCCGCATGGCGGAGATGGCCAACCACACCACGGGCTGGGTGCGGATGGATTTCGTCGTACCGAGCCGCGGGCTGATCGGCTTCCGCACCGAGTTCCTCACCGAGACCCGCGGCACCGGCATCGCCAATGCGGTCTTCGACGGTTACCGCCCGTGGGCGGGTGACATCAGATCCCGCTACACCGGTTCGCTGGTGTCCGACCGGGCCGGCGCCGTCACGCCGTTCGCGCTGTCGCAGCTCGGGGATCGCGGCACCTTCTTCGTGGAGCCCGGCCAGGACACCTACGAGGGCATGGTCGTCGGCGTGAATCCGCGCGCGGAGGATCTCGACGTCAACGTGACGCGGGAGAAGAAGCTCACCAACATGCGCAGCTCCACCGCCGATGTCATCGAGACACTGGCCAAGCCAATCGAACTGGACCTGGAAAAAGCGATGGAGTTCTGCGCAGTCGACGAGTGCGTGGAGGTGACGCCGGAGAGCGTGCGGGTACGCAAAGTCGAATTGGACGCCACGACGCGGGCGCGGCACCGGGCGCGGGCGAAGGCGGCCGGCCGCTAACGGGAAACACACGAACAAAAAGTGTCACCCGGCGCGGAGTTGGACCTCTTACCGGTGCGGCTACCCCGGCCGCACGGCCGATGGCCGCGACAGTAAGAGGAGTCCGTCATGAGAACAACACATCCCGCGATCAACGCGATGCGTCTGCGTCGGCTGGTGCCCGTCACGCTTGTTGCGGCAGGCGCCATCGGTGGCTTTGCGATGTTCGCCGCGCCCGCCGCCAATGCGCTTCCGGAATCGCAAATCCAGTCGGATTGCACGCAGAGCGGCGGACATTACGAGACGACGGTGCGCAAGGACGGGTCGCGCGTGTCCGTCTGCTGCCCCACCGGCGCGCCCGGTGAGATATCCGGCGGCAAGTGCAGCATCTACGTCGACGGCGTGCTGTCTGCCATGCAAGGCGGCGGCTCGACCAACCCGACGAACCCGGTCGTCCGGTTACCGCTCGGCCCGCGGCCGACGACTGTCCTGGCGCCGCGCGCGTAGACAACGCCGCCGGGGCGTGCCGCGGCAGGAGTGCTCGACGCGCCCCGGCGTGCTGCGGTGTGGATACGCTGAACGCCATGTCGCTGACAGCACGCCGGGCCGCGACCGCTCTCGGCGTGTTGATCATCGCTCTGGGGGGCTGCACGGTGAGCCCACCACCCGCGCCGCAGAGCACGGACACCGGAGAGAAGTCGCTGCCTCCGCCGCCGCGCGCGTACCAGATCATCATGGGCATCGACTGGATCGGTCCCGGATTCAACCCGCACCTCGTCTCCGACCAGTCGCCGGTGAACTCGGCCGTGGCTGCCCTGGTTTTACCCAGCGCGTTCCGCCCGGGCCCCGACCCGTCGACACCCACTGGCTCGCGTTGGGAAATGGACAAGACGCTGTTGCAGTCCGCCGAGGTGACCAGCAACAACCCGTTCACCGTCACGTACAAGATCAAGCCGGAAGCGCAGTGGACCGACAACGCGCCGATCGGCGCCGACGACTTCTGGTACCTGTGGCGCCAGATGACCACGCAACCGGGCGTCGTCGATCCCGCCGGATACAAGATGATCACGTCGGTGCAGTCGGTCGAGGGCGGCAAGCAGGCAGTCGTGACGTTCTCGGCGCCGTATCCCGCGTGGCGCGAGCTGTTCGCCAATATCTTGCCCGCGCATATCGTCAAGGACGCGCCCGGAGGGTTCGCGGCCGGGCTGGCGCGCGCAATGCCGGTGACCGGCGGGCAGTTTCGCGTGGAGAACATCGACCCGCAGCGCGACGAGATCCTGTTGGCCCGCAACGACCGGTACTGGGCTACGCCGGCATTGCCGGAGCACATCCTGATGCGGCGGGCCGGAGATCCGGCGGCGCTGGCCGACTCGATGCGCAACGGCGACACCCAGGTGGCTCAGGTGCACGGCGGTGCCGCGGCGTTCGCCCAGTTGTCGGCCATCCCCGGCGTGCGCACTGCGCGGATCATGACGCCGCGCGCTCTTCAGGTGTCGCTGCGAGCGGTGCAGCCGAAACTGGCCGATGCGCGGGTACGCAAGGCGATCCTCGGGCTCCTCGACGTCGACCTGCTCGCGGCTGTCGGCGCGGGCAGTGACAACACCGTAAGGCTGGCGCAGGCGCAGGTGCGCACCCCGTCGGATCCCGGCTATGTACCCACGGCACCGCCCGCCTTGACCAAGGACGCCGCCCTGGCACTGCTGAGCCAGGCCGGCTATGAGATCGACACCGAAGCGACGTCGCCGCCCACGCCCGCGCCGCCGTCGGCGGGATCGCGGACCACCGAGCCGCCACCGCCGACCCAGGAGTCGACGCGCGGGCGAATCAGCAAGGACGGTGTCCCGCTGTCGTTCGTGATCGGCGTGGCCACCAACGACCCGACCTCGGTCGCTGTCGCCAACACCGCGGCCGACCAGCTGCGCAACGTCGGCATCGCGGCGTCGGTGCAGGCGTTGGACCCGGTGGTGCTCTACAACGATGCGATCCCGAACAATCGCGTGGATGCCGTCGTCGGCTGGCGGGCCGCGGGCGGAGACCTGGCCACCGAGCTGGCGTCGCGCTACGGGTGTCTGGGCCTGCAGAACCAACCGGCCGGTCCGACGTCGTCGACCACCGCGCCCACCACCATCGCCACGACCAATGCCGGGTCGGTCGTACCGACGTCGGATCCCGATGCGCTGGCGCAGATGCCGAGCAATATCACCGGGGTGTGTGACCCGGCCATCCAGCCGCGAATCGACGCGGCCCTGGAGGGCCGCGCGCCCGTTGGCCAGGTCATCGACGCCGTCGAGCCCAAGCTGTGGGCCATGTCGACGATGCTGCCGATTCTGCAGGACACCACGATCGTCGCGGCCGGACCGCACGTCGAGAACGTCGACCTCGGCGGGGCGGTCCCGGTGGGCATCGTCGCGGACGCGGGCCGCTGGGTGAAGACGCCGCAGTGAGTGAACGTCGCCGGCCGTCTGGCTCCGGGACTGAAGGTCGCCGGCCGACCGGCTCCGGAACCCCGCGGCTGCTGTTCGTCCACGCCCACCCCGACGACGAGACCCTGACCACCGGCGCGACAATCGCGCACTACGCCAGCCGCGGCGCCGACGTGCGCGTGGTCACCTGCACGCTCGGTGAGGAAGGCGAGGTGATCGGCGACGAGTACGCGTGGCTGGCGGTCGACCACGCCGACCAGCTCGGCGGCTACCGGATTTCTGAGCTGGTGGCGGCTCTTTCGTCCCTGGGCGCCGGTGTGCCCACGTTCCTGGGCGGCCCGGGGCGCTGGCGGGACTCGGGGATGGCCGGCACGCCGCCCCGGCAGCACACCCGGTTCGTCGACGCAGGCGAGGCGGCCGTGGACGAGCTGTTGGGGATCATCGAAGGCTTCCGCCCGCACGTCGTCGTCACCTACGACCCCAGCGGCGGATACGGGCACCCCGACCACGTACACGCCCACACCGTCACCACTCAGGCGGTGTCGGCGTCAGCTTGGCCGGTACCGAAGTTCTACTGGACTGTGCTGTCGAATTCGGCTATCGCCGAGGGGCTTTCGTCGCTGGCTGAGGTGCCCGATGGCTGGATCCGGCCTGAGCCCGGCGATGTGGACTTCGGTTTTCCCGATGAGAAGATCGATGCGGTCGTGGAGGCCGACGAGCAGTTGCCGGTGAAGGTCGCCGCGCTCGAGGCGCACTCCACCCAGGTCACGGTGTGGCCGGACCGGCGGATGTGTGCATTGTCGAACAGAATCGTGCTGCCGATCGGTGGGGTGGAGCACTACGTGCTGGCCGGCGGACAGGCCGGGGAGCGCGACGACCGCGGTTGGGAGACCGACCTTTTGGCCGGGGTGAATCTTGGCTAGCCGACAGCGCTGCGCGTAAGCTTTCCAGCGCACCTGCGCCGTAAGGGAGGGACTGCCATGGACCCGGATCTCGATCCGCAACTGGAGTACTGGCAATGGCATGCCGATAGTTTCCAGTGGGTGATCGGCTCCCTCGTCAGCGTGCTCGACAGCATCCCGACCTGACCGCATCGGCCGCCGCCGATCGTCGGCGGGTGGACTCTGTGTTGCGCGTCCTCGTGCTGACGCTGCTGGGTGTCGACGGCGTGATCTCGGCGGTGCTGGGCGCGATGTTTCTCCAGAAAATCCATCTGGGCTCGGTGCCGCTGCCGGTGAGTGCACTGATCAGCGGGTTGGTGAACGGGCTACTGGTGTGGGCCGGCCTGCATTGGACGTCATCGGTGCGGCTGGCGGCGATCGCGCTGTGGACATGGCTGCTCGCCGTGGCGGCGATGACGCTCACCGGACCGGGCGGCGACGTCGTGTTCGGCGGGCCGGGTGCCGACCAGTGGAGTCCGGTGATTCTGCTGGTGCTCGGTGCGCTGCCGCCCGGCATCCTGTTGTGGCGGCGGCGGCCACTACGCTGACAGGCATGGCAGGCGCGGGATGATTCTCGACCACCACGGAGTTACACGAGCGTGGCGTTGACATCGGCGCTGCGCCGTGTGCTGCGGCGCGCGCGTGACGGAGTGTCCCTGAACGTCGACGAGGCCGCGGCGGCGATGACCGCCCGCGGCGACGACCTCGCGGATTTGTGCGCGAGTGCCGCGCGGGTGCGTGATGCGGGTCTGTCGACCGCCGGGCGTCGCGGGCCGTCGGGCCGGCTTCCGGTCACCTATTCACGCAAGGTCTTCATTCCGGTTACGCACCTGTGCCGCGACCAGTGCCACTACTGCACATTCGTGATGGTGCCCGGCAAGCTGCGCAGCGCGGGGCTCGGCATGTACATGGAGCCCGACGAGATCGTCGATGTGGCCCGTCGCGGTGCCGAATTAGGTTGCAAAGAGGCATTGTTCACCCTGGGGGACCGCCCGGAGCAGCGGTGGCCCGAAGCGCGGCAGTGGCTTGGCGAACGCGGCTACGACACCACGCTGGATTACGTGCGGGCGATGGCGATTCGGGTGCTCGAGGAAACGGGGCTGCTGCCTCATCTGAATCCCGGCGTGATGAGTTGGTCGGAGCTGTCGCGGCTCAAGCCCGTGGCGCCGTCGATGGGGATGATGCTGGAGACCACGTCCAGGCGTCTGTATGAGACCAAAGGCCTTGCGCATTACGGAAGCCCGGACAAGGACCCGTCGGTACGGTTGCGCACGCTGACGGACGCCGGGCGGCTGTCCATTCCGTTCACCACAGGGTTGCTGGTCGGCATCGGCGAGACATTGGTCGAGCGCGCCGAGACTCTGCACGCGATCCGCAAGTCGCACAAGGAGTTCGGTCACGTACAGGAAGTCATCGTGCAGAACTTCCGGGCCAAGCCGTCGACCGCCATGCAGTCGGTCCCCGATACGGAATTCGACGAGTTCGTCGCGACCGTGGCCGTCGCCCGACTGGTGCTCGGCCCGAAGATGAGGGTCCAGGCGCCGCCGAATCTGGTGTCGCGATCCGAGTGCCTGGCGCTTCTCGCCGCCGGCGTCGACGACTGGGGCGGGGTTTCGCCGCTGACTCCTGACCACGTCAACCCGGAACGGCCGTGGCCCGCACTCGACGATCTCGCCGCAGTGACCTCAGAGGCGGGTTACGAACTCGTGCAACGGCTTACGGCTCAACCGCCGTATGTGCTGGGTGGCGCGGCGTGGATCGACCCACGGGTGCGGGGCCACGTCGCCGCGCTGGCCGACCCCGACACCGGGTTTGCGCGAGACGTCCAGCCTCGCGGTCTGCCGTGGCAGGAGCCCGACGACGTGGGGGACTCGACCGGTCGCGTCGACCTTCATGCCGCAATCGACACCGAAGGTCGGCGCACCGCGGCACGCAGTGACCTCGGCAGTGCGTTCGGCGACTGGGAGTCGGTGCGGGAAAAAGTCGCTGAGTTGGCCGCGCAGGCACCCGAGCGCGTCGACTCCGACGTCCTCGCCGCGCTGCGCTCTGCAGAGCGCGATCCGGCGGGTTGCACCGACGCCGAGTACCTCGCACTGGCCTGCGCCGACGGTCCGGCACTGGATGCGGTTGGGGCGTTTGCGAACTCGCTACGCAGCGATGCCGTCGGCGACGACGTGACGTTTGTCGTGAACCGCAACATCAACTTCACCAACATCTGCTACACCGGCTGCCGGTTCTGTGCGTTCGCGCAGCGCAAAGGTGACGCGGACGCGTACACGCTGTCGTATGAGGAGGTGGGTGAGCGGGCCTTCGCCGCCCACCAAGACGGTGCCACCGAGGTATGCATGCAGGGCGGAATCGACCCCGAGTTGCCGGCCACCGGATACGCCGACCTGGTCCGCGCGGTCAAGTCACGCGTGCCGACCATGCACGTGCACGCATTCAGCCCGATGGAGATCGTCAACGGCGTTGCGAAAAGTGGTTTGAGCATTCGCGATTGGCTGATCGGCCTGCGCGAGGCGGGGCTGGATACGATTCCCGGCACGGCTGCGGAGATTCTCGATGACGAGGTCCGCTGGGTACTCACCAAAGGCAAGCTGCCGACCTCAGCGTGGATTGAGGTCGTCACCACCGCACACCAGGTCGGTCTGCGGTCGAGTTCGACGATGATGTACGGACACGTGGATGCACCGAAGCATTGGGTCGGCCATCTGCGGACTCTGCGTGAGATCCAAGACAACACAGGCGGTTTCACCGAGTTCGTACCTTTGCCATTCGTGCACCAGAATTCGCCGCTGTACCTTGCAGGCGGAGCCCGGCCCGGACCGACGCATCGCGACAACCGTGCGGTGCATGCGTTGGCGCGGATCATGTTGCACGGCAGGATATCTCATATCCAGACGAGCTGGGTCAAGCTGGGCGTCGAGCGGACGCAGGTGATGCTCAACGGTGGCGCCAACGACTTGGGCGGCACTCTGATGGAGGAGACCATCTCTCGCATGGCCGGGTCTGAGCACGGCTCGGCGAAGACGGTCGCCGAGCTGGTGGCGATCGCCGCTGGCATCGGACGCCCCGCCCGTCAGCGCTCGACCACCTACGCGCCGCTGGCCGCCTAGCCCCGTTTTGCGCGAGCGTGCGTGTCTGCTGGTCGACACGCCGGCAATTTGCCCGATTCTATGCACGCTCACGCAGCGTGAGCACGACGCAACTGTGCGTCGATGCGTGACACGAAGTCCCACGCTCGGTACCGCACATCCTCGAAGACGATGGCGATGACGACCCAGCCGACATCCATCAGCGCCGCAGCGCGCCTGCGGTCTTTGCGCATTGCATCTTCGCCGCTGTGCCAGTCGAGACCGTCGTATTCGACCGCTACGCGCTGCTCCGGCCAGGCGAAGTCGACGCGACGCAACTCGCCGTTGCCGTCGGTGATCTCGTACTGCAGCTCGGGCATCGGCAGGCCGCCGTCGACCATCGCCAGACGTGCCTCGCTTTCCATCGGAGACTCGGCACGACCGTCGGCGAGCGGTAGAAGCTCCCTGACCGCGACGATGCCTCGCCGCCCGGCTTGAGCGATTGCCGCGTGCCACATTTCGGCCCGACTGCAGGTGCCGCTGCGCAGCGCCGCGTCCAGTGTGGCCAATGCGCGTGGTCGGCGGAGGCCACGCGCGACCTCGACGGCTGTCCACGCGGGCGTCGTCACGCGGCGCCCATCGACGAGTTGAAGTGGGGCGCCATCGCGGCGATGAATGACCAGGCCGTCGGCGTTGCGCAGTTGATGGCCGGGTGGGTTCAGGACATGAAGGTTCGGATCTCCTTGGACGTCGAATCCGTGGATCGCGGCCGCGGTTGCCAGACACGCCGGGACGACGGCACCGCACGAGAAGTCAAGTCCACGCAGACGAAGTTCATCGCTCGGCTCGCCGACGCAATAGATTCCTGCCCAAATGCGCTCGAGCACACCGGTTTTAACCAGAGCGTCGAGTCTGTATCGGGTTATCACCTTGAGTATCTGTCCGGTTGTGGCGACCCCACCCTGTTCGAGAAACAGTTGGTCAAGAACATCGTTCATGTAGACATGGTTGCCTCGGAGTAGCCACTGCCAGTAGTGGCTGACATTCGAATTGTGGACAAAACGGATTCTGTGCACAGTCACGGCCTCGCGAGCGTGCATTGAATACGGGCAATTTGCGGCGTGTCGACCAGCAGACACGCACGCTCGCGGAAAGGGACTAGAGGCGGGCGGCCAGTTCGGTGCCCTGCCGGATCGCGCGTTTGGCGTCCAGTTCGACCGCCACCGCCGCTCCGCCGATGATGTGTGGGCGGATCCCGTTGTGCCGCAGGCCATCTTCGAGGTCGCGCACGGGCTCCTGCCCGGCGCAGATCACAACGTTGTCCACCTCGAGCACCCGCCGCCCGGATTGGCTTTTCCCGAAGCTGATATGCAGACCATCATCGTCGATGCGCTCGTAGTTCACGCCGGAAAGTTGTTGCACTTTCTTGGCTTTCAGCGACGCACGGTGTACCCATCCTGACGTCTTGCCAAGCCTGCGGCCCTGCGGTCCTTCACTGCGCTGCAGCAGGTAGACCTCGCGCGCGGGCGGCGCTGGTAGAGGCGCGGTCAACGCGCCGCGTGCCTCCTGCGGATCGGCCGCACCCCATTCCGCCTTCCATTCCTTGAGATTGAGCGTGGGTGACGATTCTGTCACCAGGAACTCGCTGACGTCGAAGCCGATCCCGCCGGCCCCGACGACTGCGACCCGATCACCGATGGGCGCGCCGGTGATCGCCTCGGCGTAGGACAGCACCATCGGGTGGTCGATGCCCGGGATGTCGGGGACGCGCGGCGCCACGCCGGTCGCGAGCACGACTTCGTCGAAACAGCCCAGTGTGTCGACGTCGGCGCGGGTGTTCAGCCGCACCTCGACGCCGTACTTGTCGAGCATGCGCGTGTAGTAGCGGATCGTCTCGCTGAACTCCTCTTTGCCGGGAATCCTTTTCGCCAAGTCGAATTGGCCGCCGATGACACCGCCTGCCTCGAACAGGGTCACGCTGTGTCCGCGCTGCGCGGCGGTCACCGCCGCCGCCAGTCCTGCCGGGCCGGCCCCGACCACCGCGATACGGCGCGCGCGCCGCACCGGCGTGATCGCGAGCTTCGTTTCGTGGCCGGCGCGCGGGTTCAGCAGGCACGAAACGGTCTTGTGCACGAACGCGTGGTCCAGACACGCCTGGTTACATGAGATGCAGGTGTTGATCTCGTCGCTGCGCTCGTCGGCAGCCTTGCGCACCCAGTCCGGGTCGGCCAGCAGGGGCCGCGCCATCGAGATCAGCGACACGTTGGTCTCGGCGAGGATCTGCTCGGCAGCCTGCGGCATGTTGATCCGGTTGGACGCGACGACGGGAATCTCGACGTGCTCGGCGACCGCACTGCTGATTTCGACGAACGCGCTGTTGGGCACCGACGTGACGATCGTCGGCACCCGCGCCTCGTGCCAGCCGATGCCGGTGTTGATGATCGTCGCGCCGGCCGCCTCGACTTCGCGTGCCAGCGATACGATTTCGTCCCACGATTGACCGTCCTCGACGTAGTCGGCAATCGACATGCGGTAGCAGATGATGAAGTCCGCGCCGACCGCCGCCCGTGTTCGGCGCACGATCTCCACGGGGAACCGTTGACGCTTCAGCGCTGTACCGCCCCAGCTGTCGGTCCGCTTGTTGGTGCGCGGCGCCAAGAACTGGTTCAGCAGATATCCTTCGCTGCCCATGATCTCGACGCCGTCATAGCCGGCATCGCGGGCCAGCCGCGCACAGCGGGCGAAGTCGTCGATCGTCGACTCGACTCCGCGTCCCGACAGCCGACGGGGCCGAAACGGATTAATCGGCGCCTTGATCGACGAGGCGCTCACCGAAAACGGGTGGTAGGCATACCGTCCCGCATGCAGCACCTGTAGCAGGATCTTGCCGTCGGCGGTGTGCACGGCGTCAGTGATGCGGCGGTGCCGGCGTGCATCGGATGCGTTGGTCATTGCTGCGGCGAACGGCAGCAGCCAGCCGGTGCGGTTCGGCGCGTACCCACCGGTGATGATCAACCCGACTCCGCCGCGTGCGCGCTCGGCGAAGTATTCAGCGAGCCGGTCGATGTCGCGGGCACGATCCTCCAGCCCGGTGTGCATCGAGCCCATGATGACGCGGTTGCGCAACGTGGTGAAGCCAAGATCCAACGGCGACAACAGGTTCGGATATGACGTTGGAGAAGTCACAAAGCCGCCTTCACTTCCTCGAGCCAGTCGATCGTGTTCTCCTCGGCGCGAATGCCGCCGCGCAGGACCAGGTATTGGTGCAGCGCAGAGCCCCTGAGACCGGCGGGACGGGGAAACTGCCGCTTTTCCATCTCGCGGTAAACGTCACGGCGGGCGACCCGCTCTGCGCGCAACGCGCCGACGTGACGACGTACGGCCGCGACATCACCGAACCCGGCGCCGCGGATCTTGACCGCGAGGTCGCGCACGCGAGCGTCGGCGCCCGGACCAGTTGGCGGCTCGGCGATCCACCGCGCAAGCTCGGCTCGGCCGGCCTCGGACACGTCGTACACCTTCTTATCGGGCCGCCCCCGTTGGCGCACCGGAGTAACAGTGACCAGCCCGTCACTCTCCATCGCGCCCAGCGTGCGATAAATCTGTTGGTGGGTGGCGCGCCAGAAGAAGCCGATCGACCGGTCGAATCGGCGCGCCAATTCGTAGCCCGAACCCGACTGTTCGGACAGCGACACCAGGATCGCGTGCCTGAGACCCACCCGCGGCAGCCTAGAGCGAGGCTAAGGTCATATGCAACATGTTGCACATGCACAGCGTCGGATGGCGAGCCGGGTGTGCGCGGGTATATGCAACGGTTAGTATCAGTAACCGAACGTCGTGACTTCGCTGCCGGCGCGTCGAGCGGGTAGGGCAGACTGGCCGGGAAGTTGCGGGAATGACAACGCATACTTGCAGCACCAACAGCACAGCAGTCACACAGAAGAGGACATCGAGGAGACCTTCGTGACGTACACGATCGCCGAACCTTGCGTCGACATCAAAGACAAGGCATGCATCGAGGAGTGCCCTGTCGACTGTATCTACGAGGGCGCGCGGATGCTGTATATCCACCCCGACGAGTGCGTCGACTGTGGTGCATGCGAGCCGGTCTGTCCGGTGGAGGCCATCTACTACGAAGACGATGTGCCCGACCAGTGGGCGCAGTACACGCAGATCAACGCCGACTTCTTCGAGGAGCTCGGGTCGCCCGGTGGCGCGTCGAAGGTGGGCCTGACCGAGAACGACCCGCAAGTCGTCAAGGATCTCCCGCCCCAGGGTGAGAGCGCCTGAGCTGAGCCGCCGGCGGGCAGTGTCGGCATCGCTGCCGGTGTTTCCGTGGGACACACTGGCCGACGCCGCCGCCCTCGCCCGCTCCCACCCCGACGGCATCGTCGACTTGTCGGTCGGCACACCCGTCGATCCGGTGGCGCCGGTGATCCGCGACGCGCTGGCTGGGGCCAGCGCCGCTCCGGGCTATCCGACGACAGCGGGCACGCCGGCGCTGCGTGACGCCGCGGCGGCCGCGCTGGCTCGCCGGTACCGAGTCAGCGGCCTCGCGCCCCACGCCGTGCTCCCGGTGATCGGCACCAAAGAGCTGATCGCGTGGTTGCCGACGCTGCTCGGCCTCGGTCCCGACGACATCGTCGTCGTTCCCGAATTGGCTTATCCCACATACGAAGTCGGGGCCCGTCTGGCGGGCACTCAGGTGGTGCTTGCCGCCTCGCTGACCCAGCTCGGCCCGCGGCGGCCGGCACTCGTCTACCTGAATTCGCCCAGCAACCCCACCGGCCGGGTGCTCGGAAACGACCACCTGCGCAAGGTGGTCGACTGGGCCCGTGAGCGCGACGTGCTGGTGGTCTCCGACGAGTGCTACCTCGGCCTGGGCTGGGACGCCGAGCCGGTCTCTCTGCTCGACGGCGCAGTCTCCGGCGGCGACCATACCGGGCTGCTGGCCGCGCACTCGCTGTCGAAGACATCGTCGCTGGCGGGCTATCGCGCAGGCTTCGTCGCCGGGGACCCGGCGGTCGTCGCCGAGTTGCTGGCCGTGCGCAAGCATGCCGGGATGATGGTGCCGACGCCGGTGCAGGCGGCAATGGTCGCCGCGCTCACCGACGACGCGCACGAGCGCGAGCAGCGCGACACCTACGCCCGCCGCCGCGACTTGCTGCTGCCCGCCGTGCGGGCCGCTGGGTTGACCGTCGACCATTCCGAGGCCGGGCTGTACCTGTGGGCCACGCGGCGCGAGGAGTGCCGTGAGACCGTGGCATGGTTCGCGCGGCGTGGAATCCTCGTCGCCCCAGGCGAGTTCTACGGCCCACGCGGACGTCGGCACGTGCGGATCGCACTTACCGCGACCGACGAACGGATCGCCGCGGCGGCGTCGCGGCTGGCGTAGTCAATCTCCGAGCCGCGTCGAACGTGGTGAGAACTCGCCCGGCGAGGGATGCTTGACGCATGGACGCGATCACCGACGTACCGACGCCCGTCAACGAACCGGTGCACGACTACGCGCCCGGAAGCCCCGAACGCGGGCGTCTGATCGATCAACTGCAGGCACTGGCAGTCGAGCCGGTCGAGCTGCCGCACGTCATCGGTGGCGAGCACCGGATGGGCGGTGGGCCGCCGATCGACGTCGTGCAGCCCCATCGGCATTCCGCGCGACTTGGCACGCTGAGCAATGCGACCCGCGCCAACGCCTCGGCGGCGATGGAGGCCGCGCTTGCCGCGAAGGCGTCATGGCAGGCAACGTCGTTCGACGAACGCGCCGCGGTGTTTCTGCGCGCGGCGGACCTCCTGGCGGGGCCGTGGCGGGAAAGTATCGTTGCCGCAACGATGCTCGGCCAGTCCAAGTCCGCCTATCAGGCGGAAATCGACGCGTCGTGCGAGCTCATCGACTTCTGGCGCTACAACGTCGCGTTTGCGCGCGAGATCCTGCAGCAGCAGCCGGTCAGCACCCGCGGGATATGGAACCGCACCGACTACCGCCCGCTCGAGGGCTTCGTTTACGCGATCACGCCCTTCAACTTCACCGCAATCGCGGGCAATCTGCCGACCGCGCCCGCGTTGATGGGCAACACCGTGATCTGGAAACCTTCGGTCACACAGACGCTTTCGGCGTACCTGACCATGCAACTGCTCGAGGCTGCCGGTCTTCCGCCTGGTGTAATCAATCTGGTGACCGGTGACGGGTTCGAGGTGTCCGAGGTGCTGTTGAAAGATCCGCGCCTGGCCGGTATTCACTTCACCGGTTCGACGACGACGTTTCAGCATCTGTGGCGCGAGGTCGGCGCTCACATCGAACGCTACGCCACCTACCCGCGACTGGTCGGCGAGACCGGTGGCAAGGATTTCGTGCTGGCGCACACGTCGGCGCAGCCGGATGTGCTGCGCACCGCGCTGATTCGCGGTGCGTTCGACTACCAGGGTCAGAAGTGCTCGGCAGCATCGCGGGCGTTCGTTCCGCGCTCGGTGTGGCAACGGATGGGTGACGACTTCCTTGGCGCCACCGCGGCACTGACTTACGGCGACGTGACCGACCTGTCGAACTTCGGGGGTGCGCTGATCGACGAGCGGGCGTTCGCGAAGAACGTCGCCGCGATTGAGCGAGCCAAGAGCGCACCCGCGGTGACGGTCGCGGTGGGCGGCGAATACGACGACGCCGAAGGCTATTTCGTGCGCCCGACCGTGCTGCTGTCCGACGACCCGACTGACGATGCATTCTGCACCGAGTACTTCGGACCGATCCTCGCCGTGCACGTGTATCCCGACGACGGCTACGACGGGATTCTCGACGTCGTCGATCGCGGATCGCGTTATGCGTTGACGGGGGCCGTGATCGCCGACGACCGCGCTGCGGTGTCATTGGCCTCCGAGCGGCTGCGCTTCACGGCCGGCAACTTCTACGTCAACGACAAGCCGACCGGCGCCGTCGTGGGCCAGCAGCCGTTTGGCGGTTCACGCGCGTCGGGAACCAACGACAAGGCAGGCTCGCCGCTGAACCTCCTGCGCTGGACCTCCGCTCGCTCGATCAAAGAGAACTTCGCTCCGCCGGGCGACCACGCGTATCCGCACATGGGTGCGTGAACGTGAGCGTGTTCGCCGCAACCGCACGCCCGGCGATCCTTGCCGCCGGCCGATCGCCGCGGCTACGGCACGCCGTCGAGCGCTGGCCCGTCTCCCGCCGTGTCGTGAACCGCTTCGTAGCAGGCGATTCGCTCGTGGATGTGATGGGAGCGGTTGCGGCCCTGCGGGATACGGGCCGGATGGTATCGATCGACTACCTCGGCGAGGACGTCGCCGACGCCGAGACGGCCAATGCCACCGTCGAGGCGTACCTGAAGCTGCTCGACGCGCTCGGTGGCCGGCGCGACGCAAGATCCACCGGTGTCCGCCCACTCGAGGTGTCGCTGAAACTCTCGGCGATGGGACAGGCGCTGCCACGTGACGGCGAGAAAATCGCTCTGGAGAACGCGCACCGGATCTGCACGGCGGCGCAGTGCGCGGGGGTGTGGGTGACGGTCGACGCGGAGGACCACACCACGACCGACGCGACGCTAGGCGCAGTGCGCGAGTTGCGCGCCGACTTTGACTGGCTGGGCACCGTGCTGCAGGCGTATCTGCGGCGCACGCACGGCGATTGCCAGGAGTTCGCGGCGTCGGGCGCGCGAATCCGCTTGTGCAAGGGCGCCTACGAGGAGCCCGCGTCGGTGGCCTACCGCGACCGCGACGACGTCACCGACAGTTACCTGCGGTGTCTCGAGGTGCTGATGGCGGGCACCGGCTATCCGATGGTTGCCTCGCATGATCCGGCGGTCATCGACGCGGTAGGTGCGATGGTGCGCGAAGCAGGCCGCGGCCCAGGCGATTTCGAGTACCAGATGCTTTACGGGATTCGTGACGTCGAGCAGCGTCGACTGGCCGGCACGGGCAGCGCGATGCGGGTGTACATCCCGTTCGGCACGCAGTGGTACGGATACCTGGTGCGCAGGCTGGCAGAGCGGCCTGCCAACCTGGTGTTCTTCCTGCGCGCGCTGGCACGCCGTTAATCGGCAGGGCTTGGATCCTCGGCGCGATCCCGCGCGGCGCCGTTGTTGAAGGCGGTCGCAATGGTCTGGCGCAGCTGCGGATTCTTCAAGAACGGCGTGATGATGTCGACAGGCAGCGGGAATACCACGGTCGAGTTCTGATCCGCACCTAGCTCCAACAGTGTCTGCAGATAGCGCAGCTGCAGCGATGCCGGTGCCCGCGAGAGCGTTTCGGCGGCTTGGCGTAGCTCGTCGGAAGCTTGCAGCTCGCCGTGGGCGTTGATCACCTTCGCTCGGCGTTCGCGTTCAGCCTCGGCTTCGCGTGCCATCGCGCGCTGCATCGACTCGGGGATCTCGACGTCCTTGATCTCGACGATGCGGACCTCCACACCCCACGGCTCTGTCTGCTTTTCGATGATGGTCCGCAGGTCGTTGTTCAGGTCTTCGCGGTGCGCCAACAACGTGTCCAAGTCGGCGCGGCCGAGCAGCGACCGCAGCGTGGTCTGCGCGATCTGAGACGTCGCTACCGAATAATTCTCCACTCCCAGAATGGCTTTGAGTGGATCGGTGACCTGAAACATCACCACGGCGTTCACCCGGGCGGGCACATTGTCGCGGGTGATCACCTCCTGTGGCGGGATGGTGAGGGTGACGACCCGCTGGTCCACGCGAAGCATTCGGTCGACCAACGGGATCAGAACCACGAGCCCGGGCCCGTAGAGCGGCCGGGCGCGACCCATGCGAAATACCACGCCGCGCTCGTATTCACGCAGAACCGCGAGTGCCATGTAAACCAGCAGCGCGGCGATGAGCACCGCCGCCACGGCGAGAAAAATCCAGAGACCGGTCATACCGACTCCTTCCGTTCCGACCATCCGCCGCCCCAGCGGGTGGAATACCGGTCAATCGCCATCGCGGTGGCCTCCTCGCGCACAGACCGGTGCGGTACGTGCGCGGGCGCGTTCGACGGCGAATTCCACAGGTGACGCAGCAGCGGGATGGCGAGTGCGGCCACCAGCAACGCAGTCCCCACGAGCACGATGACGTCGGCAAGAGAGTGGTCGCCGATAAGCATCCCGAACAGCATGACCAGCGCGAGTCCTGCGATGGCACAGGCGATTCCGCGATGGAACCGGCCCGCCTCAGAATAGGGCCAGGGGTCCACTTCGCGGCGGATCTCGCGGCCACGGTTCGACGTTGTACAGGTCGCCTTCACCGGGCAGGCGTTGCACACGCTTGGTTTGGCCCGGTAGCGCATCACCCGGTTGTGCGGATCGAACGACGTCGGCCACAGCCACTGGTCTTCCGGGCAGCGCCATGCGTCATGATCGGCGTGGTAGACGAAACGGCCGGTGCGCCACCGTGCCGCACGCAGTGACGTCCTGCGCGCCATCAGGTCGAAGCCCCACGCGATCGCCACCAGCAGCAGGGCGTATCCCGCTACCAGCCAGACCGCAGTCGTCGGTGCCGTCATGCTCACTCCTGCGCCGGTGCCACCGCGAGGTCGTCCTCGGAGGTCACTTCGGTATACAGCGGATGTTCCGGCAACTCGTCGACGGCTTCTCCGGACCGGAAGTGCCGCAACGCCGTCCACGCAATCCACACGAACGGCAGGACGCCGCCGACGATGAGGATCACATCGCCGGGCAGACGCAGCCATTCCAGCAACGCATTGCCGGGCTGGGTCAGAAGTTTCAGCGAACGCGCCTCGACATAGCCGTCGTTGACCGAGTGATACAGCTGCAGCACACCGAGCGGCAGCAGCGTGGCAAACACCATCCACGCCAAGCCGATGTTCATGCACCAGAAGGATATTCGTGCCCACTTCTCCGGCCACTTGTCAGCGGGAATCACGTAGCGGAACGCGAACATGGCCAACCCGACGGCAAGCATTCCGTACACGCCCATCATCGCCGCGTGTCCGTGGTTGGCGGTCAGCGCAGTCCCGATCTCGTAGTACGACACGATCGGCAGGTTGATCAGGAAGCCGAAGATGCCGGCACCGACGAAGTTCCAGAACCCGACGGCCACCAGGAACATGACAGCCCAGCGATGCGGGAACGGTTTCGCGTTGTCGGCGGTTTGGCGGGAACCGAGTTGTAAGAACGCCCACGCTTCCACGGTCAAAAACGTCAGCGGAATGACTTCGGCGGCCGAGAAGAACGCGCCCAAGGCCATGTGCTCGACCGGAGTTCCCGAGAAGTAGAGATGGTGCATCGTGCCGATCACGCCGCCCGCCGAATACAAGATGATGTCGAGGAAGATCACTCCGAGCGCGATGCGCTGGCTGACCACGCCAAGCAGCACGAACATGTAGGCCACCATCACCGTCGTGAACAACTCGAGGAAGTCCTCGACCCACAGGTGCACCACCCAGAATCGCCAGAAGTCGGCCACCGACAGATGGGTGTCGCTGCTCGCCAGCAGCCCCACTGCGTAGAACGCTGGGATGGCCAGCCCGGCGAAGAAGAACATCCACGGCATGTTCATCTTCGACTCGCCCTTCAACCGCGCGCGCATCCCGCGCCAGACGATGACGATCCAGATGATCAATCCGACAACCAGAAGGATTTGCCAGATTCTCGGCAGGTCGAGGTACTCCCACTGCTGGGAGAACAGCGATCCCTCCGGCAGCCACCCGTAGATCGACGCCGCCTCGGTGAGCAGCGACCCGACGACCACAAGTGCCACCGCGCCCAATAAGGCGTACGCGAGCCAGTGCTGGCGGCGCGGCTCCTTGCGGGCGATGAACGGGGTCAAAAAGATCCCGCCGGCCAAGAACGCCGCCACGGTCCAGAACAGCGCCAGCTGCAAGTGCCAGGTGCGGGCGAGGTTGTAGGGCAGAACCTGGGCCAGGTCGATACCGAAGAAGGTGGCCAGATCGGCGCGGTAGTGCTGCGCGGCCGCGCCGAGCACGGTCTGCGCCAGAAAGAGCACCGACACGACGGCGAAGAACCAGATCGTCGCTCGTTGTGCCCGGGTGAGCGATACCTCGCCGGGTTGCCGGAACGACAGCGTCGGTGGCTCGGAGCTATGCCAGCCAACCTTCTGGCTCCACCGCCCGTAGACCGCGAACATGATTCCGATGCCGCCCAGCAGCGCCACCAACGACAGCGCCGACCAGACGATCAGCTGCGCCGTCGGCCCGTTGTCCACCCGCGACTCCGCCGGCCAGTTGTTGGTGTACGTGTAGTTGTGGCCGGGGCGCTCGGCCGCCGCCGCCCACGCGGTCCACGCGAAGAAGGCCGTCAGGTCGTGGATCTCCGCGGGGGACGTGATCAGCTTGGGGCGCAGCCCGTACTTGGTGGAGTTCTCCCCGAAATATGCGGCGTAGTGCTGCTGGATGTTGTCGAACGCAGTGGCTTGGCGGTCGGTGAACACCACCGTGCCGGTGTCGGCGTTGTAGCGGTTGGTCCGGAACTCCCGTACCACCGCGTCGTGCACGTCGGGTTCACCGCCCGCGCGAAGCTGTGCGGCGACGTCTTCGGTGGCTAGCCGCAGGTACTCGGCGGTGTAGTCGGGACCAAGGTATGCGCCGTGGCCCACGATGGACCCGTACTCCTGCAACCCGCGGGCTTGGAAGATCTCCTGGCCGCGGGTGATCTGGTCCTTGGTGAACAGCACGCGACCGGACTCGCTGACGACCTTGTCCGGCATCGGCATCGACGCGGTGTACGTGCGGTAGGCGAGGATTCCCATCACGAAGAACCCGAAGATCATCACGAGGGCTACGCCCTGAATCCAGCCTTTGCCGATCAGCCGCTCTGCCGACGGCCCGTCGGCAGAGCGCGAAATAGACTGTGCGGGTTCAATTGCCACGTTGGCACTCCCCACCAGATCGGCGCGGGAGCGCGAACCCCGCCCCCGCGCGGTTGACGGATACCGCATCAAAACCTATCGACTACAACCGGTAGGAGAAGTGGTTTCGCTGCTTTTGCAGCAAAAGATTGCGCTTTTCCGGGTTGCGGTACTGCGACTGGTGCCGGCCCGTCAGTTGGTTGGCTCCGGACCGAACACGAACCGTCGACCGGTGAGTTGCGAAGGGCTGATCCGCACGTAGTGCGATTTGACCGTAGCGGTCCACGGCAGCAACTGCGCCCGCTCGGCCTCGGCGATTTCCTCCTCGGTCCGCAGCAGACGCGCGGTGCCCTTGACGATGACGCTCCAACCTTCGGCGACGTTGTGGTCATCGGCCTCGAACAGCACTTTACTGTTGATCGCGGCGCTGACGAGTTTGGTGCCCTCGGCCGTTCGGAACAGCACACTGCGCCCCTGGACGACGAAGTTGACCGGAAAGATCTCCGGTTGACCGTCAACGCTCGTGACGAGCCGGCCGAGCGCAGCACTGCCCAACAGTTTCCAGCTTTCGCTCTCCGAGAGGATGGTCAGCGGTTGAGCGGTTTCCGGCGTCATGTGCTCGACGTTAGTCCGGTGCGCCGCGGGATTCGGCTGCCGAAGTTCCCCTCTCGCGTGGGCCTTTGGTCACAGTGCGGAACACTCGAACGGTGACTGTTGCCCAACAGCGAGGTTGGCTGACCCGCAATGTGCGGGTGCTGTCGCTGGTGTCGCTGTTGCAGGACACCGCGAGCGAGCTGCTCTACCCGCTGTTGCCGCTCTACTTGACGACGGTGCTCGGTGCCCCGCCGTCGGTGGTCGGTGCGGTAGAAGGTGCCGCGGAAGGTGCCGCCTCGCTGACCAAGATCGCCGCCGGCCCGTTGGGCGACCGGTTTGCGCGGCGCCCGCTGATCGCCACCGGGTACGGCATGGCAGCGCTGGGCAAGCTGATCGTCGCCGTCGCCGGTGCATGGGGCGGCGTGCTGGCCGGAAGGGTGGTCGACCGGCTGGGCAAGGGACTGCGCGGTGCGCCGCGCGACGCGCTGCTGGTCGAGGGGATCGAGCCGGGCGCCCGCGGCCGCGTCTTCGGATTCCACCGCGCGATGGATACCGCCGGGGCAGTGATCGGGCCCCTGCTCGGCCTGGCCGGATACGAATTGTTCGACCACCGAATCGCTCCGGTGCTGTACCTGGCCGTTATTCCGGGGGTACTGAGCGTGCTGTTGGTGTTCTGGGTGCGCGAACGTGCCCGCACCCGCGCGTCGAGACCGCCCGTCTTCGCCGGGTTTCGTCAGCTGCCCGGACGCTATTGGCGGGTGGCTGCGGTGTTGGTGGCTTTCACGCTGGTGAACTTCCCGGACGCACTTTTGCTGTTGCGGCTCAACGAGATCGGTTTCGGCGTCGCGGGAGTCGTCGTCGCCTATGTCGGGTACAACGCGGTGTATGCGCTGGCCAGCTACCCGGCCGGCCTGCTTGCCGACAAGTTCACGCCCGCAACGGTTTTCGCGGTCGGCCTGGTGTTCTTCGCCGTCGGCTACCTGGGTTTGGGGCTGACCACCGACACCGCGTTGGCGTGGCTGCTGATCGGCGTGTACGGGGTGTTCACCGCCTGTTATGACGGGGTCGGCAAAGCGTGGATCTCGACGCTGCTGCCAAGCGAATTGCAATCGAGCGGACAGGGCGTGTTTCAGGGGCTCAGCGGATTCGCTGTGCTGGCCGCAGGACTGTGGGCCGGGCTTCTGTGGGGCACCGCGGGGCGGCTGCCGCTATTGGTGTCCGGTGCCGTCGGCGGGGTTTTCGCACTCGGCCTGTTGCTGTTTGCGCTCGGCCGCCAGACATCTCACGGCGACGACCACAGGTAGCCTCGCTGGCGTGTTATTGGCCTCGCTGAACCCCGCCGCGGTGGCCGGTGGCGCTGACCTGTCCGACGCCGTGCGCATCGGTGACGTGTCGCTGTCCCGCAGCGACCTCGTCGGTGCTGCGACGTCGGTGGCCGAGCGTATCGGCGGAGCACGCCGGGTCGCGGTGCTGGCCGCGCCCACCGCGGCGACGGTTCTGGCGATCGCGGGCTGCATGATCGCCGGCGTGCCCGTGGTTCCGGTGCCCGCCGACGTCGGGCATGCCGAACGGCGGCACATCCTCGGTGATTCGGGTGCGCAGGCGTGGCTGGGGGAGGCGCCGGGTGAGCCTGACGGATTGCCCCACGTGCCGGTGCGGCTGCACGCGCGCTCCTGGCATTCCTACCCCGAGCCGCCGCCCGAATCCACCGCCATGGTCATCTACACATCGGGCACCACCGGGCCACCCAAGGGCGTGGTGCTGAGCCGTCGCGCGATCGCGGCCGACCTCGACGTTTTGGCCCAGGCCTGGCAGTGGACGCCGGACGACACCCTCGTGCACGGCCTGCCGCTGTTTCACGTGCACGGCCTGGTGCTCGGCCTGCTGGGTTCATTGCGGATCGGCAACCGGTTCGTGCACACCGGCAAGCCGACACCCGAGGGCTATGCCGCCGCACGCGGCACGCTTTATTTCGGCGTGCCGACAGTGTGGTCGCGGGTGGTGGCCGACGAGGCCGCAGCCGAGGCGTTGCGACCGGCTCGTCTGCTGGTATCAGGCAGTGCGCCGCTGCCGGTGCCGGTCTTCGAGCGGCTCGCGGAGCTCACCGGGCACCGGCCCGTGGAACGGTACGGAACGTCGGAATCGCTGATCACGCTGAGCACGCGCGCTGATGGCGAACGGCGGCCGGGCTGGGTGGGCACGCCGCTCGCCGGCGTGACGACGCGGTTGGTCGACGACGACGCCGCCGCGGCGCCGCACGACGGGGAGACTGTCGCGGGTTTGCAGGTACGCGGCCCAACGCTGTTCGACGGCTATCTGGGCCGGCCGGACGCGACGGCCGCGGCGTTCACCGACGACGGCTGGTACCGCACCGGCGACGTCGCGGTGATCGACGGTGACGGCATGCACCGCATCGTCGGCCGCGAGTCGGTGGACCTGATCAAGTCCGGCGGCTACCGCATCGGCGCGGGGGAGATCGAAGCGGCCCTGATGGGCCATCCCGATGTCGCCGAGGCGGCTGTGGTTGGACTGCCCGACGACGACCTCGGGCAGCGGATCGTCGCGTTCGTGGTCGGCGATGTCGCCTCGGATGCGCTGATTGACTTTGTCGCTCAAGAGCTTTCGGTGCACAAGCGGCCCCGGGAAGTGCGGGTGGTCGACGAGCTGCCACGCAACGCGATGGGCAAGGTGCTCAAGAAGGAGCTCACGACGTGGGGTTGAGGTTCGACGAGATCTGCATCGACGCCGCGGACCCGACGAGGCTGGGGCAGTGGTGGTCGCAAGCACTGGGCTGGCCGCAGGACGTCGACGACGACGGCGATGTGCGGCTGACCGCGCCTTCCGCATCGGGCCCGAACTGGCTGTTCCTGCGCGTCACCGACCGGCGAATCGTCAAGAATCGCATCCACTTCGACTTCCGGCCTGACGACCAGCACGCCGAGGTCGAGCGCTTGATTGGCATGGGCGCGCGGCGCGTCGACATCGGGCAGGGCGAGTCGAGTTGGGTTGTGCTCGCCGACCCCGAGGGCAACGAATTCTGCGTGCTGTCCGAACGCTGACTACAGCGCGAGCGTGCGCAGAATTTGGCCGATCATCGGCGTGTCGACCCGCAGACACGCACGCTCGCGCAAGGGTGCTAGTTGGCGTGCAACGCCTCGTTCAGCGCAATGCCTTGGCCGTCGCGCGACACCACCTCGACCGCGCCGGTTACCGAATTGCGCCGGAACAACAGGTTGTTCGCGCCGGACAGCTGCCGCGCCTTGACCGTGCCGTCGGGCGTTGCAACCTTGGTGCCCGCGGTCAGATACAGCCCTGCCTCGACCACGCAGTCGTCACCGAGTGAAATGCCGAGCCCTGCGTTGGCGCCGAGCAGACACCGCCTGCCGATCGAAATCACTTGTGTGCCACCGCCGGACAGCGTGCCCATGATCGACGCGCCGCCCCCGACGTCGGAGCCGTCACCGACGACGACGCCGGCCGAGATGCGGCCCTCGACCATCGACGCGCCGAGTGTGCCGGCGTTGAAGTTCACGAAACCCTCGTGCATCACCGTCGTGCCGGACGCGAGGTGTGCGCCCAGACGCACGCGATCGGCATCGGCGATGCGCACACCGGGCGGCACCACGTAGTCGACCATCCGCGGGAACTTGTCGATGCCGTAGACGGTCACTGGGCCCCGCCGCCGCAAGCGGGCGCGCACGTTCTCGAAACCTTCGACCGCGCACGGCCCGTAGCTGGTCCACACCACGTTGGTCAGCACGCCGAAGATGCCGTCGACGTTCGCGTCGTGCGGCTTGATCAAGCGGTGCGACAGCAGATGCAGCCGCAGATACGCGTCGTAGGCATCCGCGGGAGGGTCGCTCAACGCGCCGACAACGGTACGCACCACCACTGTTTCGACGCCGCGGTCGTCGTCGCGCCCGGCGAGCACGGCGAGTTCGTCGGGTACCTCGGCGACAGACAGCCGCGCAGTACCGGCCTGGCTGTCCGCGTCGAGTTCCGGTGCAGGGAACCACGCGTCGAGCACGGTGCCGTCTGCGGCAATCGTCGCCAGTCCCACGCCGGCAGCAGAAGTCACGGCCTAGACGTTACTGGGCCAGCGACAGGCACGTGGGCGGCCCTTCGGGTAGCCCCGCGAGGCGATGCAGAATGCCGCCGAGGACCGCGATTCGCAAGGTGCTCACGCCGTCTTCGTTCGGCTCGCCGACGTCTTCGGCCGTGCCGTCGAGGATCAGCTGATACTCGCCGTCGCCGACGGGGCTGAACACGACGGACAGCGCAGGGTGGTCGACCACGTTCGATCGCGTGCGTGACCCGACTTCGGCGACGAGCCGCTCGCCCTCGACGCCGACGATCGCCGTCACCACATGCGGGCACAGCGATTTCGTGATCGTGACCAGCGTTGCGCGCGATCCGAACTCGCCGACCAATCGGCGGACGTCGTCGAACTCGGCCTTGTGCGCCACAATCGCATCGTACGTCGGTCGGTTCGACGGGCATCGAATCGTCGGATGGGCATGCTGGGTACATGACCAGCACCGTGAACCAGGACATGTTCCCCGAGTGGGAGCCATTCGCCGCCGCAGTGCGAGATCGCCGCCCCGACGCCGGAACCTGGTGTGAGGCGTGGACCGTGCGCGACATCGTCGTGCACCAGACCGGCAACGCCGAGGAGCTGGCCCGCGTGCTCGGCGCGCATCTCGCCGGCGATCCCGTCGCGACCCGCGGTTTCGCGGAGCGCGAACCGCCGTTTCGGGCGCTCACCGACGACGAACTGTGGTCGGCGTTGACGGACCGGATGGCAGCGCTCGCCGAGGTCGCCGAGGCCGCGCAGGACGCGTCGCCGGAGATGGAAGTGGGGTGGACCGGGCGCACGATGGAGGCGAGCTGGTTCGCCGAACACATGCGTGAGGAACTTGTATTGCACGGTTGGGACGTCACCGGCGACGACGCCGCGGCACAGGCGCGCCTGTCCGAGCCGTGGATGACCGACCACAGCGTGTACGCAGTAGGCGTTCCGCTGCTCGCGAAGGGCGCCGAACAACTCGGCGACACCGAAGCCCTGGAGGCCCGCCTGCGTGTAGCCGGGCGCGACGACATCAGGCTGACCGCCCGCGCCGGGGAGACCGCCATCAAGCTGGTGCCGGCCGACGGTGACGCGACACTGGAAACTGACGCTGCCGCAAGGGTTTTGCTGCTGTGGGGGCGCCGCCCCGCCGACCCGTCCAGAATCTGCAGCACAGCGGGACCACGAACACTCGGACGACTGCGGCGGCTCCTGAGCGGATACTGAGCAGCGCAGCGACTAGCCTCAACCGGTGTGGGCCCATCCTCTGCTCTTCGCGCAAGCGGCTCATCGCTCGACTTGCGCGGCGATCCGATTGCGCTGACCGCGGCGCTCGTCGACATCCCGAGTGAGTCGCGGCAGGAGGCGCGCATCGCCGCCGAGGTGGAAACCGCGCTGCGCGAGCAGACCACCGGATTCGAGATCGTGCGCAACGGCAACGCCGTCCTGGCCCGCACCAACCACGGCCACCCCACGCGGGTGCTGCTCGCCGGGCATCTTGACACCGTCCCGGCAGCCGGCAACCTGCCGAGCCGCCTGGCCGACGACGAGTTGCACGGCTGCGGTGCGGTCGACATGAAATCGGGCGACGCCGTGTTCCTGCACGTTGCCGCCACGCTGGCACAGCCCACCCGTGACCTGACCATGGTGTTCTACGACTGCGAGGAAATCGAAGCCACCGCAAACGGTTTGGGCCGCATCGAACGCGAGCTTCCCGACTGGCTGCATGCCGACGTCGCAATCCTCGGCGAGCCGTCCGGCGGTTTCATCGAAGCGGGCTGCCAGGGCACGCTGCGCGTGGTGGTCACCGCGAGCGGTACCCGAGCGCATTCTGCGCGACCGTGGATGGGCGACAACGCAATTCACAAGCTCGGCGCAGTTCTGGACCGGCTGGCGAGCTATCACGCCCGCCACGTCGACATCGACGGCTGCACCTATCGCGAAGGACTGAGCGCGGTGCGCATCGAAGGCGGCGTCGCCGGCAACGTGATCCCCGACCGCGCCGCGGTGACCGTCAACCTCCGTTTCGCGCCCGACCGCAGCGTCGAACAGGCGACCGAGCACCTGCTCGACGTGCTCGACGGGCTGGACGTGAGCGTCGAGCAGGCCGACGCGGCCGCGGGTGCGCTGCCCGGCTTGTCACACCCGGCAGCCGCCGCTCTGGTCGACGCCGCCGGCGGTCGGGTACGGGCGAAGTTCGGCTGGACCGACGTGGCGCGGTTCGCCGCGCGCGGCATCCCGGCGGTCAACTACGGTCCAGGCGATCCCAGCCTGGCGCACCGCGTCGACGAACGCGTGCCCGTCGGGCAGATCACCGCGGCAGTGGAGATGCTGCACGGCTACCTGAGCGCCTAGGCGCTCAGATGGTTTCGGCTTGGCGGGCGGCAGCGTCGGCGGCGGGCCGCAGCCCCACGCCCGCGAGTTCGTCGGCGACCTCTTTCAGCGCGACGCCGTCGCGGTCGGTGAACGCCTGGGCATGCGCCAGCGTCAGCCGCCCGACCACGCAGTCCACCTCGCCGGCGAGTCGTTGCGTTCGGTAGATCGCGCGGGCGTCGCCGAGCCGGACCGAATCCTGCAGCGCCCGCAGCGCGACCGCTGACTGGCCGCCCCGCTCGGCGGCCTGCACAGCCTGCCGTGCCGCATCGACCGCCTCGACCTTGTCGCGGCGGGCGGCCTTCGACCAGGCCCGGGCCAGCGCCAGCTCCGGTGTGAACAGCGCCGACTTCATGCCGTGCCGCGACTCGGCCGCGGCCAATGCCTTGGCGGCGCCGATCTGGTCGCCCTGCTGACCGAGCGCCTGAGCCAGCAGCATCAGCGACAGCGGACCCCACGAGTAGCCGGTCGGTGCCAACGCGTCAGCGGCCCGCGCTAAAAGCGTTGTGGCGGTGTCGAATTCGCCGGTGGCGATTGCCACGTAGGACACCAGCACCTCGCCGATCGCCCGGCCGGGATCCTGCTGCTCGGCAGAGTCGGTGTAGCGCTGTGCGAGCGCCGTCGCCTCGGCCAGCCGGCCCACCATCACCAATCCCGTGACGCGGCCGAACCCGCCGGTGAACCGAAGCAGGCCCGGTTGTCCCGCGGCCACCGCACGGGCGGCCAGTTGGTCGACCGCACCGAAACGGCCCGACCGTGCCGAGGACAACGCGGCGCACGACGCCGCCCAGCCGACGGCGGTTTCGTCGGCGTGGGGCGACGCGAGGACCTCCTCGGCGATCCGCAACGCCCGCAGCGGGGTGCCTGCGTTCATCGCGAACGTCGCGGCCAGCGCGTCGAGTGTTACCCGCGCTCCCGGTGCGGTCACCCGGTTGCGGACCGCCTGCAGGAACGCCACGGCCTGCGTCGGCTCCGAAAGCATCCAGAACTGGTTGGCGGCCCGCGGCAATGCCCACGCCATCAGGTCGGTCTCCGACAGCTTGTCGGGGTCGACGCCCGCGAGCACCTCGGCGGCTTCGCGGCCGCGTCCCTGCCACGCCAGCGCGGTGGCCGCTGCTACGACGTCGTCGATCCGCTCAGGTGGCATCCGCCGCATCCTATGGGGCTAGTTTGTCGGTTGTGTCGGAATCCCCAGCGGACCAGTGGGCCGTTTGCGTGTACTGCGCGTCCGGGCCGGTGCACCCCGAATTGCTCGCGCTGGCCGCGAAAGTCGGCGAGGCGATCGCCGACCGGGGCTGGACGCTGGTATCCGGCGGCGGCAACGTCTCGGCGATGGGCGCACTCGCCGAGGGCGCACGGGCGCACCGGGGCCGCACTGTCGGCGTGATTCCGAAGGCGTTGGTGCACAAGGAGATGGCCGACGTCGACGCCGACGAGCTCGTCGTCACCGACACGATGCGCGAACGCAAGAAGGTGATGGAGGAGCGTTCTGACGCGTTCATCGCACTTCCCGGCGGCATCGGCACGCTCGAGGAGTTCTTCGAGGCGTGGACGTCTGGCTATCTCGGTTTCCACGACAAGCCCGTCGTGCTGCTCGATCCGGACGGGCATTACGACGGGCTGTGGGCGTGGCTGGAGGGCCTCGTCGAGACCGGGTACGTGCATCCGGCCGCGCTCGAACGGGTCGTCGTCGTCCGCGATGTCGAGGCGGCCCTCGCTGTGTGCGCACCGAGCTGACTAGGCTTTCGAGCAGTTTGCGGCCGCGATCAAGAGGGAAAGCGAAACCATGGCTGAGACGCGTGACAAACAGAAGCGTGACGAGCATAAGACCGTAGGCATCACCGACATCGCGAGTCGGCTGCCCGGACTGCTGATGGACACCCCGGCGATCCTGCAGGGGGTGGTGACCGGGTTCTTGGCCCGCCCGTCGGCGAAAACGTCGATCGGCAAGGTGTTCCAGGAGCGCGCGGCCCGCTACGGCGACAACGTGTTCATCAAGTTCGAGGACGAATCGGTCACATACCGGGAGGCCAACGAGACAGTCAACCGGTACGCCGCGGTGCTGGCCGCACGCGGGGTGGGGCGCGGCGACGTCGTCGGGATCATGTTGAAGAACTCGCCTCGGGCGGTGCTGCTGATGCTCGCGACGGTCAAGCTCGGCGCGATCGCCGGCATGCTCAACTACAACCAGCGCGGCAAGGTGCTCGAGCACAGCGTCGGCTTGCTGGGTGCGAAGGTGATGATCGGGACCGACGAGTTGCTGTCGGAAGTCAAAGAGTCCGGCGCCGAGATCGAGGACTCCCTTCCCGTCGACGAACTCGATCGGCTTGCCGCCGACGCGCCCACCGAGAACCCAGCGGTCACGGCGTCGGTGCTGGCCAAGGACAAAGCGTTCTACATCTTCACCTCGGGCACCACCGGCATGCCGAAGGCCAGCGTGATGACGCACTACCGCTGGTTGCGGGCACTCGGCGGGTTCGGCGGCATCGGGATGCGGCTGAACAGCCACGACACGCTGTATTGCTGCCTGCCGCTGTATCACAACAACGCGCTGACGGTTGCAGTGTCGTCGGTGCTGGCCGCGGGTGCCACGCTGGCGCTGGGAAAGTCGTTCTCGGCGTCGAAGTTCTGGGACGACGTGATCCGCTACGAGGCCACCGCGTTCGTCTACATCGGTGAAATCTGCGGTTATCTGCTCAACCAGCCGGAGAAGGACACCGACCGCAAGCACAAGGTGCGGGTGATCGCCGGTAACGGACTGCGGCCAGGGATCTGGGACGAGTTCACCCAGCGCTTCGGCATCCCACGCGTCGCCGAGTTCTACTCGGCCAGCGAAGCCAACACCGCGTTCCTCAACGTGCTGAACATTCCGAAGAGCGCGGGCATCTGCCCCACGCCGGTCGCGTTCGTCGAGTACGACAACGAAACCGGCGATCCCGTGCGCGACGACAAGGGCCGCGTGCGCAAGGTCAAGAGTGGCGAGCCGGGCCTGCTGCTGTCGAAGGTCAACAATCTCAACCCGTTCGACGGCTACACCGACAAAGAAGCCACCGAGAAGAAGCTGGTGCGTGACGCATTCAAGGAAGGCGACGTCTGGTTCAACACTGGCGACCTGATGCGCTCGCAGGGCTTCGGGCACGCCGCGTTCGCCGATCGGCTCGGCGACACGTTCCGGTGGAAGGGCGAGAACGTCGCCACCACGCAGGTGGAGCACGCCGTGGCGCAGGACTCCAACGTCGAGGAGTGCACGGTGTACGGCGTCGAGGTCGAGGGCGCGGGCGGCAAGGCCGGGATGGCGGCGATCCAAGTGAAGGAAGGCGCCGACTTCGACCCGAAATCGCTGGCCAAGACCGTCTACGAGAACCTGCCGCCATACGCGCTGCCGCTGTTCGTGCGGATCGTCGAGGAGCTGGAGAAGACCTCGACGCAAAAGGTCAAGAAGGTGGACCTGAGCAAGCAGGGCTTCGCGTCCGACGACATCGAAGACCCGATTTACGTGCTGAAAAGCCGCGACGAGGGTTACGTCGAGTTCTACGACTCCTACCCCGAAGAGGTGAAAGAGGGCAAGGCGCCCAAGAGCAAATAGCGCCTCGTCGCTTCTGCGCCGAGATCCACGGTATGCAGAAGAAGTGCGAG
>DATBFF010000112.1:0-21093 GCA_036558625.1 Mycobacterium sp. | reverse complement strand
ACGTCGGAGCACCCGGTCTCGTCCAGCGGCTCGGCGGACACCGTCGACACCACGCCGTCGCGGATGCCCAAAGAGCGAATCCGCGGGGCGGCACTGGTGCCGTCGAACCACAACCCGTTGCGAATGATCACGTCGTACATGGCGCTTGAACCCTTCCGTTTCGAGCAGCCTAACATAGAAAGTAAGTACTCACAATCTTTTGAATGAGCGCTGGTCAGACCCCGAAAATCGGTGGTAGCGCGAGCACCATCACCAGCCCCCAGATCAGGTGGGTGAGCACCGGCGCCAACACTCCGCCGGTGGCTCGGCGCTCCAGCGCGCACACCGTGCCGAGGATTATCGCGGCGAAGCCCAGCATCAGGTTGCCGCTCGCCAGCGTGGCGGCGATGTAGAGAACGGTCGAGATCACCGCCGGGAAGCGGCCCAGCGCCGTGTACAGCGCGCCGCGGAAGAACAACTCTTCGGCCACGCCGTTCACGAGCGTGATCAGCACCACCAGCCACAGCGAGCCGTGGTTGGAGAATTCGAGGACGCGGGTGACCAAATCCCGCACCGGCGCGATTTCGCGCGCCACCAGCCCACCCACCACGAACGCCCCGCCGAGGAGCAGCCCGATCACGCTGCCGGTGATCACCGGGCGTTGGTTGCGCCCACGCCAGCGGATGCACCCGAGGTGCAAAGGGCCCGACACGAACGCGCCCACCGCCCAAACGGCGGCCAGCAGCAACGTCAACCAGTAAAAAGACGAGTCGCCAGGGACGCGGGACAGCGAGAAACCGAGCACCACCGCGCCGAGCACCAGGACCACGCCGACGACCTGCCGTCGCCGCAGGATCACCGAGGGCGCCTCGTGGTGCGGCACCGCGACCGTGGCGGCAACCTGTTTCGCTTCGGCCAGCACCCCTGTCATGTCAGGAAGTCCAAACCGGTGCGCAGCACCCCGGCCAGCGGGCCGGGCACCAGGTTCACCAGGCCGAGGGCGGGCCGCGCGGCGGCCGGCACGACGGCGCGGGCCAGCCGCTGTAGCGCCAGCGCGTCGCCACCGGCCCAGCCGGGGTCGGTCTCGGCGAGGTGATGCGGATCCGCGAGAGCGTTGACCGGCACGGGCCGGTAAGTCGACAACGATGCTGCGATCGCGTCGTCGACCGGGGTCAGCCCGCCGGGCGGATCGTCGAGCAGATCGCGCAGACGGTGTTCTGACGCCAGCATCGGGTGGTCCAGCGACGCCACGAGGTCGGCGGCAAGGCCGCCCGGAATCGGCAGCGCCACCGCGGTCGCCTTCGACACCAGGCTGGTGTCGATGCCGCGGATCGGCAGCCCCGCCCTCCACGTGCTTTTCGCCCGCGCATAGGAGAAGAGCAAATCGCGGTAGGTGGTGGTCTGTGGTCCGCAGATGTCGTAGCCTCCGGCCGGGACGCTATCCGAATCCGCCGCTGCGACAAGGTAATACAGCACATCGCGGATGGAGATCGGGTCGATCGGATTGTCGGTCCACGGCAGCAGCGGAAACAGCAGGAACCTGTCGCCGACGTAGCGCAGCATCTCGAACGACGTCGAGCCGGCGCCGATGATCATCGCCGCGCCCAGCCACACCACCTCTGGCCCGCCGTCGACATGCAGCGACTCGGCCACTTCGGCCCGGCTGGCCAGATGCTCGGACAGGTCGTCGTCGTCGGGCACGAACCCGCCGAGATACACGATCCGCCGCACCCCGGCCTCTTTGGCCGCACGCGCCACATTCGCCGCCGCACGGTTGTCGGAGTCCCTGAAATCCGGCTGCCCGATGCCGTGCACGAGGTAGTAGACGACGTCGATGGGTCCGGACCGCGAAAACGCCGCCGCAATCACGTCGGGGGCCGCGGCGTCGAGTGCGACGGCTTCGACGTCGTCATGCCAGCCGAATTTCGTGAACTGCGAAGGATTGCGGCTGGCCACGACGACGCGGTGGCCGCCGTCCAGCAGGGCTGTGACGAGGCGCGACCCTATGTATCCGGTAGCGCCGGTGACGAGGGTCTGCACGTTGCTCACGCTATTTCACTACCCATTTCGCCCGGGACAGCCCCACCGGCTTCCTAGGGTGGGTACTCAGGCTGTGCATCATCAAGGCGAACACGAGAAGAGGACACATTGGCCACGCTGCGCCGAGGCGACGAAGAGCTGCCGCTGACGTTCACCAATCATTTCCTCGCCCACCTGCAGGTCGCAGTGCACCGGCGGTTCAAGAAGGCGGGCGGGTTCTTTCTGACGGGCACCTACGCCGACGGCGACGGCAAGGACGTCACCGTCTCCTACTGGGTGGACCCCACCACCGCCCTGGCCTTCGAGTACGACGTCACTGACGAGAACGGCGAGCGGATGACGCCGGTCGAGCTCGACTTCGGCGAGGTCGACGCGATCATGGACGCGATGGCGCGTCCCGTCGGTGTGCACCACGCCGGCGACTTATGGGTGGCGTTCCGGGAGAAGCTCTAACTCGCCCCGCGGTGCAGCTCGAGCAGCCGCTGGTAGATGTCGGCATTCTGCCTGCTGGCCGCCACCTCGGCATCGCTGACCTCACGGCGGACTCGGCCCGGCACGCCCGTCACCAATGACCGGGGCGGAACCACCATGCCCTGCGGTACCAGCGCGCCGGCCGCGATCAGTGAGTCAGCGCCTACCACCGCGCCGTTCATCACGATCGCACCCATCCCGACGAGCACACAGTCGCCGATCTCGCAGCCGTGCAGCACCGCATTGTGACCGATGCTGACGCCGGCGCCGACGTGCACGGGGTACTCGGAGTCCACGTGCACGGTGACACCGTCCTGGATGTTGGTGCCGACGCCGATGTGGATCGGTTCGGCCTCGGCCCGCAACGTTGCCGAGTACCAGACGCTGGCCCGCGCCCCCAGCGTGACCGCCCCGATCACCGACGCGTTCGGGGCGACCCACGCCTCGGGATGGATCTGCGGGGTGCGCCCGCGGACGGTGATGATCAGCGGCTGCGGCATGGCGGCCATTTTGCCCCGGCAGGGCCGATGGCCCTAACATGCCAGGCGATCTGTAAAGGAGCCTGATGTGAAGACCCGCACCCGCAACGCCATCGGCGCAGCGGCCGCAATCGTGGCCATCACCGCGTCGGTACCGCTGTCGATGTCCGCATCCGCCGATCCGGCGCCTACTGCCGAATTCCCCGATCCGCAGGGGCCGGGCTGTGATGCGTTCAAGGCTGCGGTGCCGGCATACAAGAGCCTGCACGAGGCCCAGACCGACAAGGCGCTGGCCAGCATCCCCGACATCAGCACCTTCAACTCGGCCATCTCGGGTGGGTTCAATCCCGCCGTCAACATCGTGGACATGCTCAACAACGGTCCGTACGTGATCTTTGCGCCCACCAACGAGGCATTCGCGAAGCTGCCGCCTGAGCAGCTCGCCGCGCTCAAGGCCGACCCGGCTGCGCTGACCAAGCTGGTCTTGTACCACGAGTTCCTCGGCCTGCTCGGACCCGACACCGTGAAGGGCCAGCGGCCGACCCAGGAGGGTGCTGAGATCAAGGTCACAGGCGACGGCGGCGACGTCAAGATCAACGACACCGCCAAGGTCGTCTGCGGCGGGATCGTGGCCGGGCATGCCCGCATCTACACGATCGACACCGTCCTCGATCCAGCAAACGCGCCGGAGCCGCTCACGCCGTCGGGCACGAGCGCGACAAGCACGACGAATCCCGCAAGCGCTACGAGCACCTCCACGTCGACGACGGCAGTGCCGGCGTCGAATGGGGCCGCGGAGCAGCACGCCGCGGGCTGAGCCTGTCCGCGAGACGTGCGTTTCGCAGGGGAAGTGCGAGTGCAGACCTGCGAAACGTGCGTTTCGCGGGTTAGAGGCCCAGGTCGCGGCCGATGATGTCCTTCATGATCTCGGTGGTGCCGCCGAAGATCGTCTGGATGCGCGAGTCGACGTAGTCCTGCGCGACGCGGTACTCCATCATGTAGCCGTATCCGCCGTGCAGCTGCACGCAGCCGTCGATCACCTTCTTGGCGGTCTCGGTGCACCACCACTTGGCCTTCGCGGCCTCCACCGCGGTGAGCTCGTCGTCGACCACCGCCTGCAGACACCGGTCGATGTACCGCTCGGACACGTCGAGCTCGGTGTCCATCTCGGCCAGCAGGAACCGGTTGTGCTGGAAGCTGCCGATCGACTGCCCAAAAGCCTTGCGGTCCTTGGCGTATTGCAGAGTCTGCCGCCATGATTCGCGTGCCCCGCCGATTGCGGAGATCGCGATGGACAGCCGCTCCGACGGCAGGTTGTGCATCAGGTGGTAGAAGCCGCGGCCCTGAGTGCCCAGCACGTTCGACGACGGCACCCGCACGTTTTCGAAGTTCAGCTCCGACGTGTCCTGGGCATGCAGGCCCATCTTGTCGAGCTTGCGGCCGCGCGTGAAGCCCTCCATGCCGCGCTCGACGACCAGCAAGGTGAAGCCCTTGTGGCCCGCCTCGGGATCGGTGCGGGCGACGACGATCACGAGGTCGCTGTTGATTCCAGACGAGATAAAGGTCTTGGCGCCGTTGACAATCCAGTCGTCGCCGTCGCGCACGGCCGAGGTCCGGATGCCTGCGAGGTCGCTGCCGGCACCGGGCTCGGTCATCGCGATCGCGACGATCGTCTCGCCGCTGGCGATGCCGGGGAGCCAGCGCTGCTTCTGCTCGTCGTTGGACAGGCCCTTGAAGTAGGGGCCGACGACGTCGTTTTGCAGGCTCAGCGACGGTGCCGGCCCACCGTAGCGGGCGAGTTCCTCGTCGATGACGGCGTTGAACCGGAAGTCCTCGGATCCGCCACCGCCGTACTCCTCCGGCATGTTGAACCCGATGAGTCCGTACTTGCCGGCGGCCACGAACGCCGAGCGGTCGACGATCCGTTCGCGCTCCCACTTCTCGGCATGAGGCACGAGTTCACGTTCGACGAACTCGCGTGTGGTCTCGCGAAGCTGTTCGTGCTCTGCCTCAAAGATGTTGCGCTTCACGTTATCTCGCCTTCCAAACCGGCTGTCTCTTCTCGGCGAACGCCAATGGCCCCTCCTTGGCGTCTTCCCCCCGAAACAGCGCTTTGACTTCGTTCATCAGCCGCGTCCACTTCGGCTCCTCGTCGGTGATCACACCGTCGTCGGCGCCGTAGGCCACGCGCTTGCTGGTCTGAACAGCCAGCGGCGCATTGACGGTCACCCGCTCGGCCAGTGCCAGTGCCGCGTCGAGCACCGTCCCGTCGGGCACGACCTGGTTGATCAGGCCCCACTTGGCGGCGTCGGCGGCCGAGATCGGGTCACCGGTGAACAGCAGCTCGAACGCGACCTTGCGCGGCAGGTGGTCGACGATGCGGAACACGCCGCCGGCCGCCGCCACCAATCCGCGTTTCACCTCGGGCAGCCCGAAGGTCGCGCTCGCGGCGGCGACGACGAGGTCGCTGGCGAGCGCGATCTCGGTACCGCCGCCCAGCGCGGTGCCGTTGACCGCCGCGATCGTCGGCTTGTCGACGAAGTGGTGCACATATCCGGCGAATCCCCACTCCAGATGGTCGGGGTGATAGAGGTTCTCGCGTCGCGAGATCGCCTTGAGATCGGCTCCGGCACAAAACGATTTGTCGCCGGCACCGGTGATCACGACCGCCCATACGTCGGGATCGTTGTTCGCCCGCTCGAGCGCGTCGCCGACGGCGATGCTCACCGCGCCGTTGACGGCGTTGCGCGCTTCGGGCCGGTTGATCGTGATGATCTCGATGTTGCCGCGGCGCTCAACCAGCGCCGCTTCGAAGCTCACAGCAGTTCAACGATGGTGGCGTTGGCCTGCCCGCCACCCTCACACATCGTCTGCAGGCCGTAGCGAATCCCCTTGTCCCGCATGTGATATAGCATCGTCGTCATGATGCGCGCACCGGAACCGCCGAGCGGATGGCCCAGTGCGATCGCACCGCCGTTGGGGTTCAGCTTCTTCTCGTCGGCGCCGATATCCTTCAGCCATGCCATCGGCACCGGCGCGAACGCCTCGTTGACCTCGAACACCCCGATGTCTTCGAGCTTCAGCCCGGAGCGCTTCATCGCCTTCTGCGTCGCGGGCATCGGAGCGGTGAGCATGATCACCGGGTCGGTGCCGGCCAGCGCCACGGTGTGCACCTTCGCAAGCGGCTTGAGCCCCAAGGACTTCGCCTTCTCCGCGGTCATGAAAAGCAGCGCGGCCGACCCGTCGGAGATCTGCGACGAGTTGCCGGCATGGATCACGCCGTCCTCCTTGAACGCGGGTTTGAGCTCGCCCATTTTCTCGATCGTGGTGCCCCGCCGGATCCCCTCGTCCTTGAGGACGGGATTTCCGTCCTGGTCTTTGATCGCGACGATCTGGTCGTCGAATGCACCGGAATCCTGGGCGGCCGCGGCCTTTTCGTGTGACCCGAGCGAGAACTCGTCGACCATCTTGCGGTCGAGGCCCCACTTTTCGGCGATCATCTCCGCGCCGATGCCCTGATTCGGGGTCTGGCTGTAGCGCTGCCGGAACGCCTCGGGATAGGGGTGCCCGCCGTTCGCGAGCGTCGAGCCCATCGGCGTGCGCGACATCGACTCGACGCCACCGGCGACAACGACGTCGTAGTGTCCGGCGACCACCCCGGCGGCGGCGAAGTGGATCGACTGCTGGCTGGACCCGCACTGCCGGTCCACGGTCACCCCTGGCACGCTCTCGGGCCAACCCGCCGCCAGCACAGCGGTACGGCCGATGTCGAGCGCCTGCTCGCCGGCCTGGGAGACGCAGCCCCAGATCACGTCGTCGACGATCTCGGGATCGACGCCGGCGCGCTCGACCAGCCCGTTGAGTACCTGTGCGGACAAGTCGCCGGCGTGCACGCCGGACAGTCCGCCGTTGCGCTTGCCGATCGGCGACCGGACCGCCTCGACGATGACCGCTTCAGCCATGAGCTTCTCCTTCGAGTCGAGTGCTCTCTAGTGGATTCTTACCAACCGACCGGTCGGGTGGCAAAACCGGGTGCCGGTAGCCTCGGGACGGAGGACGCCCGCATGACTACGAGATTGTTCACCGCCACCGTCGCCGGAATTCCGCGCATCGGCCCGCGCCGGGAACTCAAGCGCGCAGTCGAAGGCTATTGGGCGGGGCGGGTCAGCCGCACCGAGCTCGAATCCACCGCGGCCGGGCTGCGCCGCGACGCCTCGGCCGCGCTGGTGCAAGCCGGTCTGGATTCGGTGCCGGTGAACACCTTCTCCTACTACGACCACATGCTCGACGCCGCGGTGCTGCTCGGTGCCCTGCCAGCGCGGTTTGCCGACATCGACGACGACGTCGACCGCTACTTCGCGGCGGCGCGCGGCACCGACGCCGCCGCGCCGTTGGAGATGACGAAGTGGTTCGACACCAACTACCACTACCTCGTCCCCGAGATCGGTCCGCAAACCGGCTTCACACTGGACCCGGCCAAGGTGCTGGGCGAGCTGGACGAGGCTGTGCGCCAGGGCATTCCGGCGCGACCGGTCATCGTCGGTCCCATCACTTTCCTGCTGTTGAGCAAAGCGGTCGACGGTGCGCCTGCACCCATCGAACGGCTCGACGATGTCCTCGTTCGCTATTCCGAGTTGCTGCAGCTCCTTGCCGACGCTGGTGCCCAGTGGGTGCAGTTGGACGAACCGGCGCTTGTCACAGACATCGTCGCTGACGCGCCAGGGTTGACCGAACGCACGTACGCCGCTTTGGGATCCGTGTCGCCCCGGCCGAACATTCACGTCGCGACGTATTTCGGCGATCTCGGACCGCAGACCCTGGGCGCTCTGGCACGTACGCCCGTCGAGGCGATCGGCGTGGATTTGACCGCCGGCGCTGACGCCACGGTGGCATCGGTTCCGGAGTTGGCAACCAAGACCGTCGTCGCCGGCATCGTCGACGGCCGCAACGTGTGGCGCACCGACCTGGAGTCGGCGCTGAGCCGGCTGGCCGCACTGCTCGGCAGCGCAGGGGCGGTGGCTGTCTCGACGTCATGCTCGACGCTGCACGTCCCGTATTCGCTTGCCGCCGAAGCGGATCTGGACGATGCGCTGCGTGGGTGGCTGGCGTTCGGCACCGAGAAGGTCGCGGAGGTGGCGACGTTGGCGCGTGCGATGGCCGAAGGCCGCGACGCGGTGGCCGAGGAGATCGCGGCGTCCAACGCCGCCCGTGCGTCGCGGCGAGACGATGCCCGGCTGCACAACGGCGCCGTGCGCGCCCGCATCGATGCCATCGTGGCGTCGGGCGTGCATCGCGGACCGGCGGACACGCGTCGGGAAAGCCAACAGGACCGGCTGCAACTGCCGCCGCTGCCGACCACCACGGTCGGCTCGTATCCGCAGACCGCGGCGATCCGCAAGGCCCGGGCGGCGCTGCGATCCGGTGAAATCGACCAGGCCGAATACGTCCGGCGGATGCGTGCCGAGATCGCGGATGTCATTGCGCTGCAAGAGCAATTGGGCCTCGACGTGCTGGTGCACGGCGAACCCGAACGCAACGACATGGTGCAGTACTTCGCCGAACAACTCGACGGTTTTGCCGCCACGCAGAACGGCTGGGTGCAGTCCTACGGCACCCGGTGTGTGCGGCCGCCGATCCTCTACGGCGACGTCAGCCGTCCGCATCCGATGACGGTCGAGTGGATCACCTACGCACAGTCGCTGACCGACAAGCCGGTCAAAGGCATGCTGACCGGGCCGGTGACCATCTTGGCGTGGTCGTTCGTCCGCGACGACCAGCGGTTGGCCGACACCGCCAACCAGATCGCGTTGGCGATCCGCGACGAGACCGTGGACCTTCAGGCCGCCGGCATCGGCATCATCCAGGTCGATGAGCCGGCGCTGCGTGAGCTCTTGCCCTTGCGCGACGCCGACAAGGACGCCTATCTGCGCTGGGCGGTAGGCGCGTTCAAGTTCGCAACCTCTGGGGTCTCCGACTCCACACAGATCCACACCCACCTGTGCTACTCGGAGTTCGGCGAGGTGATCGGCGCGATCGCCGAGCTCGACGCCGACGTCACCTCGATCGAGGCGGCCCGCTCACACATGGAGGTACTCGACGACCTCAACGCCGCCGGATTCGCCAACAGCGTGGGGCCGGGCGTTTACGACATCCACTCGCCGCGAGTGCCAGGAGCGGACGAAATCGCCAGCTCGCTGCGTACGGCACTCAAAGCGATTCCGGCGCAACGGCTTTGGGTGAACCCGGATTGCGGGCTCAAGACCCGCACGGCCGATGAGGTGACCGCAGCACTGCGCAACCTGGTCGACGCCGCCGCGTCGGTGCGGCGTGGGTGAGCGGGAACCGGCGAATGTTCGTCGAGATCGACCGCAGGGTCGGGATGTGCGACCGACAACAGCCCTGGCGTCGATCTCGGCGTACAGCATCGGGGTTGGAGGGACGTCGCCGGGTCAGGTGGCGCGGACGGAGTCACTTCCGGACACGTGTACCGGCACGTCGTCGTCCCATGGCTGGCGAGTCACCATGTCGGCGACGCGCACGTAGCCACGCTCGAATTCTCCTGTGGCAGCGTCGACGAGCCGGTATTCCTGCCTTTGGCGCTGGATGGGCTGTGCATCGAGCAGGATGACGCGCACCTCTCCCGGCTCGAAATGGCAGCGTTCCTGCATCGCGGCGATCAACTGCTCGTTGTGCATGTGCCCGTCGCCGAAATTCCACCCCACCGCGGTGCTGCACAGGCGCTCACCTTCGGTGATGATGTAGTCGTCCTGGTTGAGCCCGGCCAGTGCCCGGTGCACCAGTGTCAGCAGCGCCTTGCCGTGAGAGTTGAAGCCCCGGAACGCATATCCCTTGTAGAGGTAGATCATCGCCTGCTCCGGGCTGCCGTAGAACTTCTCCAGTTGGGAGGCCGGCATGCTCGCGATCGCGACGAGACCCTTCTCGATCTTCTCGTTCGCCGACGGCTTCAGGCACCACCACGAGGTGTCCCAGTTCCCGGCGTAGTACCGCATGCCGGGTAAAAACGAGACTTTACGCGGAAACAGGTTGCCGACGGTCACGGTCCCGGCCAGGACGGCAAACAGAATCGCCACCGGCACAGGGTTGCTCAAGTCCGAAAAGCCGATGCCCGCATGGGTGACGAAAAGCCAGATCACACCGAAGATCATGAAAACATTCCCCTCCAGCGGCACACCCATCGGGATCGCGGACAGAATTCCGAAGTGGAAGCACACCATCACGAACGCCGCGATCGCCGTTGGCCAGCCGCCGTGACAGAAGAACAGCACCAAGGGCACCAGCATCTCGATCGCAGTGCTGAAATGCGCGAGCCATCTCGACACCCGGCCGGGGCGCAGGTCATCGGGAAAACTCTCGAAGAACTTGCGCTTCAACCACTTCGTGCGAATAAGCGGGTTGTTCGACATCATCGTCGAGATCACGAACGGGAAGTGCTTGTTGAGCTTCGACGTCGCTGCGCCCATCCAGATGACGAGGAACACGATCTTGGCACCGATGATCATGTCGACGCCGGTGAACAGGAACGTGACGGTCAGCGACGCGTAGACCTCACCGCGAGCGGCCAGGAAGATCACCTTGTCGCGCAACCCAAGCACCGCCAGCAGGCCGAGGACGGTCCAGATCTGCCACGTGGGCAGTACGCCAGGAAATCCACCTGTGCCATCCGAGAACAAGGCCCAAAGCAGCATCACCACAAGCGCGGCATACAGCAGTACGTCGAAGGGGCCGCGCGCGGTGCCCTTGGTGAACGGGACCCGTCCTGGCCAGGGAGGCAGCCGAATCGTGTTCGGCCGCAGCCAATACAGGATTGAGCCCATCGGCGGAAAAAACCGGTTGTTCAGCGGCCCGAAACCGCAGCCGAGCCCGATGACCTCGAACAGCATCGTGTAGAGCACGACCTTCTGGAAGACGATCGGCTCCGCCCACCACGACCCGACGTTGGTGAATCCGTCGACGCCTTTGGTGGCCAGCGCGAACAGCCAGCCGCCGAGGATGTAGAGCAGGATTTTGACGACATAGAACAGGTGCATCACAACGGGCGTTCCGAATCCCACCTCGGCCCAGTGCCGGGCCATCGGGCGGATCTTCTCGGAGCGGTTGCCCTTGCTCCACTCGGCGAAGTCGACGACGGGCATATCCGGCTTCAGAAATCCCATGCGCAGACGGTAGAACGTGTTACAGCGCCGCCGCCAGCCGATCGGTGTATTCGTCGATGTTCGCGACCGCCGACTCCGCCGCGTGCACGCTGATTGCGATCGTGTTCCCGATCCCGTGCACCCCGTGAGTGAGCCCCATCATCGGCGACAGACCGGGATAGCCGGCCGTCAGCACCACCCGCCGCCCGCCGAACGTCAGGTCGGCAGGGCCCCGGTTGACGCTGGAGACGACGGTGTTGCCCGTGACGACGGGCGAGCGAGCATCGACGTCGAATTGCCTTACCCCCCAGCGCAACAGCGGCGCCGGCACTGCCGCCAGCGAGCGGCTGCCGGCCGCGAATGCCACGTGCTCAGCCCGTCGCCGTCGCTCGGTGAGTTCTGCGGCGATGCGGCCTGCCCGCTCGGCGAACGGTAGACCCGGGTGCAAACCCACTCCGACATTTCCGAAGTGGTTATTAGCTTGGCGCGCAGACGCTTTGGCCATCGGCACTTCGGCGGCCAATGCCGAGGTGTCCTCACCGCGCTCGCTCAGATACCTCGACAGCGCGTCGGCGACAGCCGCCAGCACGCCGACGGTGACAGTAGGGCCGGGTAGCTGGTCGCGATGCCGCACCAGCGTGCGGACCGCCCGTCGGCCACCGGGTTTGTTGTTGACGCTGAGCACGGGCCGGGCCGGCGCGGCCGGGGGCACCAGCCCCGCGGCGGTATCGCGCTCAAGTCGCTGGTGCGCACGCGCGGCGGCGACGCTGCGCGTGATCAGACAGCCGGGCCGGGTGCGGTCGAAACCCGGCACGCCCTCGGTTCGGCCGAACAACACCGCCGCCAACGCCGACGACCGGACACCGTCGCCCAACGCGTGTCCCATTTGGACGACCACGACGGTCGACGGACCGCTGCTGCCCGGCACCTGGGGCACCGGAGAGAAAACATGCAGCCGCCACGTCGCTCGGCGCAGGTCGAGTTGGGCGTCGGCCAACTCGGCAACCGCGTCCAGGCATTGCTGCCAACTCCCCGAGCGCCCGTGCACGACAACCTGATCGGGGCCCGCGTCGCGACGCACCCAGGCCGGGTATGTGAGCGGGCAGCCCTCGTCGATGCGCAGGCACAGGTCACCGCAGCGCCGGGCCCGCTCAAGTGTCTGCGTGACCGCGTCATCGCGGGCGTCGCCGTCGAAGGCATAGAGCAGGAACTGGTCGTTGGGGATCTTGGCCGACATCCAGTAGACCTGCGCGTCGGCGGCGGTCAGGGCTACGGTCATACCGATGACTCTTCCAGCACCCGCAGCAGACCGCGTCGCGCTGATCACCGGCGCTTCATCGGGCATCGGTGAGGCGATCGCGCGGGACCTGGCGCGGCGCGGCTACCACCTTGTCTTGGTGGCTCGTCGCGCAGAGATTCTCGACGCGATCGCCGAGGAACTTCGCGGACGGGCTCATCCGCTGCCCGCCGATCTGGCATCGCGGGAAGACCGCGCCGCATTGCCCGGACGCGTCGCCGACTTGGGGGTGACGGTCGACATCCTGGTCAACAACGCGGGCTTGTCGACGGTCGGTCCGGTCGCGAAATCCATTCCGGAAAAAGAACTCAACCTTGTCGAGGTCGACGTGGCCGCGGTGGTCGACATGTGCTGCCGCTTCATTCCCGGCATGGTCGACCGCCGCCGGGGCGCGGTGCTCAATGTCGCGTCGGTGGGTGCGTTCGGTCCGCTGCCCGGGCAGGCGTCGTACGGCGCCGCGAAGGCCTTCGTGCTGTCCTACACCGATTCGCTTCGCGGGGAGCTGCGCGGCACCGGTGTGACGGCGACCGCGTTGTGCCCCGGACCGGTCAAGACCGGTTTCGGCCCGGCCGCCGGGATCTCGGACGAAGACGCCGAGGCCGCGCTGCCGCAGGTGATGTGGAAGACCGCGGACCAGGTCGCACATGCCGGAATCGAGGGCCTGGCGGCGGGCAAGGGCGTGGTGGTGCCCGGCGGCGTCAACCGGGCGGCGGGGTTGTTCTACCGGCTCGCGCCGCGCGACTTGATCCTGCCGCTGCTGGCGCGTGGCCACCCCGGGTTGAAGGACTCCTAGCCCCGGCCGACGAAGTCGACGATGTGTCCCGCGACGATCTCAGGTTGCTCGAGCTGCAGGAAATGACCCGCATTATCAACCCGGTGAACCTCGCTGCCAGTCGGAAGAATGTGTTTCACCCATGGCGAGAAATCAGCGGTCATGCAGCGGTCGTCGTTGCCGTGTAGGTAGAGCGTGGGCAGAACCGGCGGCGACAACGAATGGCGACCCAGCTCGGCGTACGCGGCGGGTTGGCGGCGGTTGCGCACGGGCGCGCGATAGGGGCCCAACGCGGCCTGCCAGCTTTCGCGGGTGCCGATGGCCGCGTCGACGTGGCGTAGGTCCTCGGTGGCGTCGTAGCCAGGAGACCAGCGCCGCCACAGCCGGCGCGGCACCCACGACGCCGAGCGCTCAGGCAGCAGCGGCAGCTGGAAGTAGCCGAGGTACCAGAAGCGGGCGAGCTGGCGGGGCAGCTTCGCGGCGAGCCCAGCCGCGTTCGGCACGCGCCCGAGCGGTCGGAACGAGGCGAACGGAGGCACCGACATGAGCACCGCCTTGGTGAAGGGGCCGTCCGGCATGGCGGCCAGACCGAAGCCGGTCATCGCGCCCCAGTCGTGGCCGATGAACACGTCGCGCCCGGTCGGACCAACTGCGTCGAGAACCCGCAGTGCGTCGTCCATCAACGCCCCGAGTTGGTAGCTGCCGTCGGTCGGGATCGTCGACGGTGCGTAGCCGCGCATGAACGGCGCGACCACTTTCCACCCTGCCGCCGCGAGAATGGGCGCGAGGAATCGCCAGCTGTGCGGAGTATCCGGAAAACCGTGCAGGCACAACGCGATTGGCGCGTCCTTGGAATCCGCGCGCGGCTTCCAGAGCAACCCTCGCAGCGTCACCGACGGTGCGTCGACCTCGACCCACCCCGGCTCGCCCATGGCGGCAGCTTAACGGGTCATGCTTGCGCGACGGCGGCCTCGAGTTCGGCGATGACGATCTTGCGCATGCCGTGCATGGCCTTGGTCGCGGCGGCAGCGCGAGCCGGGTCGGGATCGTCGACGAGTTCGAACAGACGGTCCGGGGTGATCTGCCAGCTGACACCGAAGCGGTCCTTGAGCCAGCCGCACTGCGACTCCTCACCGCCCTCGAGCAGCCGCTCCCAGTAGTAGTCGACCTCGGCCTGGTCCTTGCAGTTGACTGAGAACGAGACGGCCTCGGTGAACGTGAACACGGGCCCGCCGTTGATGCCCATGAATCGCGCGCCGTCCAAAATGAAGCTGCCGAACGCGACGTCGCCGGGTGTCCCGGGGCCGGCTTCGGTGTACCGGCTCAGACTCTCGATCTTGGAGTTCGGGAACACCGACGTGTAGAACTCAGCGGCCTCCTCGAGGTTGTCGTCGAACCAGAGGCACGGGGTGATGGACGGCATGACGTGTCTCCTTTGTGTTGCCGTTGGCGGGTGTCTTCAGGAGTACCGACCGCGGTGGCCCGCGAAACTCATCGCGCACGTCGGTTACCGTGAGCCGGTGAGCAGCGCAGCCGAGACGGTCGCGTACCGCGGCGTCGACGACGTATCGCTAGTCGCCGACGAGTGGAACCGTGGCGGGTCGACCGGTGGACGACCCTCGATCCTGATGCTGCACGGCGGCGGACAGAACCGGTTCTCGTGGAAGAACACTGGTCAGGTGCTGGCTGAACACGGCTTTCACGTAGTCGCGCTGGATTCTCGCGGCCACGGTGACAGCGACTGGGCGCCCGGCGCCGACTACGCGCTGGAGACGCTGCGCGACGACGTGCTGCGGGTGATCGATGCGATCGGCCGGCCGGTGGTGCTGATCGGGGCCAGCATGGGTGGGCTGACGGGGATCCTGGCCGCCGACGCGGCGGGGCCGCAGCGCGTGACGAAGCTGATTCTCGTCGACGTGGTGCCGCGGTTCGAGAAGGGCGGCAGCGCCCGCATCCGAGAGTTCATGTTCAGCCACATCGGCGGGTTCGACTCGCTAGAGGCGGCGGCCGACGCCGTCGCCACATATCTGCCGCATCGGACCAAGCCCCGCAGCCCCCAGGGGTTGAAGAAGAACCTGCGCAAGCGCGACGGCCGCTGGTATTGGCATTGGGATCCCGATCTGATGACCAAACCTGGCGACGACCCGCACCTGCGTGTCGAGAAGATGGAACGCGCTGCGATCGCGCTGCAGATCCCGATCCTGCTGATCCGCGGCAAGCTTTCTGACGTGGTCAGTGCGGCCGGGGTCAAGGACTTTCTCGACAAGGTGCCCACCGCGCAGTTCGTCGAGCTTTCCGACGCCGGGCACACCGCCGCCGGCGACGACAACGACGCATTCACCGACGCCGTCGTGCGGTTCGTCACTGAAACCGGTTAGCGCCGGGCTTTAGGTTGTCGATGTGAACCCAGTACTTACCGAACAGCCGGCCCCGCATCTCACGATCCTCACGCTCAACCAGCCGGACAGGCTGAACGCCCTGAGCATGGAGATGGTGGGACAGCTACACAGCACGCTCGACGCGCTCGCCGAGTCCGACTGCCGCGTCGTGATCCTGACGGGGGCGGGCCGCGGCTTCTGCTCCGGACTCGACCTGTCGCAGCCCGCGGTCGCGCCGTCCGCCCGCGACCGTCGCGGCCCGGCAGGCGGGATGCGCACCCAGGAATTCATCGCGGCGCTGGTGCCCAAGATCATGCGGCTTCCGCAACCGGTGATCGCTGCTGTCAACGGGCCGGCGGTCGGCGGCGGATTCGCGATCGCGGCCGCGTGCGATTTCAGGATCGCCTCCGAAAGTGCGCTGTTTTGCACGCAGTTCATCAAGCTCGGCATCTCAGGATGCGACATCGGCGTCAGCTACACGCTGCCGAAACTGCTGGGAGCAACCCGCGCGGCCGACTTGATCTTCACCGCACGGCGCGTCGGCGCGGCCGAGGCAGAACACATCGGGTTGGTTTCCGAGATAGTTCCCGACGAGCAATTGCTCACCCGCGCAAGGGAGATCGCCGAGGTCCTGCTGTCTTACAGCCCGTTCGGACTGGAGATGACCAAGCAAGTCTTCCGGGCCAACCTGGACGCCGCCAATGTCGACGCGGCCATCGCATTGGAGAACCGCACTCAAATCCTTTCCGGCGAACAGATCTTCGCGTCCACGGGCAAGACCTTCGCGGATACGGCAGCGATCCGGAAATGAACGCAGAACAACTGCGAAAGCTGTTCGATCTGTCCGGCCGGACCGTGGTCATCACCGGCGGTACCCGCGGGATCGGCTTCGCACTCGCCCAAGGGCATCTTGCCGCGGGCGCCAACGTCGTCGTGACGGGACGGTCGCAGGACCGCTGCGACCAAGCGCAAGCAGCACTGGGCGCGCCGGACAGAGTCGCGGCCGTCGCTGCGCACATGGGCGACCTCGGTCAAGTGAAACACCTTGTCGAGCAGACGGTTTCGGTATTCGGCGGAATCGACGTCGTCATCAACAATGCAGCAACGTCGTTGTTGCAGCAGTTCGGTGAGATCACACCGGAGGCGTGGCACAAGTCGCTCTCGGTCAATGTGACTGGTCCGCTGTTCTTGGTGCAGGAGGCGCTGCCCCACCTGGAAGCCAGTGAGCACGCCGCGGTGCTGAACCTGATATCGCCGGCGGCGTTCATGTTCGCGGGGCATATGCCGCTCTACGCGGCGGGCAAGTCGGCGATCATGGCGTTGACAAGGTCGATGGCGGCGGCCTTCGCGCCCAGGGGTATTCGGGTGAATGCGCTGGCGCCTGGGCCCGTCGACACCCAGATGATGCGCAACAACCCGCCGGAGTTCATCGAGGCGACCGCCAACGAGACGCTGCTGCGCCGGCTCGCCGATCCGGAGGAGATGATCGGCCCGGCACTGCTACTCACAACCGATGCCGGCAGTTACATCACCGGTCAAGTACTGCTTGCCGACGCCGGGATGGTGCCGCACTAGGACGACGGGCGCTCGCCGTTGGTCTCGGCGAGTCGCTGGTGCAGGCGCGTGCGGATCTCGTCGGGCGTATAGGCGTTGCGCCGACGCTGGTCTCGTGCCACGAGCACACCGCCGGCGGCAACTCCGACGACGCCGGCGATACCAATCCACTTCCACAGACTTCGCATCGCCGCCAGCTTAAGCTGCCAGCGTGGATGCGCACACCGTGTCGCTGAGGCAAGCCTTGGAGGAAACGCGAACAGGCGACATCTGGCTGTTCCGTGGCCGCTCGGGTCCGGACCGGGCTATCCAGTCGCTGACCAACAGCCCCATCAATCACGTCGGCATGACGGTGGCGATCGACGACATGCCGCCGCTGATGTGGCACGCCGAGCTGGGAAACAAGCTCGTCGACGTCTGGACCGGCACCAATCAGCGCGGCGTCCAGCTCAATGACGCGCGGGAATCGGTGCTGCAGTGGATCCACAAGTACGGCCAGCGGTGCTGGCTGCGCCAGCTCACCCCGTACGCGACGCGGGAACAAGAAGACAGGCTGCTGCGGGTGATCGCACGGATGGACGGCACGCCGTTTCCTAGCGCGATGCGACTCACCGGCCGGTGGTTTCGTGGGCGGATGCCCGCGCCGAACGATTTCACCCGTGGAATCCCATTCGTAGACAGACGGTTTCGCCAAGTTGCCGATCGCAGAAAAGCCAGACAACGCCAAGTCGGACTCGAGACCGCCTATTGCGCAGAAACGGTCGCGATCACCTATGAGGAAATGGGCTTGATGTCCACGTACAAGCGCTCGAACTATTTTGATCCTGGGTCGTTTTGGAGCGGTGACACACTGCCGCTGGCGCCGGGTTATCAACTCGGCGACGAGATCGCCGTGATAGCGCCCTAGTCGACCGAGATCTCCGCCAGCTTCGACCACCCGCTGGCTTCGATGGACTCACTGATGACCTTGGGGGTGGCGACGAGCGCTTGGGGCAAGTCGCGCTGCGCGGCCTTGAAGTGCTCGCTGTTGACGTGCGCGGCGCCGGCGTCGCCGTCCCGAAAGGCTTCGACGAGCACGTATTCCGCGGGATTGTCGAGGCTTCGTGACCAGTCGAACCAGAGGTTCCCGTCCTCGGCGCGGGTGGCCTCGGTGAACGGCGCAACCAGCGCGGGCCAGCGGTCGGTCCACTCGGGCTTGGTCTCGAACTTCACGACGATGAAGATCACAGCCTGACCGTATCGCCCAAGGCGGCGATTCCACTACGGTGGCGGCATGAAGATCGGGTATGTGACCGTCGAGGTGGACGACCGTCTACGCAAGCGATTCGCGTTCGCCGTCGAACGGGTCCGCGCCAATGTCACCGCTTATCTGCGCATCGCCTCCGACGATGTGGGCGCCGCAAGCCAGCGGTTGCGGGGAGTGTGCGACCGGGCTGCGGACAAGGTGGACGTCACGTTGACGACGGTCAACGACCGGATCGACCCAGCCGAGAGCCCACCGGGTCGGCGGCTCACCGCCGTCTAGCGCCCGACGTCACCAATGACGAAGGGGCGACCGGCCTACCTCGTAGCCCGACGGGAATGATTTCTCGATCACCCTGAACCGGTCGTCGGCTTTGGACTCCAGCTCCAAGACGACGCAGCCATCGCAGACGCACTTGGATTCCAGAACCTTGTAGTGCTGGCCGCCACCGTTGACGTCGGTGATCGCTTGGCCGGGAAGCAACGCCTCGACCGGGACCAGCTCCCCGGCACCAAGCTCCCCGGCATCGAGAGAGTGTGACTCCACCCCGCCCACGTTAAGGGAAAAGCGGCCGGCAGGGAACGCCTTCGGCCCGCGCCTGCGCCGAAGCCGGTCGTCGCCCATACCGAGATCGCACTGTGACGCCTGGGTAGGAAGTTTTACGCCTGTTCGCAGCCACCTTCGGGGAAAATTTTGTTGGCATGCCCGATGCAGGAGCGCAAGATGGGTATGGAGGGATTATGAGGAACGCAATGAAGCGTTATGCGACTGGCGGGCTGGTGGCAATTGCGGCCACGACGATCGGTTTGAGCGTCGCGCCGTTGGCGACTGCCGATCCGTCGTGCCAGACCGTGGGTATGTCGACTTTGTGCGGGCAGAGCAACGTGTCGAAGGCGAAAGGGTCCGCTACCTCGCCGGGCGGGTCCGGTGCGGCGGCGAAGGTCTCGACGCCGGCAGAAACGGGCGGTGGCTGCACCAACTCGTACGGCACCTACCAGCGCTGCTGACGCACTCGCCGCACAACGTCACCGCGTCGCGGGTCTGACCGCGGCGCGACACAAGCGCACGAGAGATAGACCTCGTCCCCCGATCTGCAGCGGGACGCGCACAACCTCGATCAGCCTATTCATGCGGCGGCGCCTGGCGCGAACCTTCACCATGACTCGGCACCCGATGCCCAGAGCCACCAGCACCACGAAAATCCACAGCGTCGCCGCCACCAGATAGATCACCTCAACGGCCGCCACGGTGACGAGCGTCGTGTGTGGCTGTCGCGCTCAGGTCACAGCCGGGACACACCTCGGCGGCTAATCTGGTGAGACCGGCCGACAGGAGTTTTTCGATCGCGAGCACCCCGAAGAGGCCAAGCAGCAGGCGAACACCAACCCGTTCTTCTAGGGCCGGTCGCGCTGATCACCGGGGCGGAAGGGTCCGCCTCGCCTGCTCCTCAAGTTTTCAACGGCCCGTGACTGCCCGCTTGGACTACGTGTGGATGCTTGCGAACGCCTCGAGTTCGCGGGCGACGTCGGGGCCGGACGGTGTGTACATCACCTCGTGATAGCCGGCCTCCGCAAGTCCGGCGACCGCTTGGCGAATGGTGGCCGGGTCCCCGACTTTCATCGTCAACGCAGTTGATGTTCGGCCTTCGACGTCAAGGTGGCCGAGCAACGGGAGATCACGCTCAGCCAGGTGAGTGACATGGCCTTCGAACGTGAGCAGGTGCCGCTCTCCCTCGGGCGCGAGCGCCTCGAGGGCCGCTCGCCAGGCCGCCCCGCCCGGCAACGCGTCGACTGCTGCCGCACCGCCATATGTGTAAGCCATGTGCCACGGGATAACACCCCACGGCCCGACCGCGTTGAGTACTCGGCTTGAGCGCGGACTTTCGCCCGGGTCGAGGACAGTGCCGGACATCATCGTCGCGGACGGCAGCGACGGATGGGGCGCGCCGATGATCCCGTCGGCCACTTCATGCGCTCGCTCATTGCCGCGCGGGCCCAGGACACTGAGCCACAGAGGAACCTCCACTGGCCGAGCCGACGCCATACCGCTGAAGTGCAACATCCGCGCCGCCTTGCCGTCGATGAGCACAGTTTCTCCCGCCAGCAGGCGCCGCAGAGAACCCACATAGTCAAACAGCGCGTCGAGAGACAGCGGGGTCTGGCCCAGTGTCCAACGAGCCGTGCCGCCGGTGCCGAAGCACGCACGGAATCGATCCCCGGCCAGCCGAGCGATCGTCGCGATACCTGACGCCATCGCCATCACGGAGCGCTGCGACGGGATGAGAACGGCAGTAGCCAAACCGATCCGCGTCGTCCGGTCGGCCGCCAGCGCCAAATGGACGAACGGGTCCTCCCACAGCGACGCGCTATCAAAGATCCACACCCGCTCGTATCTGAGTCTCTCGGCCAGTACAGCAAGATCGGCGAAGTCGGGACCGGGAGGCAGCCCACACGAGAGTTCGATATCAACCATGTCGACGGTTTAACAGACGTGGGCGCGGTGCGGACTGATTGCGGACAAGTGGCGCCAGCTCAGAAGCCACCGCCGAAGCCTGACACTTCTCGAAACGGCTGCTCCTGTGGTTGCCCGCGGCTAGGTTTCAGCCATGGGGGAGCTCGCAGAAAAGCTGCGCGCGGTACTCGAGCCTTCGCTGCACTCAGGTGAGGAGCTGACGGGGTCCTGCATCGCCACCCAGGTCGGCATCTTCAAGGGCAGGATGGTCGCCGT
>DATBFF010000111.1:0-10018 GCA_036558625.1 Mycobacterium sp. | reverse complement strand
CGCAGACCCGCGAGCACGTGCTGCTCGCTCGCCAGGTTGGTGTGCCCTACATCCTGGTCGCCCTGAACAAGGCCGACGCGGTGGACGACGAGGAGCTCATCGAGCTCGTCGAGATGGAGGTCCGCGAGCTGCTGGCCGCCCAGGAGTTCGACGAGGACGCTCCGGTCATCCGGGTCTCCGCTCTGAAGGCACTCGAGGGTGACGAGAAGTGGGTCAAGTCCGTCGAGGAGCTCATGGACGCCGTCGACGAGTCGATCCCGGATCCGGTGCGCGAAACCGACAAGCCGTTCCTGATGCCCGTCGAGGACGTCTTCACGATCACCGGCCGCGGCACCGTGGTCACCGGTCGTGTCGAGCGCGGCGTGGTGAACGTGAACGAGGAGGTCGAGATCGTCGGCATCCGTCCGGAGACGACGAAGACCACGGTCACCGGCGTGGAGATGTTCCGCAAGCTGCTCGACCAGGGCCAGGCGGGCGACAACGTCGGTCTGCTGCTGCGTGGTGTCAAGCGCGAGGACGTCGAGCGCGGCCAGGTGGTGACCAAGCCCGGCACCACCACCCCGCACACCGAGTTCGAGGGTCAGGTCTACATCCTGTCCAAGGACGAGGGTGGCCGGCACACGCCGTTCTTCAACAACTACCGTCCGCAGTTCTACTTCCGCACCACCGACGTGACCGGTGTGGTGACGCTGCCGGAGGGCACCGAGATGGTGATGCCCGGTGACAACACCAACATTTCGGTGAAGCTGATTCAGCCCGTCGCGATGGACGAGGGACTGCGTTTCGCGATCCGCGAGGGCGGCCGCACCGTCGGCGCCGGCCGGGTCACGAAGATCAACAAGTAATTCGAGAGCCAAGCGGCGCTCGCCCGGGAGGGGTGGGCGCCGCTTTGCTCTTGTCGGCTGCGCGCCGAGATCTGCGTGACGGTCGTAAATTTGGCATAACAACGACCCTGATCTCGATTTCGGCGATCCCGTAAGGCGGCCGAACAGGCCCGTGCGCCGTCCACTAGCATCGGACAGATGCGTGGGGGTAACAGGCTGATCAGGGGTGCCGCCGCGCTGGCGCTGTGCGCCATGGTGAGCAGTTGTTCCGTCGGTGGCGCTCCCCGTTTTGACATCTTCAGTCTGGCCGGGCCCAGATGCGTTGACGCGCACGGGCCGAACTCGACACCGGAAGAGATTGTCGACGCGCAACTCAAGCTCGAGATCACCGATCCGGCCACCGGCGAGAAGAAGACCATGGCCGAAATGGGCGAGGAGATGTACAAGAAGATGGCTCAGCTGCTGCCCGGGCTGCCGACGCCGTCGCCGGGGGCGTTCAAACAAAAGCTCCTCGAGATGGTGTACCGAGATGTTCCCTCCGGCGGCGACGCAGCCTTTGCGAAGGCGATCTGTGGCATGCAAAGCGGCTGGGAGCGAGCGGGTTTGGGCTCCTCGGCAGATGCCGCCAGGGTGGCGGCGACACCGCACGTGTTGCGGGGCGCGGGCCGGGCGGTCTGCCAGACGATCGCCGGATCGGATGCCGAAGACGTGCTCGCGCCGGAAGCCAAACAGGTGAAGCTCGCGAAGTCGGATCCGGCGAAGTTCAAGCAGTCGATGCTGCATGACCTGGATGAAGCGATCGACTCGTTCAAAGCAACAAAGTTTCCGAGCGGCGGCCCCTTCGCTTCGTCTGTCGGCGAGATGCAAAAGACACGCGACAAAATCGCCGACACGCCTGCGCCGAGCCTGGCCCGAGGCATTGAGGCCGCGCACGAGATCAAATGGATGGCAGTTCGTCATCAATGCCCGACATTGAGCCGGGCCTACCGCAACGGACAGTAGGGTCAGGCCGGCGTCGACGCTCTTGACGCCGATGCGGCGCGGCGCGGTCTGGCGATCAACACGACTGCAACCCCTGCGGGCAGCAGCACCGCAGCGAGAATGCCGATGAGCAAGTCGATTCCGGAACCGGGCGACCAACCGGATTTCTGCAAGACTTCCACCGCGGTGCCCGAGATGGCCACGCCCACACCGGCAAACGTCACCAGCGAGGTCAGCGTCACACCGGCGGCTTCGCCGGCACGCTCAGCGCGCACGACGGCTTGGGTGGCGACCGTTGTGAACGCATACACCAAACCCAGCGTGGAACCCGCCGCCGTCAGCGCGGACAGATAGGCTACCCAGCCTGCCGATATAGACAGCGCGGCGAGCGACACGGACGCAGCCACGCAGGCCGTGCCCATCACCAGCACAGGCGGCCGTCGCGCCGCCAGCCAGCCGGACAGCACGCCTCCCAACGCGGCCCCTGCCGACGGGCCCACAAACGCCAGTCCCGCCATCAACGGATCCAGCCCACGCACCTGCTGCAGATACACCGTCGACAAGAAGATCGTGACTCCGTATGCGGTGTTGGCGACGGTACCGGCGATCACCATGATCGTGAACCTGGCGTTGCGAACCAGCCAAAGATTCACCAGTGGCCAGCGCACCCGACGTTCGACGGTGACGAACGCAGCGAGTGCCAACATCGACGTCACGAATGTCGCGATCGTCGCACCCGACGCCCAGCCCCACGCCGAGGCGCGGTCGAAGGCCAGCGTGAAAAGCCCGACGCCCGTGACTATCAGGGCCAATCCCGCGACATCGATCCGGCGCGGAACCGTGCTGTCCGACGACTCGGAGATGCTAAGCGCGCCAATCACCAATGACAGCACCGTGAACGGAACGTTGAGCCAGAAGATCGAGCGCCACCCCAATGTTTCCGTGAGCAGACCACCGATGAGCGGCCCAGCGGCATTGCCCAAACCGGCTATGCCGTACGCGATTCCGATGGCCTTGCCGGAGCGGTCGGCGGGAAACGCGTTGGTGAGCACGCTGATGGACACCGGGAAGGTCAATGCCGACCCGAGACCCTGAACGACGCGAAATCCGATGACCATTCCCGCAGACGGGGCCAGCGCGCACAGCACCGACGCGACACCGAACAGTGCGACGCCGGCGAGAAGCGCCCGACGCCGGCCGAAAATGTCACCGAGGCGGCCAGCGGGAACCATGAACGCGCCCAGTGCCAGCATGTAGACACTGATGACCCACTGCAGATCCGTCGTCGTGCTGCCCAGGTCGGCTGCCATCCGGGGCAAAGCCAGATTCATCGCGAAATAGTCGATCTGCACACAGAACAACGCAGTCGACACGGCGACCAGCGTCCAGCGCGCACGGACCGAAATCACCGCCCGACCCTACGCCGACAATCGCAGCGAGAGGCGGTGTTTGGGGTTACGCTGACACGCTACGGTGGTCGGCGAGCGAGGAGTGCCCAATGTTTGCGCGATACCTCAAGTCCCAGTTGATGGTGCTGCTCTGCGGCGGTCTTGTAGGCCCGATCTTCTTGGCCGTGTATTTCGCCACCGGCCAAGAAGATCTGCTCAGGTGGATGTTCTTCGTCGGGCTTTTCATCACCGCGGCCGACGTGCTGATCGCGCTGGCGCTGGCGAACTACAGCGCGAAATCGACCGCCAAGACCGCGGCACTGGAGCAGAACGGTGTGCTGGCGCTGGCCCAGATCACCGGCATGGGAGAAACCGGCACGCGTATCAACGACCAGCCGCTGATCAAACTCAACCTGCACGTCGCAGCCCCCGGCGTGACCCCGTTCGACGCCTCCGACCGCGTCCTCGCGACCGTGACAAGGATGGGCAACTTCAACCAACGCAAACTCGTTCTCCTCGTCGACCCCACCACCAACGACTTCCAAATCGACTGGGAGCGTAGCGCTTTGGTGAATGGTTTGATGCCTGCGCAGTTCACTGTGGCGGAGGACAACAAGACCTACGACCTGTCAGGCCAAGCGGAGCCGCTGATGGAGATCATGCGCCTGCTCAAAGCCAACGGTATCGCGCTGAACAACATGGTGGATATCCGGTCCAATCCCGTGCTGCGCCAGCAGATCCAGAACGTCGTGCGACGCGCGGTCGCGCAGCAGTCGCAAACAGCGGCAGCGGCCGCCGCGAGCCCGGCTCCGGCCGCGGCTCCGGTCACCACGCCCGCGCCGCTTCTCACCCCGCCCTCACCGTCGATATCGGCGCGTCTGCAAGAGCTCGAGACGCTGCGCGCGACGGGCGCGGTCACCGAGGAGGAATACAAGGTCAAAAGGTCGCAGATCATCTCCGAGATCTGAGCGGCCTAGAACACGTTCCAGTTTCGCTGCTAGCCTGAGCGCGTGGCTGCATCAACGGGATCACTGCTGGGGCGCGTCGCGTTCGTCACCGGCGCCGCTCGGGGCCAGGGCCGCGCGCACGCGGTGCGACTGGCCCAAGAGGGCGCCGACATCATCGCTGTCGACATCTGCGCGCCCGTGGCCGCGCACATCACCTACCCGCCGGCGACACCGGAAGAGCTCGACGAAACCGTTCGTGGCGTCGAGGCCGCGGGGCGTAAAATCCTTGCGCGCCAAGTGGATATCCGCGACAGCGCGGCGCTGCGTCAGGTCGTCGCCGACGGTGTCGAACAGTTTGCGCGACTCGACATCCTCGTCGCCAACGCGGGGGTACTGAGCTGGGGGCGGCTGTGGGAGCTCTCCGACGAGCAGTGGGACACCGTCATCGACGTGAACCTCTCGGGCACCTGGCGCACCATCCGGGCTGTCGTCCCGGCCATGATCGAGGCCGGCAACGGCGGCTCGATCATCGTCGTCAGCTCGTCGGCCGGTTTGAAGGCCACACCCGGCAACGGGCACTACGCGGCGTCCAAACACGGGCTGACGGCACTGACGAACACCCTCGCTCTGGAGGTCGGCGAGTTCGGTATCCGCGTGAACTCGATCCACCCGTACTCGATCGACACCCCGATGATCGAGCCGGAAGCGATGATGCAGCTGTTCAAGAGCCATCCGAGCTTCTTGCACAGCTTCGCGCCGATGCCGCTGCACCCGACCGATCACGGCGGCACCCGCACACGCAACGAATTCATGACGGCCGAAGAGGTTTCCGACGTCGTCGCGTGGCTGGCAGGGGACGGCTCCGCGACCCTGTCCGGTGTGCAGGTTCCCGTCGACCGGGGCGTGCTCAAGTACTGACTCACACCAGCGCCGCCCGATCGTGTATGAAACCTAAAATGAGCAAACGGATAGTCATCGTCGGCGGGGGGCTGGCGGCGGCACGCACGGCCGAGCAGCTTCGGCGCTCCGAGTTCGACGGCGCGATCACGATCGTCAGCGACGAGGTCCACCTGCCCTACGACCGTCCACCGCTGTCGAAGCAGGTGTTGCGTAGCGAACTCGAGGACACGGTACTCAAGCCGCGCGACTTCTACGACGAGAACAACATCGAGCTGCTGCTCGGGTCGGCGGTGCGTCAACTCGACACCGCAGCGCGCACGGTGACGCTGGACGCCGGTACAACGCTGGAGTATGACGAACTGGTAATCGCGACAGGCCTTGTGCCGCGGCGCATTCCGTCATTTCCCGACCTTCCCGGCATCCATGTCCTGAGGTCGTTCGACGAGACCATGGCACTGCGTGAAGAGGCCGCAACCGCGCGGCGCGCCGTGGTCGTCGGGGCCGGGTTCATCGGGTGTGAGGTGGCGGCCAGCTTGCGTGGACTGGGCCTGTCCGTCGTCATGGTGGAGCCGCAGCCCGAGCCGCTGGCGTCGGTGCTGGGTGAGCGGATCGGCGCCCTGGTGGCGCGGTTGCACCGCGCCGAGGGCGTGGATCTGCGGACCGGGACGGGTGTCGACGCTGTCGGCGGGCAGGCCCGCGTGGACAAGGTGGTGCTGACCGACGGCTCGGAGATCGACACTGATCTTGTTGTCGTCGGCATCGGGTCACGACCGGCCACCGACTGGCTCGACGGCAGCGGCGTCGCGGTCGACAACGGCGTCGTGTGCGACCGCGCCGGAAAGACCAGCATCGCGCACGTGTGGGCGCTCGGCGACGTGGCGTCCTGGCAGACCGCGTCCGGACACCAATCGCGGGTGGAACACTGGAGCAACGTCGCAGAGCAGGCCCGGGTGATGGTGCCGTCGTTGATCGGCAAGGAGCTCGAGACGAAACCTGTTGTCGTGCCGTACTTCTGGAGTGACCAGTACGACATCAAGATTCAGTGCCTGGGTGAGCCCGAGGCCGACGACGTCGTGCATCTGGTCAAGGACGACGGTCGGAGGTTCTTGGCGTACTACGAACGCGACGGGGTGGTGGCGGGAGTGGTCGGCGGTGGTATGCCCGGGGCGGTGATGAAAACCCGGGCCAAGATCGCCGAAGGCGCCCCGATCGCCAGCGTCCTCGAGTAGCCCCCCCGTACCGCGAGCGTGCGTGTCTGCTGCCCGACACGCCGGTGCAACGCCGAATTTCACGCACGCTCGCCGGGCGGCGAGAGCTACAACTCGCCGAGGTAAAAGCGGCCACCCTGGTCGTCGCGGCACTCCGCCATCACGCCGTAGGGCTGCCGGGTCGGCTTCTGGATCACGCTGCCGCCGGCCTGACGGACCCGCTGCACGGCGTCGTCGATGTCGGCCACCGTCCACATCGGCACCGTCGCCGCCTGAGTGCTGCCACCGGCGACGCCTGCCATCGGATGCGTTCCGGTGATCTGCCAGCCGTCCTCGATGCGCCCGGGCTCAAAGGACCACCGCAGGACATCTCCGTAGAAGTCGCGGAATGCGGGCGCACTGGCGACTTCGTAAGTGACATAGGATAATTCGCCCGGGCCGGCGCCATTGATTGGCGGACGCGGTGTGTACCTGCCGGGCCGGAACACGGCGAACGCCGCACCCGAGGAGTCGGTCGCGTCGAGGAGCGTCCCGTACTCGAACTCCCGCTGCTCGCCCACCCGTCCTCCGGCGTCGACGATCGCCCGGCCGGCGACGCCAAGGTCCGCCACCGCGTAGCAGCAGAACAGCGTGGGCGGCCCGTCGACGGAGAACAAGCCGATGGGCTCAGCGGTGTTGGTGACCCGATGGGTCGACGGCTCGTAGGTCCAGCCCAGTACATGGCCGTAGAACGCGGCCGCGCGGTCGGCATCGGGTGTCCACACCGAGACGTACCCGATGTCGCCGTGCCTTATGGCCTCCGCAGAGGCTGGGCCGCTGAGCATCCAGCGGTGACCGAACGGATCGACGATCGTCGCGTTGCGGCTCCCGTAGTCTTCGTAGCTCTCGCGCTGCACGACGGCGCCGTGGTCCCGTGCTCGCGCAAGTGCAACGTCAGTGTCCGGCACGTGCAACATGAGGCTCACCGAAACCGCCTCGGGTGCAGGCGCTCTCAGCCCAAGCTCCGGATACTCGTCGGCAAGGTAGAGCACCCCGTCGCCGATCGAAAGCTCGGCGTGGCCGATGCGTCCGTCGTCCATCACAACCGGCGCACCGACCACGACGGCGCCGAAAGCTTCGCCATACCAGGCGATGGCCCGCCGCGCGTCCGCGACGGCAAGGTACGGCAGCGCTGCCGGACGCGGCGGGGCCGGCGTATCGACGGGTTGGCCCATTTCGGCGATCGCCTGTGCGGTTCCACTCATCTCGACTCCTTCGGTTCCTGCGGGCAGGGACAGGGCGGACTCCAGCCGAGCCCGCAGACGTGCCGCAAAGGCTGGATCCGGTTGTACCGGAAGGTCATCGGTGCGCAGGACTGTCAGTGGGTCAGGCTGGGTCATCGTGCACCCCCTTCCTCGTAGTGGTTCCGAAATGCCCGTCGTGCCCGCACCAGCAGCGCCTCAGTGGCGTGCACGGTTCGGCCGATGAGCTGTGCGCATTCGCCGACCGAGCAGTCGTCCATGTAGCGCAGTGTCAGCACGGCGCGGTGCGGCTCCGACAGCCGCGCCAGCGTCGCCTCGGCCACCATGCGGTCGAGCTCGGCGTCCCACGTGTCCGCCGGGTCGTCGGGCTCGGGCGGGTCGGCGACAGGGATCGGATGCCGATGTCGGCGCCGAAAATGGTCTGCCAGTTTGTGTTTGGCTACTCCCATCAGCCATGGCACCGTGATGCTCGGCGCGTCGTCGCGGCGGGCGCTGTCCATCGCGGCGAGAAACGTCTCCGAGGTCAAATCCTCGGCTGTGCTGCGGTCGGGGCAGCGGCGCACGAAGTATCCGTACACCGCGGGCAGCGCCTGGTCGTACAGCGCAAGAAGTGCGCCCGGAGCGTCGGGCGGACGTGATTCGGCGCTCACACCTCTATCGTCGTCGCAGGACGCCCGAATCCGTCACTTTTCTTTGCGACGAGCGTGCGCAGACTCCGGCGATATTGCGGCGTGTCGGCCAGCAGACACGCACGGTCGCGCGATAACGGGCTAGAAGATGAGGTCGAAGGCGTCGCCGAGCGCTTGCGTCAACGACACGGACTCGTCGGCCAGCCAGTGCTCGTAGGCCGACAGTGCCACCCCGAGCATCGCCCATGCGACTGTCTGCGGGACGAGGCCGTCGGGCTTGGTTCCGCTGCGCGCCGCGACGAACTCCGCGATCACGTCGCGCCAGCCCGCGTACATGGTCAGCGAGTAGGCCTGAAGCTCCGCAGTGCGCAGAATCACCTGCATTCGCAGGCGATGTCGGGGCAGTTCGGCAGCGTCAAAGGTGTTGAACGACAACAGCGCATCACGCAAGGCCTGCTCGGTGGGCGTGCACGGGTCCACGGCGGCGAACAGTCGGCGCAGATGGTGCAGATGCGAGTCGAACTCGCCCCAGGGGATCGCGTTTTTCGACGGGTAGTAGCGGAAGAGGGTCCGGCGGGCGATCCCAGCCGCCTCGGCGACGTCATCGACGCTGACCTCGTCGAACCCGCGCTGGGCGAAGAGCTCGATCGCGACGTCGGCTATCTCTTGCCGCGTGGTCGACCGCCGCCGGCCCACCCGAGACTCGACCACCGCCACCCCGCCCTTCCATTTCGGCACTCGATGCCATATTCTGGCCAATCGACAGCGATCTGTCGAGACCCGACCGGAAGGGGAGCAGCGATGGAACCGAACGACCAAGTACACGACGACGAGCTCGTCACCGAGACTTTGGTCGAGGAAGTATCGATCGACGGGATGTGCGGGGTCTACTGAGGTGCCCTTCGACCCGGCGCTCCCGTGGCGATTGCACCCCCAAGTGGCGGTGCGGCCCGAGCCGTTCGGCGCTTTGCTCTATCACTTCGGCACGCGCAAGCTGTCGTTCTTGAAGGACCGCGCGATTTTGACCATCGTCCAGTCCCTGGCTGAGCACACGAACGCCCGGTCGGCTTGCCGTGCGGCGGGAATTGAGGCCGGTACAGAGCGGCCCTACATGCATGCGCTGAAGGTTCTCGCCGATTCCAACATGCTGGTGACGGCCGATGAGCCGCTTGCGCGAAGAGCAGTTGACGAGGAGCCGGCATGACGGCGGTTCCCCGGTTGGTCGAGCGGTTCGAGCACGGCCTCGACGCACCGATTTGTCTGACGTGGGAACTGACATACGCCTGCAACCTTGCGTGCGTACATTGCCTGTCGTCGTCAGGCCGGCGCGATCCGCGCGAGCTCACCACGCGCCAGTGCATGGACGTGATCGACGAGCTCGAGCGGATGCAGGTTTTCTACGTCAATATCGGCGGCGGCGAACCTACTGTGCGCCCGGACTTTTGGGAGCTCGTCGACTACGCCACCGAGCATCACGTCGGGGTGAAGTTCTCCACCAACGGTGTCCGCATCACGCCGGCACGGGCACAGTGGCTCGCGGCAAGCGACTATGTGGACGTGCAGATCTCCCTGGACGGCGCCACAGCTGACGTCAACGACGCGGTCCGTGGTCAAGGCTCCTACGACATGGCATTGCGCGCGTTGGATCGCCTCGCCACCGCCGGCTTCACCGACGCCAAGATATCCGTCGTAGTGACCCGCCACAACGTCGGGCAGCTCGACGAATTCGCTGCTCTGGCAACGCGTTACGGCGCCACACTGCGGATCACCCGGCTGCGGCCGTCCGGACGCGGTGCCGACGTATGGGATGACCTGCACCCGACCGCAGACCAGCAGGTCCAGCTGTACAACTGGCTGGTGGATCACGGAGAGCGGGTGCTGACCGGCGACTCGTTCTTCC
>DATBFF010000110.1:0-8025 GCA_036558625.1 Mycobacterium sp. | reverse complement strand
TCGCAGATCCTCGACATCCTCGAGCAGGCCCACGTGAAGGCGACGTTCTGCCTGATCGGTCGTCAGATCCACGCGTACCAGTCGGTGGTCCGGCGGATGATCGACGACGGCATGACATTGTGCAATCACAGTTGGGACCACGACGAGAAGCTGGGTACGCACACGCCGCAGTACATCGCCGCCAACCTGCAGAAGACGATCGATGCCGTACACCGGATCGACTCGTCTGCGACGATGGCGTATTTCCGCAACCCTGGCGGCAACTTCACCCCGACGACCGTACGAGTCAGCGAGCTACTCGGCATGCGGCCGCTCTACTGGTCAGTGGACACCAACGACTGGCGGCGGCCCGGCGTACCCGCGATCGAAAAGACCGTCCTGACCAAGACACACCGCAGTTCCATCGTGCTCATGCACGACGCCGGCGGCGACCGGACCGAGACCATCGCCGCGCTGCGCGCTGTGCTGCCGGAGCTGAAGGACGACTTCCACCTGATCGCGCTGCCGACGGCGCGTACGGTCGCAGTCGATCCGGGTAAGCCGGCACCATCGCCTGCGCCCACGCCTTCGCCCTCGGGAGCGCCGACCGACGGTGACGCGCCCGACCGACGCTGATCGACGGTAATCGGTGGCGGTCGTCGGTGGCGGTCGGCGATGTCGCCGCCGGACGCCGTCGATTTCTTGTCGTTTGATGGCGGTAGGTGGGTCGCGTATGCTTTGCAGGCTTCCCGGCGGGGCCGGATGAGTGCCTCAGCCGCCCGCATCGCGTTGTGCGATGATGGCGGAGCCGCCCTCATCGTCTAGAGGCCTAGGACGCCGCCCTTTCAAGGCGGTAGCACGGGTTCGAATCCCGTTGGGGGCACGGCGCGGCAGGTTGGTATCCTGCTAGCCGAGCTAGGTCCTGTGGAGCAGTTGGAGTGCTCGCCGCCCTGTCAAGGCGGAGGTCGCGGGTTCAAGTCCCGTCAGGACCGCGTTTTTATTTGCGGCCAGGTAGCTCAGTTGGTACGAGCGTCCGACTGAAAATCGGAAGGTCGGCGGTTCGACCCCGCCCCTGGCCACAGTGAGTGTGCTAGTTCAGCAGTTCTGCCCAGTGAACTTCGGCAGGGCCGCTGATCGCATTTCGGAGCCATCTGTTTGGGGACTGCTAGCTAAGCACGGCCCAGGAGTTCCGATCGGCCGCACGCAGGTTCAGTTGATCAGTGGCTACCGTGATCTGGTGAAAGCATCTCAGCTTGACAGCATGATCAATGCCGCGGCAGCAACTCAACTCGCGACGATTGGCCACGATGAAGATCGTCTCCGACTACTGCAGCGCCCACCCGGGACCCAGCGCTTCCAACTCCACGCACGCCTGAGGAGGGGCCAAGCCATGAACCCTCAGAGACTGGTGGCGGCCGGCCTGGCCGCAGGTTTCGTGCTCTTCATGCTCACCGTCCAAGGTTCCGGCGCGGCGGGGGAACCGGCGCCGGGCGATACGCCCGGCGCGGCGGGGGAAACGGCACAGGGCGATACGCCCGGCGCGGCGGGGGAAACGGCACAGGGCGATACGAGCCCCGCGAGTCCGTGGCCGCTGGCCGGAGTCACCGCCGAGCACCTCACCAACATGGCCAACGGCAATGCGATCAGCGACGTCCTCGACCCGCTCCTCGACGACATGAACCCGAAGGTCAACATCCCCGGCTTCGCCGGTGTGGTCGTCGACGAGCCCAACAACCACTTCACGTTGTACTGGAAGGGGCCGCTGCCGGCGAACGCGGCCGCGCTCGCCAACCTTCCCAACGGGATGACCGCGACGGTGCTGCCGGCTCTACACGACCGCGGCGAGCTAGAAGCCGAGATGCGCGCGATAGTCGCCTATGACAACGCCCACGTCGCGCCAGCCGACCGCGTCACGGGGCTGAGTCCGAACGTTGACGGGAGCGGCATAACGGCAACGGTCGCGAGCGCAGCCGCGCTGAACTCGCCGGCGGTCGCGTGGCGTGCCAACCATCTAGTGATCGCCACGACGATTAGTCCGGGCGCCGTTCCGCTCACCGGAACGTAGGCCGACGTGACCCTTTGGACAGGGGCTTGGTCCCGACGGTCATTCAGATGGTGGATAGCTGACGACAACATGGAGTGGCAGAACGTCCCGGTCTTATTCGGGCGCGGCAGTGATCACCACCGTGACGATCAGTGTCGTGATATTGCATAAACTCATGATTGAGTCGAACGAAGATGAGTACCTCCGGCGCGCTAACCGGCCCAAGGCATCATCTCACTACGCTACGAATAGCGTAGGCAACCAGGAAGCGGACCGTTCACACGTGCATGTGTCAACGGTCCGCTCCCTGCTTCGTGACATCCGTTCCCGCTCCGCAGAAGGGAGCCAACGCTGAGATTCCTACGAATCAGCGCAAACACCCGTCCCTGACCGATCAATCGTAAACGGAATCTGCCTGTCGAAACTGTGGTCCGCAGTGAACTGGCGCAACGAATGCTTTCCAGGGGAGATCTGTTGTGGCGGCAGGATCACACCAATCTGGATGTAGTAATACTGTCCACCAAAGTGCTGCTGTGAATAGGCGGGATCGATGAGCCTGATAGGTGTCCGTGTCGTCTTTAGTATCACGCCATCGATCGACTGCAGAGGCCTATATTTCTCAAGGTTCGGCTTGGTATCAACGAGTTGAGATGAGACCAGGTGCCAATCATCGGCACAATAATGTCCGTCCACGTCGTAGATGCGGCCCCGCTCCACCTTGGGGCAGGGCACACCATGCCCCGCGAGGGCATAGGTCGTCGGATCTTCGCACGCAATCAGGAACCCACCCAAGAGAGCTTCCGCATCGCTTTGCGTCACGAGATTCGGCGACACGGTCGCCGTTGGCCTGGGCTTAGTGCCGACCCTGGCCTGCGTGGCGGCTCCGGAGTTTGGCAGCGCCGACACCACGAGGGCGAGCGCGACGGCCGAGGCGGCCAAGACGCCAGCGGCACCGAGCCGTCGGTAACGCACTCTGCGCCGCTCGTTCGCGATGACCTTCTCGACGTCCACCACCGACGGTGGCGACCCCATCTCGTTGTCCAGCAGCTCCTGATTGCTCATCACGACGAGATCTCCTCTGTCATCTGGTTAATAGCGGCTGCTCGATTCCGCATCGCCTCGAGCGTCTGTGAGCTGAGGTTCATGACGGTGCTTGGCGAGCAGCCCAGCCTCTCGGCGGTCTCCTGCACCGACAGATCGAAGTAGAAGCGCAAGACCACTACCGCGCGGCGGCGTGGCGACAACTCCGACAGCACATCGATGAGCGACAGCCGGTCGATGACGTCGGACCGGTCGGGTGCCGGCAGGTCCGGCATGTTGTCGGTGACCCGCTCGCGGCGCCATGGCCGGCGCGCCTCGTCCAGCCACGAGCGCATCAGAATCGTCTGAACGTACGCATCGAGGCTGTTCGCCTGCTGTGCCCGGGACCAGTTGCGGTACAGCTTCCCGATGGTGACCGACACCAGGTCCTCGGCTGTGTGCCAATCCCGGCACAGCAGGTACGCGGCGCGTTGCAAGCGGTCCATCCGGGCCATGACATACGCCCGGTACTCGTCCTCGTCGACCCGCTTCACTCATGCCTCCCTTTTGCATCTACTAATGAAGACGGAGCGGCGGAAGGTTTACTACCGATTCGGTGTGCCTCGGGGCATCGCCTCGTCAGCACCCTCGCGGTCTTCGCCTGCTTGCGGCTGTCGCCCGCACGTGGTTGCACGGTTCGGCATACCGGGCGGAGAGCGTGACTGGCTGTTTTCGTTATAGCGACAGACTGTCGGGCTGTGGTGGGGTGTGCGGCATGCCCATCGCTCGCCTCGCCATGCCTCGCAGCCCTGGACGCCGGCATGGACTCCCGGCCGCGATATCGGTGCTAGCTGGCGCCGCGGTGGGTGGACTGACCAATGTGGCCACCTCGGGTTGGAGCTGGCCGGTGGGCGCTAGACCCCACACAAGTCATCAACATCAGGGGGCTTCGCGGGTGTCGTCGTCGATGAGCCGAACAACCACTTCACGTGGTACTGGAAGGGCGCCTTGCCCGCGAACGTCGCGACCGCTCTCGCGTACCTCCGAGCGGAATGACCGCAACCGTGCTACCAGCACTTCACACACGTGGCGAACTAGAAGCTGCGATGCGCCAAATCGTCGACTATGACAACGCTCATGTTGCGCCAGCCGACCGTGTGACGTCGTTGACGCCGAACGGTGACGGGAGCGGCATCACGGCGACGGTCGCGAGCGCGGCCGCGCTGAACTCGCCTGCAGTCGCGTGGCGTGCCAACCATCTAGTGAACGCCACGACGATTAGTCCGGGTGCCGTTCCGGTCGCCGAAGGCGAACCTCGACGCCGAGCCTCCGGTCCGATCCACACCGATCAACACGATCGAACAGACGTACTTCGCCGTTGTGTCTGAGGCTTGGATTCCAGGGCTGTAATTCCAAGTTTCGGACTCGAAACCGGGTTTTCGCGTCATACAACCCAAGTTATGTCGACGCTTCAAGGATCGTCAATCGGGACGCTGGTTCCCATATCGGGCTTCGACGCGCGGTTTGGTGAGGCCTACGACGCTCACGCCTTCATCCCAGATGACCTACCCAACGCCGTGGCACTGCCGCCCTCGGTGTGGATGACGGTCGGCGACGCAATGGCGGAACTCGGGCGCCTCGACATGGCGGCAAATCTGATCCCGAACCCGCAACTCATCGCTCGAGTCGCGACGCGTCGAGAGGCAATCGGAACGTCAGCTCTCGAGGGCACGTACGCAGACCTCACCGAGCTCTTTGCAGCCGAGGCCCTCCCCGCGGAGGAACAGAAGGCAGATGTCGCGCCGAATGTTCGGGAGGTCCTCAACTATGCCCGAGCGGCCGAGGTTGCGTACGAATGGATCGTCGACCGGCCGATCACCTGGACGATGCTGTCCGCGCTCCAGGCAATGATCGTTGCCGACAACCAAAGCGACGGAGACGACGCCGGCGCGATCAGAACTACTCAGGTGTTTATCGGTGCGAAGAACCGGCGTGTGAGAGAGGCACGCTTCATCCCGCCGCCCCCGGGTGACCAGCTCTTCGGTCTGTGCCTGCGCTGGCTTGATTGGATCACCGACGCTGATCCGGCGGTTGGCATTCCCCTGATCGCTCGAGTCGCGATGGCTCACTACCAATTCGAGGCGCTGCATCCCTTCACCGACGGGAACGGTCGGCTCGGCAGGCTCGTCGCACTGCTTCAGATGGTCAAGGATGGGGCGCTGCGCTTGCCCGTCCTGTCTGTGTCGCCGTGGCTCAAGGACCGAGCCAGCGATTATCGCGATCACCTGCTCAAGGTGAGCGCGACTGGAGACTGGGCGCCGTGGATCGAGTTCTTTGCGCGGGCCGTGATCGCGGAGTCGCGGTCGGGCCACGAACGAATTCTGCGGCTTCTAGCGCTGCGTGATGAGTTCGGCGCGACCGTGCGCACGGCCTTGCCACGCGCCCGGCTCGCACTCGAAATCGCGTACGACCTCATTGCATACCCGCTGCTATCGATCGCGGATTCGCACCGGCGATACGGCCGGTCTAACCAGGCCAACCGTGACGCGATCGCGTCGTTGGTTAACCTCGGCATCTTGGAGCCGTACACCGCCGAGCGTTACGGGCGGTTGTACTGGTCCCGACGTGTCATTCACACGATGGATAGCTGACACGACTACCCGCTCGCACGGCCTCGCCGGGTTGGGTACGGCCAATAGCCAAGTTACGCTGCAACCCCGACGTCGCCGCGACCGTGGCTGCCCGTCGCTCATCTGGGCCGTGCGCTACTTCGGTTTAAGCGCATCCGGGTCGGTCGTTGGCATCTTCTCGGTCTGGTCGATGCGTTCGATGGCCCAGCCCGCCCATTCGGCGAGGATCTGGAAGGACCGCAGCCCGAATTCGGCGACGAGTCGTTGCAGAGGCAACCCGGCCGACGGGTCGGCGGCGGCGTCGAACGCGGCGACGTTGGCCCGCAGCTCGTCCAGTTGCTTGGCGTTGGCCGCGGCGACGAGTTCCAGGAGCCGGCGCGCCTCGGTCGGGTCCAGTGTGGACAGTAGGAACAGCCGCAGTACGAACTCGTTACGCACCACGATCACGTCGGGTGGGTTGACCATCCAGTGCCGCAGGTCGGCTCGGCCGGCGTCGGTGATGGCATACGTACGGCGACCTCGTGCGCCTTCGGCGACCACGGCGATCAGGCCGTCGTCCGACATCCGGTTGAGCTCCGGATAGATCTGGCTGTGCTGGGCGTGCCAGGCATAGCGCTGCAGGACGCGCTCGAACTTCTTCGTCAGGTCGTACCCGCTTGCTGGCTCCTCGGCCAGCAGCCCCAACAACGCGTAGCGCAGCGACACCCAACCCGCCCCTTCGACGACCTATAGGGCGAAGATAACATGTACGTCTTGACATGCGCGTTTCGACATGTCATTTTCGATAGGTCCCGCGAACCTCCACCAGCCCGCCTGGCACCCGTTGGAGACACCGATGACACCTCATGACACTCGGCCCGCCGACCCTCGGCCCGACAACGCACCCAGCACGAGCCACATTGCAGTCGTCACTGGCGCGTCCAGCGGCATCGGCGCGGCAACCGCGCTACGACTAGCCCGCGGCGGATTCACCGTCGCGTTGGTGGCCCGCCGCGCCGACCGGCTCACCGAAGTCGCCGCCAAAATCGCGGAGAACGGCGGTGCGGCCGCCGCGTACCCCGCCGATCTGATCGATGTGGTGGCCCGGGAACGAGTCATCACACAGATCACCGGCGACCTCGGTCCCGTCGGCGTACTCGTCAACAACGCCGGCCAAGGTTACTACGGCGCGTTCGCCGCGATGCCGTGGGCGGATGCCCACACCATGATCGAGCTCAACGCCGCCGCGCCGATCCACCTCAGCGGCCTCGTGCTTCCACATATGCTCGCGGCCGGCCGCGGCCACATCGTCAACATCGGCTCGGGCGGAGCGCACGTGCACTTCCCCGGGCTCGCGATGTATACCGGAACGAAAGCGTTTCTCGCCGCACATAGCACCGCCGTCTACCGCGAGCTTCGCCGCAGCGGTGTTCACGTCAGCCTCCTGCGCTGCGGCGACGTAGAGACCGAGTTCTTCGACAGCATGGCGGCGCGCTCTAAACGGATTCCGCGCGAGCCACGAAAGATCCAAGCCGAACGTGTCGCCGAGGCGGTTTGGCAGGTCATCGAACGGCCGCGGCGCCTCGTGTGCGTCCCCCGCTCGATGCGGCTCGTCGCCGGCCTCGAACAATGGCTGGGTTGGCTGCTCGACAAGGCACCACTCGACCCGAACATGCGCGTCGAGTTGAACGAGGCACGACTGTAGTCGGCGGAGCGAGCCGTCGGACACGTCACTAACTGTCCGATGTGGTGACACATCTCGGCCGGGATTCCGACCATTCTTCTGCCGCCGGATGAACAGCTCGTCGACCTTTGTGCTGGCAGCCAGATGTCATCGGGTGCACGCCCGAGGGGTGGACAGGCTGTCTCATTCAGCGAAGTGTTACAAACGAGTCGACAATTCGAGTGAAGCGAGTCACACTGAAGATCCGCCCGAGTAATCGGAGGACCACAGTGGACACGCCAAAGGAGTTTGACTGGCGACGGAGCAGTCGCTGCGAAACCGGGAACTGTGTAGAGGTCGCGCGTATCAACGGTGAGTATGTGCTACGCGACACCAAGCAACCAGACGGTCCCCGCCTACGATTCTCGAATCTCGAGTGGCACGCGTTTGTCGAGGCAGTCCGCGCGGGCGAGTTCGGCTAGCCCACAGCGGAGATCTGCGGCGCGCCGGGGGCGTCCAGCGCTAGGCGGGATGCTCCCGACCAGCTAGCCGAACGCTACGCCAGTTCCTCAGGTGTCCGCGCGCGTGAATGTGCACACTTGTCGAATGGGTCCCACCGCATTGATCATCATGGGAGTGGCGGGCAGCGGCAAGTCAACCATCGCGCTGCTAGTGGCGAAACAACTCGGCTGGCAGTTCGTGGAAGGTGA
>DATBFF010000109.1:0-21885 GCA_036558625.1 Mycobacterium sp. | reverse complement strand
GTCAACGCACCGGCGCCCGACATCATCCGGCTCACACCGCCGCTGATCATCACCGAAGCCCAGATCGATGAATTCCTGGCCGCGCTGCCCGATGTGCTCGAAAAGGGGCGCGATGAGTCGCTTGCGCGAAGAGCACAGGGGTGAGCATGAGGCACTTTCTGCGCGACGACGACCTGACACCCGCCGAACAGGCCGAGGTGCTGGACCTGGCCGCCGAGCTGAAGAAGGACCCGTTCAGCCGACGCCCGCTGGACGGCCCACGCGGAGTGGCGGTGATCTTCGACAAGAACTCCACGCGGACCCGGTTCTCATTCGAACTCGGCATCGCGCAACTCGGCGGGCACGCCGTCGTCGTCGACGCCCGGGCCACCCAGCTGGGCCGCGACGAAACGCTGGAAGACACCGCGCGCGTGCTGTCGCGCTACGTCGATGCGATCGTGTGGCGAACCTTTGGCCAGGACAGGCTCGTCGCGATGGCCTCCACCGCCACCGTGCCCGTCATCAACGCGCTGTCCGACGAGTTCCACCCGTGCCAGGTGCTGGCCGACCTTCAGACTCTCGCCGAACGCAAGGGCCGGCTGGCAGGTCTGCGGCTGGCCTACTTCGGTGACGGCGCGAACAACATGGCGCATTCGCTCCTGCTTGGCGGCGTCACCGCGGGCATCGACGTGACCATCGCCTCGCCACACGAATTCGCACCCGATCCCGTCGTCGTCGCCGCCGCGCAAACACGCGCCCGCGAGACCGGCGCGACCGTCTCCGTCACCACCGCGGCGGAGGCGGCCGCAGACGGCGCCGACGTTCTGGTCACCGACACCTGGACGTCGATGGGGCAGGAGAGCGACGGAATGGACCGGGTGGGTCCCTTCGTCTCGTTCCAGGTCAACGACGCCCTGCTCGGCCACGCCGATGCGAACGCCGTTGTGCTGCACTGCCTTCCGGCGCATCGCGGTCAGGAGATCACCGACGAGGTGATCGACGGTCCGCACAGCGCGGCGTGGGACGAGGCCGAAAACCGGCTGCACGCTCAAAAGGCCCTGCTGGCATGGCTCTTGGAGCGCAGCCAGTGAACGCACCGGAAATCAGCACTACCCGCGCGGGCCGGCAGGCGCGCATCGTGGCGATCCTGTCGTCGCGGGCGGTGCGCAGTCAAAGCGAACTCGCCGCGGCACTGGCTGTCGAAGGCATCGAGACCACCCAGGCGACCCTGTCGCGCGACCTGGAGGAGTTGGGCGCGGTCAAATTGCGCGGTGCCGACGGCGGCGCGGGCGCATACGTCGTCCCCGAAGACGGCAGCCCGGTGCGAGGGGTTTCCGGTGGGACGGAACGGCTTTCCCGACTGCTGGGAGAGCTGCTGGTGTCCAGCGACGCCAGCGCCAACCTGGCGGTGCTGCGCACCCCGCCCGGCGCCGCACACTATCTGGCGGTGGCGATCGACCGCGCCGCGCTGCCCTACGTCGTCGGCACCATCGCCGGGGACGACACGATACTGGTCGTTGCGCGCGACCCGATGACCGGTACCGAACTCGCGGCCCGCTTCGATGAGCTGCGGTAAGCCCGAAAACAGCAAGGAGACAACATCCGATGAGCGCTTGCGCGGCGATGAGCCTCTTGAGCGAAGAGCCAATAGCGAAGAGAGACAACTGATGTCCGACCGAGTCATCCTGGCCTACTCCGGCGGCTTGGACACGTCGGTGGCCATCAGCTGGATCGCCAAAGAAACCGGACGTGAAGTCGTCGCCGTGGCCATCGACCTCGGCCAGGGCGGCGAGGACATGGACGTGGTACGGCAGCGCGCCATCGACTGCGGCGCGGTCGAGGCGGTGGTGATCGACGCCCGCGACGAGTTCGCTGACGAATACTGCCTTCCGACCATCACGGCCAACGGGCTCTACATGGACCGCTATCCGCTGGTGTCGGCGATCAGTCGGCCGCTGATCGTGAAGCACCTGGTTGCCGCGGCACGCGAGCACGGCGGCACCACCGTGGCGCACGGTTGCACCGGCAAGGGCAACGACCAGGTGCGCTTCGAGGTCGGATTCGGCTCGCTGGCACCGGATCTCGAGGTTCTCGCGCCGGTGCGCGACTACGCATGGACACGGGAGAAGGCGATCGCGTTCGCCGAGGAGAACGACATACCGATCACCGTGACCAAGCGTTCGCCGTTCTCCGTCGACCAGAACGTCTGGGGCAGGGCCGTCGAGACCGGCTTCCTGGAGCATCTGTGGAATGCGCCGACCAAGGACGTCTACGACTACACCGAAGACCCGACGCTCAACTGGTCCACGCCTGACGAGGTGATCGTCGGTTTCGCGCGGGGAGTTCCCGTCTCGATCGACGGCCGCGGGGTCACCGTCCTGCAGGCGATCGGAGAACTCAACGCCCGCGCCGGCGCGCAGGGAGTCGGCCGGCTCGACGTCGTCGAGGACCGCCTGGTCGGCATCAAGAGTCGCGAAATCTACGAGGCGCCAGGCGCCATGACGCTGATCACCGCGCACACCGAACTCGAACACGTCACGCTGGAACGCGAATTGGGCCGGTTCAAGCGCACCATCGATCAACGCTGGGCCGAGTTGGTGTACGACGGGCTGTGGTATTCGCCGCTGAAGTCGGCGCTCGAGGCGTTCGTCGCCAAGACCCAGGAGCACGTCTCCGGGGAGATCCGAATGGTGTTGCACGGCGGGCACATTGCCGTGAACGGTCGGCGCAGCGCAGAGTCGCTGTACGACTTCAACCTGGCGACCTACGACGAAGGCGACACCTTCGACCAGTCCAGCGCGAAGGGTTTCGTGCATGTGCATGGCCTCTCGTCACGCATCTCGGCTCGCCGGGACCTCGATACGTGAGCACCAACGAGGGTGCGCTGTGGGGTGGGCGGTTCGCCGACGGACCGTCCGCCGAACTCGCGGCTCTGAGCCGATCCACGCACTTCGACTGGGTGCTGGCCCCGTACGACGTCACAGCGTCGAAGGCCCACGCACAGGTGCTTTTTCAGGCCGGCCTGCTGAGTGAGGACCAGCGCGACGGCGTGCTGGCGGGGCTGGACAGCCTCGCCGAGGACATCGCCGCCGGCAGCTTCGGGCCGATCCCCACCGATGAAGACGTCCACGGCGCACTCGAGCGCGGATTGATCGACCGGGTCGGGGAGGATCTCGGCGGCCGGCTGCGGGCCGGCCGGTCACGCAACGACCAGATCGCCACGCTGTTCCGGATGTGGTTGCGCGACGCGCTGCGCAGAGTGGCCGACGGCGTGCTGGCCGTGGTGGGGGAGTTGGCGGCGCAGGCGGCGGCCCATCCGGGGGCGGTCATGCCGGGCAAGACGCATCTGCAGTCGGCACAGCCGGTGTTGTTGGCACACCACTTGCTCGCCCACGCGCACCCACTGCTGCGTGATGTCGACCGAATCTGCGATTGCGATCGGAGAACGGCAGTGTCGCCGTACGGCTCGGGCGCGCTGGCGGGGTCGTCGCTCGGGCTCGATCCCGACGCGATCGCAGCAGACCTGGGATTCGTTGCGGCAGCAGATAATTCGATCGACGCCACCGCGGCCCGCGATTTCGCGGCCGAGGCGGCATTTGTGCTCGCGATGATCGCCGTGGACTTGTCACGGCTCGCCGAGGACATCATCCTGTGGAGCACCACCGAATTCGGTTACGTCACCTTGGCAGACGCATGGTCGACGGGCAGCTCGATCATGCCGCAGAAGAAGAACCCCGACATCGCCGAGCTCGCGCGGGGCAAGTCCGGGCGGCTGATCGGGAACCTGACCGGACTGCTGGCGACGCTGAAAGCCCAACCGCTGGCCTACAACCGCGACTTGCAGGAGGACAAGGAGCCCCTCTTCGACTCGGTGGCCCAACTGGAGATGCTGTTGCCGGCGATGGCCGGTCTGGTGTCGACCCTACGGTTCGACGTCGAGCGGATGGCCGAGCTGGCGCCGGCGGGCTACACGTTGGCCACCGATATCGCGGAATGGCTGGTGCGCCAGGGTGTTCCGTTCCGGGCGGCACATGAGGCGGCCGGCGCGGCCGTGCGGGCCGCCGAGGCACGCGGAGTCGGGCTGGGTGAGCTCACCGATGAGGAACTCACGCACGCGCATCCCGCGCTCAGCGCGCACGTGCGTGACGTACTGACGGTGCACGGATCGGTCGGTGCGCGCAACGCCCGCGGCGGCACCGCCCCCGAGCAGGTGGCCAAGCAACTCGAGGCAATGCATCACACCGTCGGATCATTGAGGGCGCGGCTGGCCGCATCGCGCTCCGGTTAGCATCACGACCATGGCGGCCGAACCCGGCGGATCGCAACCCGCGCCGAGGCGCGTCCGGAACTGGGCACGCAAGCTGGGGTTTCACCAGATGTGGCAGATCGGGGTCGTCGTAGTGCTGGCCGCCACGGCGGCGTTCGGCGGGCTGGACACCGTCAACACCAAGGTCACCCCGATGACAGCCGGTGAGCCGTTCCACGACGGCGAGTTCGCGATCACCATCCAGCGCGCCACCGCCGTGCGTGAACTGCGGGCTAACGGCACACTGGTCGGCCCGCCGGCGCCCGGCTACTACTACCTGGGTGTCGTCGCCGCCGTCCGCAACGACGGCAGCGTCCCCGGCCAATTGAGGAACGAGATCGACCTGCATGGCCTGCCGGACAGCCAATTCCTCGATACGTTCCGGATGTCCGACGGATCGCAACTGAGCGCGCTCGGCCCCGGCCTCACCGAGACCGTCGCATTCGTCTGGAAAGTGCCGGAGAAAGGACTGCAGGCGAACAGCAAGACGGTCACGCTGCGCGTGTGGCACAAGAAGTACACCGAATACTCGGTCAACTACGGCAAAGGCTGGATCGAAAGCCTCGACCAGTACGGTGAGGTCGAGTTGCCGGTGAAGGTCGCACCATGAGCCGCGCGGTCAGTCCGCGCGCTGTGCTCCGTCTGGTAGCGACACTGTGCGTGATCGCGGCCGCGGCCACGGTGTGGCATTTTCTGCCGATGCCCACGCAGGTCTTCGCGCCGTTCGACGTCCGCGGAAGCGTCGGTCAACGCGTGGCCGGTCGCCCGATCGAGGCCACAGTTCACGATGTGCGCATCGCCCCGGAAGTCACCGCCTCCACAAGTGGGCGCAAGAAACGGATTGCCGCGACCGGCTCCTGGGTGGTCGTGGACACGACGATGCAGGCAACAGTCGACCCGGCGAGGCCCGAAGCCGAGCTTCTGCTCGACGGCAATACCTATCGACCCGCGGAACGGTTTCTTCTGGAAAACCTCGACGCCGGCGGGACGCTGAACCCAGGCATTCCGGAGCGCGGCACATGGGTGTTCGACGTCGCGACGAATCTCGTCGACCGTCCCGCGCCGTTCATCTTGCGGCTCTGGACGGGCGACGGACGGCTCGACTCCCGCCTGGTGATCAGCATCGGCAAGCACGACGCGAGCCGACAGGACGTCGTCGCGCTGACGCGGCCCCGGGTGACCGCATGACCGCATCGACCAAGTCGCCGGCGGTGTGGCGCAGGAACCTGATCGGGGCCGGGGTCGCCGCGGCGGCGGCTGCGGTCATTGTCGGCACGCAGCTCTATCCGGCCTGGTCTGACTATCGCGATACCGTTGTCCCGCAACACGTGGTGCCCGCGGGAGAAAGCCTCTCGGTCTACGGTCAGACATGGCGAATCGGCTCGACTCGCCAGCTGAGTGCGATGCCGAAAAAGTCGGCTACCCAATTGCCAACGCACACAAAGCTATACGTCGTCGCCATCGACCGAGCCGGCAGTGCGCTGATGCGAAGTTGCGCCAAAGCGGTCATCACCGACGGGTCGCGGCGATGGCACAACGAGTCCATCGGGGGATTCGACCTCTTGCCCCCCGAGGGAGTCAGCGACCAATGTTGGGGAACCGGTCCGATGCAGCTCAGCTTCCTGCTGCCCGACGGCGCCGTGCCTACCGCCGTCGACCTCACCACCTCCCACGGGCGCATTCTGCTGCGGTTGGCGCTCTGACTTCGCGACGTGTTCCACGCAGTACGCGAATGTCGATGCGACGAGGCAGATCCGCAGCGGCTCAATGATCATGTGCGACAGCAAGGACAACGCGTCGCCATAGCCCTTCCAGAACTCGATCGAGTGAGGTCCAAGCAGCCACGCCATGCCCCGGAACAGATAACCCGGTCCCGACTGCAGCCGGTAGAAGCTCCCCGACATGTCCAGCCAGGCGAGGCCGAGGTAGGCCAAGACGTACAGCGCCAGTACGAAAACCCCGGCGTGCATGATGATTCGCGCGGAATCGGCTATCGGTTGGAACCGGCCGATCTGTGAACGCAGGTAGTCCAACGTCTTGTCGCGCAGCGTCTGCGGCACCTTGCGCCACCTGTGGCGAATGCGTTGACTTGCCGGTGCCGCCCGGTCGAGCAGCACCGTCGCTCGCTGTCCGGCGGTTCGGCGGACCGCACTGCGCCAACTCGCAGTGTTGGTCGCGCCGTAGACGATGCCGGCGACCGCGAGCCACAACAACGGAATTGTCGCACCGCCGAACACCGTGTGCACGGCCGACATGAGCGCATCCCAGGCGACCTCGAGCGGGCGGAAGCTCGAGAACAGCTCGGCTCGAGTGGTGTTGAACCACACGATGATACGACGTTCGGAGACCCATTTGCCGGGGTTGACCAGCAGCGTGAATCCGGCTCTGACCGACAGCGTGAGGACGAGGAAGACCCAGACCGCGTCGACGTAGACCCGCACGATCACCAGCCACTTGGGCAACCGGTCCTTGAGCCTGGTCAGCAGAACGCGCGTCGCGAATGCTCCGGCCACCAAGATCAAAGTGACCGAGCTCGGCGGTAACGCCTCCGGGTGCAGATCGCTGGTGGTGCCCGACGCCAGCGCCGACATCACCGCCTCTTCGACCCGGTAGTCCTGGGCGCGAGCCTCGAACGCGAGCCAGTCCTCCCGAAACATCTGCCATGCCAGATAAATGGCGAAGAACGGCACGATGATGGTGGCGAACAGGTCCAGGCGCCGGACCGATTTGCGGGGCAGTTCGGCCAGTGCGGGTATGGCCCGACGTAGCACCAAGAACATCGCGACATACGACCCGAGGCGTGCGATGGCCACCAGCGGCATCGTCAGCGCCGTCCACCAGTCGCTGTCGTGGCCCGCCCATGCCGCGAGCTCAATCGCGTAGTGGCGCCCCACCATCCCGACCAGATAGCACGCGACCAGCTGCGGCCAACAGCGCACGAACAGCACCAGCGGCCGCAACACCGGATTCACGGGCCCCATGCTAAGGCTCGGCCGCCGCGAGCCATGCATCCTCGAGCTCGGCCTTGAATCGCAGCGCCTCGCCGAGCTCACGGTTCAGTCCGCTCAGCCGGACGTGGTCGTGGGCTGCCTCGGCCATCGCCTCATGCAGCGCTGCGATACGCTGCTCCGCCTTGTCGAGTTGGCTTTCGATGCGTGCCAACTCCTTTCCGGTGCGCCGCGCCCGTGCCGCCGCCGATTCGGGTCGACTGGACGAAGGCCGCGATTGCGGCACGCCCCCGCGCATGTCGAGGTACTGCTCGATGCCGCCGGGCAACAACTCGCAGCGCCCGTCGCCCGACAACGCGTTAGTGACATCGGTGACCCGTTCGAGAAAGTAGCGGTCGTGCGTGACGACGACCAGCGTCCCGGGCCAGCCGTCGAGGAAATCCTCGATCACCGTCAGCGTGTCAATGTCGAGGTCGTTGGTCGGCTCGTCGAGCAGCAGCACGTTCGGCTCGTCGAGCATCAGACGCAAGAACTGCAGTCTTCGCCGTTCGCCTCCGGACAGGGCGTCCAGACGTGCGGTTAGTTTGTCCCCGGTGAACCCGAAGTCCTCCAGCAGGGTCGCGGTACTGACGTCGCCCCCGCCGGCGAGTCGCGCCACCCGCCGTTGTTCCTCGACCGCATCCAGCACGCGCTTATCGCCGCTCACTTCGCCGAGGCTCTGGCTCAGGTGTGCGATGCGTAAAGTCTTGCCACGCTTGATCGTTCCCGCGGTCGGTGACAACTCGCCGGCCAGAAGGCGCAACACCGACGTCTTGCCCGTGCCATTGACCCCGACGAGTCCGATCCGATCACCCGGACCGATGGACCAGTCGACGTTGTCCAAAACGGTGCGGTCGCCAACGGCAAGCCGGACGTGACGCAAATCGAAGACGTCCTTGCCCAGCCGGCTGACCGCGAAATTCCGCAGCGCCAGCGAATCGCGTGGCGGTGGCTCGTCGGCGATCAGCGCATTGGCGGCCTGAATCCGGAATTTCGGTTTCGACGTGCGCGCCGGCGGGCCGCGGCGCAGCCATGCCAGCTCCTTGCGAATGAGGTTGCGGCGCCGTGACTGCACGCCCGCGGCCTGCCGAATACGTTCGGCGCGGGCCAGCACGTAGGCCGCATATCCGCCGTCGTAGCCGTCGACTGCGCCGTCGTGAACCTCCCACATCCGCGTGCACACCGCGTCCAAAAACCAGCGGTCGTGGCTCACCACAAGCAGCGCACGGGTGCGCAGGCTTCCCAAGTGACCGGCCAGCCAGCTGATCGCCTCGACGTCGAGGTGGTTGGTCGGCTCGTCGAGCATCACCACGTCGTGACCACCCAGCAGCACCGCTACCAGCGCGACCCGGCGGCGCTCGCCGCCGCTCAGGGTGCCGACGGCCGTCTCGAGACCCACGCCCGTCAGCAGGTGCTGTACCACCTCGCGAGTGTCCGCGTCGGCCGCCCACACGTGGTCAGGCCGGCCGCCGACGATGAGCCGGCGCACGGTGGCGTCCGGCGCGAAGTCGTCTGACTGCCTCAAGTAACCCACTGACAACCCCGCCGTGTGGGTTACCCGGCCGTCGTCGGGCGGGCGAACCCCGGCCAAAGTTCTCAGCAGCGTCGTCTTGCCGTCACCGTTGCGGCCGACCACCCCGATCGCGTCGCCGTCGTCCACGCCGAGGCTGACCGCGTCCAGCAGCGTGCGGGTCCCGTAGCTGACGGTGGCGCGCTCGGCGTTGATCAGGTTGGGCATCAGGCGCCGATGATATGTAGCCCCATGCGAAAATGGCGGGCGGCAAACGCGCAACGATGGAGGCGGAAAACCGATGGTGGACTTCTCGGCGATCACGCGGCCGGTGGGACGCCTCATCGCGACCGCACAGAACGGCCTCGAAGTCGTCAGGTACGGCGGCCTCGAAACCGGTGCGGTTCCGTCGCCGTTCCAGATCGTCGAGAGCGTGCCGATGTACCGGCTGCGGCGCTACTTCCCGCCGGACAACCGCAACGGCCAGACGCCGGCCGGCCCGCCGGTGCTGATGGTGCACCCGATGATGATGTCCGCCGACATGTGGGACGTCACCCGAGACGAAGGCGCTGTCGGAATCCTGCACAAGGCCGGCCTCGACCCGTGGGTGATCGACTTCGGATCTCCGGACCGCGTCGAGGGCGGCATGGAACGCACCCTCGCCGACCACATCGTGGCCGTCAGCGAGGCGATCGACACGGTGAAGAAGGCGGCGGGCCAGGACGTGCATCTGGCCGGCTACTCGCAGGGTGGGATGTGGGCGTACCAGACGGCGGCCTATCGGCGCTCCCGCGATCTGGCCAGCGTCATCGGCTTCGGCTCACCGGTGGACACGCTCGCCGCGCTTCCGATGGGCCTGCCACCCAACCTCGCTCCGGCAGCCGCGGAGTTCATGGCCGACCATGTGTTCAGCCGGATCGACATCCCGAGTTGGTTGGCCCGCACCGGTTTTCAGATGATGGACCCGATCAAGACCGCGAAGGCGCGCGTCGACTTCATGCGACAGCTGCATGATCGCGAAGCGCTGTTGCCGCGCGAACAGCAGCGCCGATTCCTGGAACGCGAAGGGTGGATCGCCTGGGGCGGCCCGGCGATCTCCGAATTGCTCAAGCAGTTCATCGCGCACAACCGAATGATGACCGGTGGCTTCGCGATTCACGGCGAGCTCGTCACGCTCACCGACATCACCGTGCCGGTCCTCGCGTTCGTCGGGGAGGTCGACGACATCGGCCAGCCGGCTGCGGTACGCGGGATCCAACGCGCCGCCCCCAATGCCGATGTGTACGAATACCTCATCCGCACAGGCCATTTCGGCCTCGTCGTCGGCTCCCGGGCCGCCGCCCAGACGTGGCCGACGGTCGCGGGTTGGGTGCGTTGGCTTGCCGGCGAGGGCGACATGCCCGAAGGCATCACACGGATGTCGCCGCAGCCCGCCAAGCAGAAGGAAAGCGGCGTGCCGCTCGCGTCGCGGATCGCGCACGGCGCCGGGGTGGCGTCCGAGGTGGTGTTCGACGGGGCGCGCGCGGCGGTGAACGCGGTCGTCGCCGCCAACAAGTCGATGCGCTCACTGGCCGTCGAAACCGTGCGCACGCTGCCGCGCCTGGCGCGGCTGGGCCAGATCAACGAGCACACCCGCATCTCGCTCGGCCGCATCATGGCCGAGCAGGCGGCGAATTCGCCGAAGGGTGAGTGCCTGTTGTTCGACGGCCGCGTGCACACCTACGAGGCCGTCGACACCCGCATCAACAACGTCGTGCGCGGCCTTATCGAAGTAGGTGTGCGCCAGGGGGACCGGGTCGGCGTGTTGATGGAGACCCGTCCCAGCGCGCTGGTGGCGATCGCAGCGCTGTCACGGCTCGGCGCTGTCGCAGTGCTGATGCCGCCGGACGCCGACCTCGCGGCTGCCGCGCGGCTGGGTGGTGTCCGGGAGATCCTCACCGACCCGACCAACCTGCGGGCTGCGCGCCGGCTGTCGCTGCAGGTGCTGGTGCTCGGCGGCGGCGAGACCCGCGATCTGCATCTGCTGCCCAGCGACGAAGACGTCATCGACATGGAGCAGATCGACCCCGACGAAGTCGAGCTGCCCGGCTGGTATCGGCCCAACCCGGGACTGGCCAAAGACATCGCATTCGTCGCGTTCAGTCAGGTCGGCGGCGAATTGGTGGCCCGCCAGATCACCAACTACCGCTGGTCGCTGTCAGCGTTCGGCACCGCGTCGACGGCTGCGTTGGACCGCCGCGACACGGTGTATTGCCTGACACCGCTGCACCACCCGTCGGGCCTGCTGGTCAGCCTCGGCGGCGCTGTCATCGGCGGGTCGCGGATCGCGTTGTCCCGCGGCCTTCGCCCCGACCGGTTCGCGGCGGAGATGCGTCAGTACGGGGTCTCGGTGGTCACCTACACGTGGGCGATGCTGCGCGAAATCATCGAGGATCCGGCCTTCGACCTCAAGGGCAACCACCCGGTGCGGTTGTTCATCGGCTCGGGCATGCCGACCGGGCTGTGGCATCGCGTGATCGACGAGTTCTCGCCCGCGCACGTGGTCGAGTTCTTCGCCACCACGGACGGTCAGGCCGTGCTGGCCAACGTCGCAGGTGTCAAGATCGGCAGCAAGGGCAGGCCGCTGCCCGGCGCCGCCGACGTGGAACTGGCGGCCTATGACGCCGACGACGATTTGATCCTCGAGGACGACCGCGGGTTCGTTCGCAAGGCCAACGCCGACGAGGTCGGGGTGTTGCTGTCGCAGCAGCGCGGGCCTGTGGACCCGCATGCCGCGGTCAAGCGTGGCGTGTTCGCCCCCGGCGACACCTGGGTGTCCACCGAATACCTGTTCCGGCGAGACAGCGACGGCGACTTCTGGCTGATGGGCACGCGTGGCTCGGTGATCCGCACCGCCCGCGGCGCGATCTGCGACGCGCCGATCACTGACGCGCTCAGCCTGATGCCCGCGGTCGACCTGGCGGTGACGTACGCGGCGGACGCGGGGGAGCATCAGGTGGCCGTCAGCGCTGTGACGATGTGCCCCGGCGCCGCGATCTCGGCGGCGGACCTGAACGAGGCGATGGCCGGCCTCGGCGACGACCGCCCGGACTTCGTGCACGTGGTATCCGATCTGACGCTGTCGGCGTCCTACCGCCCGACAGTCGGGGTGCTGCGCAACGCCGGCATCCCCAAGGCCGGACGGCACGCGTGGTACCTGGATCCCGCGACGATTCGGTATAAGCGGCTGACTGCCCCGGCGCGCGCTGAGTTCGTCGAGGCGTCTCCGTGAGGTGCCGCTGTTAAGCTGCCGGGCATGACGCTCATGCGGGCAAGGATCGCGGTGGCGCTCACCGGCGCGGGGCTGGCGGTAGCGTTGGCGCTGGGTGCGGCGCCAGCCGCGCACGCGGACGTGATCGACGACCTGGCCAGTGAATTCACCAGTGCGCAAGGAGCAGGCGAGATTTCGAGCCTGCTGAACCAGTCGATCAAGCTGCGGGCGGCGGGTTTCCGGCTCACCAACGGAGAAGTCGCCGCAATCCAGGACGCCATGAAGGACCGGCCGAATCAGACGCCGTTGATCCGCGCGCTCAAGGAAGCCGTCGCCGGGCAGGGCCACCGCATGCAACAGGCGCAGGTCGCGGCAAAGCAGCAGGGCCCCTTCAGTATCGGCATCAATCAGTACGACCCGAACAGTCCGGGAGGGGTGAGCGTCGGCCCGGGCGGCATCAACTTCGGCGGTGGCCCTTACCGGATCGGCGACGGGCGATCCCCTGGTCAGGCCGTCGGCCCTCCGACCGGCTAGGCGTCTGCGGTGCTCGACGAGAAGTTATTGAGCATTCTGGTGTGTCCGCAGGACCGCGGCCCGCTGCTGTACACCGACAACGTGCTCTACAACCCGCGATTGCGCCGGGTGTATCGGATCGAGGACGGCATCCCGGTGCTGTTGGTCGACGAGGCGCTCGACGCCAGCGATGAGCAACACGCGCAGTTCACCAGAGCCGGTCAGCGCTTGCGCCAAGAGGATCCTTTGAACGCAACGCCGGAAGATCTCCGGTGAGATAGCGCTGCAGGTTGGGCCCGATGGTTTCCGCGATCTGCTCCACCGGCAGTGACCTGAACGGATCCAGCTCGAGGATGTAGCGGGCCATCACCACACCCAGCAGCTGCGTGGCCACGAACTCCGCACGCAGCAGCCCAGTCCCCGGAGGGTCGTCGACTCGAGCGGCGACCTCGACGATCACCACTTCACGCAAGAAGGATCGGAGCAGTCCCACCTCGGAGCCGGCGAGCATCGATCGCAAGGTCGCGATGAACCCCGCACCGGCCTCGGAATCCCACAGTGGCAGCAGAACTTTCGGCAGCGTGTAGCCGATCTGGTCGACGGGTGTCTCGCGGAGCGGAACCAGCACCTCCATCGGGTCGATCGGAACGCGGATCGCCGCGATGAACAGCTGTTCCTTGGTGCCGTAGTAGTGGTGAACCAGTGCCGCATCCACACCGGCCTCAGCCGCAATGGCTCGAATCGACGTCCTGTCGATTCCATTGGCCGCAAAGAGTTTTCGTGCGCTGCTCAAAATTCGCTCACGAGTGTCCGACGTTCCGGCGGGGCGGCCTCGACGCCGTCGCGCAGTGTGTGCGGTCACCTCAAGAGGTCCGTCGTCGCAATGTCGCTGCCGCCAGGCACAGCGCGACCATCGCACAGCCGATCACGACGACGATGTCGCGCACCGCGATCGCGGTCAGCTGTGGATGCGCGCCTACCTGTTGCAACGCCTCGAGTGCGTAACTGGCCGGCATCACGTTGCTGATCCACTGCAGCCACTGCGGCATTGCCGCCCGCGGAACGATGATCCCCGCCAGCAGCAACTGCGGCACCATCACCAGTGGGATGAACTGCACGGCCTGAAACTCCGTGCGGGCGAACGCGCTACACAACAGACCGAGTCCGACGCCGAGCACGGCGTTGACGATCGCGATCACGAACACCCAGGCGGGGCTGCCCGCAGTGTCGAAGCCGAGCAGCCAGAACGCGACGATGCAGGCGAGCGTCGCCTGTGCGGTCGCCGCGACCGAAAAGGCGCTGCCGTACGCGCCGAGCAGATCGAGCCGGCGCAGCGGGGTGGTGAGGATTCGCTCCAACGTGCCCGAAGCGCGTTCGCGCTGCATCGTGATCGCGGTGATGATGAACATCACGAACAACGGAAACAGGCCGAGCAGGATCAGGCACGCGGTGTTGAATCCGGACGGCGCACCGGGGTGGGCCGGCACGTTTTCGAACATGAAGTACATCAGCGTGATGATCAGGACCGGCACCGCCAGGATCATCGCGATGCTGCGGCGATCAGCGGCCAGCTGACGAAGGATCCGCGCCGTGCTCGCCGTGTAGCCGCGCAGTCCTATCCGGCTCGGCGCGCGGTGCTGCGCCGGATGATCGACAGAAACGCTTCCTCGAGTGACTGACATCCGGTGTCCTCCCGTAGGTGGGTCGGGGTGGTGTGAGCGACCAGATGGCCGTCGCGCATGAGCAGCAACTCGTCGCAGTGGTCGGCTTCGTCCATCACGTGGCTGGACACCACTAGCGTCGTTCCGTCGCCCGCGAGCGCGTGGAACTGCCCCCACAGGTCGGCGCGCAAGACCGGGTCGAGACCGACGGTGGGTTCGTCGAGGACAAGCAGATCGGGCCGGCAGACCAATGCGCACGCCAACGATACCCGCGTCCGTTGCCCACCGGACAGGTTGCCGCAGAAGGCCGTTCGGTGGTCCTGCAGACCCACCGCATCGATCGCCGCATCGGCGGCGTCGGCGGCCATGCCGTAAAGAGACGCGAAGTACCGCACGTTGTCGACGATGCGGAGGTCGTTGTAGATCGTCGGATCCTGTGGCATGTAGCCGACGCGGCGGCGCAGCTGGGCGGATCCAGCTGGCTGGCCCAGCACGGAGACAGATCCTTCGGTGATGATCTGGGTGCCGACGATCGAGCGCATCAGCGTCGTCTTTCCACATCCCGACGGGCCGAGCAGACCGGTGATCGTGCCGCGGGGAATCTGCACCGACAGGTTGTGGATCGCCGGGCGCTTGCCGCGGATCACCCGCAGGTGGTCGATGGCGATGGCGGCCTCGATGGCGTCGGGTGGTAATTCACCGTTTGATGAAGTCATCACATGTTGAATATGCGCCCGCGACGAGCCGATGTCAAGGCCGGGCACAATCTCTGCGGTGGGGCCCGAGTCGCTGGTAGTCGATCCGCCGACGGCGGCGCGCCGGCTCGTCGGCGCCCGGCTGGTGGCCGGGGGTGTGACGGCCACGATCGTCGAGGTGGAGGCTTACGGCGGGCCGCCCGACGAGCCGTGGCCGGATCCGGCGGCGCACTCGTTCCGGGGGCCGAATGGCCGCAACGCCGTGATGTTCGGTCGCGCCGGGCGGCTTTACACCTACCGCAGCCACGGTATCCACGTGTGCGCGAACGTCGTGTGCGGCCCGGACGGGATCGCGGCAGCGGTGCTGCTGCGCGCAGCGATCGTCGACGACGGCGCCGACGTGGCGCGTATGCGTCGAGGACCGGCTGTGCGTGACCGCGCACTGGCGCGCGGCCCGGGGAATCTGTGCTCGGCGCTCGACATCACGATGGACCACTACGGCACGGACCTGTTCGATCCGGCCAGCCCCGTCCGGCTGGAGCTGCGCGACACCCTCGCCGCGGTGGACGGCCCGCGCGTCGGCGTCAGCCAGGCTGCGGACCGGCCATGGCGGTTCTGGCTGCCCGACCGGCCCGAGGTGTCGGCATACCGGCGAAGCCCGCGCGCACCGGCTCCCAGCACCGGCGACTAATTGCCAGAACCGCGCCAATTTAGACTGTGCTCGTTGTCCTTTGACGAATCCCCTGGCCTCCAGAACTCGTCGGAAAGCTTGTCGGCGGCGCGGCCGGCGACGGGGGCGGCTGGCTGATCATCGGCAACCCACCGATGCAGCCCGCGCGCCCTTGCCCCAAGTGCCAGCGACCGACTCAGCTAATCCGCCGACGAGTAGTTATCCCAGGTCTTATGCTGCCGAGCACGGCGTTAGGGAGGCACTCGAGTGACGGCCATCTTCCTCAGCCATAGCAGCAAAGACAACGCGGCCGCAGCCGAGATGAACGAGCGGCTTCACGAGCAGGGTCATCGCTCCCTGTTCCTGGACTTCGATCCGGCGAAAGGCATTCCGCCGGGGCGTGATTGGGAAAAAGAGCTGTACGCACAGCTACGTTCCTGCCGCGTCGTGGTGGTCCTTTGCAGCCCGGCGTCGATGCGATCGAAATGGTGCTTCGCAGAAATCACTCACGCGAAAGCGCTGGGCAAGCCCGTCATCCCGGTGAAGGTCGCACCCTGCAAGGTGGAATCGGTTCTGGCGAGAAGCCAGGTAGTGGACTTGACCGTCGACCCCGAGAGCGGCTACCAAAGTCTGTTCGCGGCATTGAAGAAAGAAGGACTCGAGTCCCGGGTCATGTTCGACTGGGACCACAGCCGCGCACCTTACCCCGGCCTGCCCGCATTCAACGAGGACGATGCAGCGGTCTATTTCGGTCGTGATGCCGAGATCAAGGAGGCGCTCGAAACCTGCACGAGGCTGCGGCGCTTCGGCGGTAGCCGACTGGCCATGGTGCTCGGCGCGTCGGGCAGCGGCAAGTCGTCGTTTGTGCGCGCCGGCATGATTCCGTGGCTTTCCCGAAATCGAAGCGAATGGTTGATCGTGCCGCCATTTCGTCCGCTGACCGATCCGCTTCGAGAGCTGTCTGCGGCGCTGGCGCAGGCTTTCGGCGCCGCGGGGTCGGAACGAAAATGGGCGGACATATACCCGCGGCTGTGCGAAGCCGACGGCAACGGCGCAGCGCTACGCGACATCGCAATGGATCTGCGCGAAGCGGCCGGCGCGTTGGAGTCAACCGTCATGTTGGTGATCGACCAGTTCGAGGAAACCTTTGTCGGCAGCGACGCTGCCGCCGCGTCGCGGTTCCGTCGTCAGCTGTGCAGTGCCCTGCGCGATCCAGACCAGCGGCTGATGGCACTGGGCACCATGCGGTCCGACTTTCTCGGCGACCTGCAGACCTGCCCCGATCTGGTCGAGCTGAGCTACGAGAACCTCGAGCTCAAACCTATGTCCATCGACGGGTTGGCCCGGGTCATCGAAGGACCCGCGGAAGTCGCTGCGATCCGCCTCGGCGACGACCTCGTGCAAGAGTTGCTGAAAGAGACCGGAACATCGGACGCATTGCCGCTGCTGGCCTTCGCTCTTCGCGAGCTGTACGAATATGGGAAGGGAGACCGGTTACTCGAGCTGAGCGAGTACCGAGAAGCCCTCGGCAGCCTCGAGGATGCGATCGCCCGCACCGCTGAGAATGTACTTTCGGCACACTCCTTCGACGAGCAGCACGAAAAGGCCTTGCGCAAAGGGTTTTTGGCGCTGGTCCGCGTGAACGACGAGGGCCAGTACGTACGCCAACAGGCGCGGTGGCGAGACATCCCGCCGGAATCTCGGGTGTGGCTCGAGCGATTCGTCAACCCGGCTCGTCTCTTGGTGTCGCGCGGCGACAAGGTAGAGGTCGCGCATGAGGCGCTCTTCCGTTCTTGGAGACGCCTGAATACCTGGCTCGAGGAGGAAAGCGCCTTCCTGCTGTGGCGGCGCCGCTTGAGGAGGGGGATGGGCGACTGGGTAGAAGCAGACCACGATCCGGGCGAACTGCTGCGCGGGGTAGGGCTCTCGGAGGCGAAACGCCAACTCGAGGAAAACATTGACTTGTCCGACGACGAAAAGGCCTACATCGATGCGAGCATCGAGCAAGAGAGGAAAGAAACTGCTTCGACCAGGCGCCGGTCGCGCATCCTGCGTTCGGTCACTGCGCTAACGGCCGTCATCGCGTTGGTTGCGTGTTTCGTACTCTTCGAGTTCATGCAAACCAGTCGGCAGCGCACTGCGATGCGACTCGTATCGGACGCCGCTCAGATGCTGTCCGGCGCCCGTGCCGGCGGCGACGTGCGCGCCCTGCAGCAGTTGCTTGCCGCGGACTCGATTGGTGCCAGCACGGCAGGCGCCGTTGCAAATGTCAGGCGAGACGAACTCAAGATCATCGAGAATCCTCCCGGGCCGGACGGGCGCATCGTTGGCGTCGATCATGTGGCGCTGAACTCCCAGGGTGTAATCGCTTCCCGCGGTGGCGATCACGTCGTCCGGCTGTGGGACAGTGGCAGCGGAGAGCAACTGCGCACGATACGGTTGGATGTCGGCCCGACGCCGCCCGATCCGGAAATACGCGAATGGGGTATCGAGTTCAGCCCCGACGGGAAGCTCCTCGCGACAGGCAACGGCGACCAGAACTCGCAACTACAGTTCTGGGACAGCGGCACCGGTGAAAAGGTAGGGGAACCGGTGCAATTCGACTCCGGCATTCTCAGCCTTGCGTTCAATCGCCAGGGAAATCGTGTTGCCATTGGTTGCCTCAACGGTGAGGTCTGGGTATGGGATCGCAATACACACGAGAAAATCCGTCTCTCCGGACCGCCGCCGACCACTGATGATTCGGCGGGCATCAAAGATGCCCGTGTATCCAGCGTCGCGATTAGTTCCGACGGAAACCTCGTTGCCTCCGGCGAGGTGAACGGCGTGAGGATGTGGGACCTCCGCGATCCTCGACGGCTGAAACATCAGGGAGACAACGATTCTAACGCCTTGAGCGTCGCTTTCAGCCCACGCAGCGACAGCCTGGTTGTCGGTCACATGAGCGGTGAGATAGAGATCCTTGATGTACCCGACCTCAAGACACGCGTCAGCGCGCCGCCGGACAAATCGGCAGCTGTGTTCAGCGTGGCCTACAGTCCCAATGGCGACCGGATCGTCTCCGGGTCGGCCGATAGCGCTGTGCGGGTGTGGGATTCAGCGACGTTGAAACTCATCGGTGAACCGCTGATCGGGCATCATGGGGAAGTGAAGTCGGTGATGTTCAATCAGGATGCAACGCGCATCGTATCGGGAGGTATGGACGGATCGGTCCGGGTATGGGATGCACTATCCGGGCTTCCGATACTTACCGGCGAACAAGACATCCGTGCCGTCGCATTCGAGAACAATGTCTTCGCCACTGGCGGCGCCGACGGGACGATCAGGTTGTGGGATCCGCTGAGAGGAACCCAAATTGGGTCGCCGCTGAGCCAGCCAACCACCATCAACAGCTTGGCGATCGACGTGAAAGGAAGCAGGATCTTTGCCGGTGGGAGCGATGGGAAGGTACGGCTCTGGGACGTGAGGAGCCGCGCTTTCACCGTACTTCCGACGAATGACATCCGCCCGCCAGATCCGTCCAGCAGCAAGGTCATTCGCAGTTTGGCACTGAGTCCGGACAGCTCGCGGGTTATCGCCGCAGGCGACGACGGAGTGGTGAGAATGTGGGACGCGACCACCCTCCGACCGCTCGGTGCGAAGGATGTGTCGACGGGCGACGGCCATCTGTACCGGGTATTCTCGGCTCCTTTCAGCCCAGACGGAAGCACATTCGTTACGGCATCGGGAGACGCAGACAGCACTGTCCAACTCTGGGACACCGCGACTTTCACGCCCAAGGGTCAGCCGCTCGAAGTGTCTCCCGGCTGGAACCTCCACGACGTGACCTTCAGTCCGGACGGATCTCGAATCGTCACGGGAGGCTATGACGGAAGCGTTCGCATCTGGGATCTCGAAGCACGCCGCCAGATCGTCCGGCTAACAGGCGATCAGAATCCGGTGCTCAGCGTTGCGTACGCACCTACCGGAAAGTGGATCGCCGCAGGAAACACCGTCGGCACCGTACGAATGTGGCGAGCTGATACCTACCAGCCCGTCGGTGCGCCACTGCTAGGACACCGCGGATGGGTCCAGGCCATCGCGTTCAAGCCCGACGGCTCGGCGTTCGTTTCGGCTGGGGTGGACGGCACACTGCACCTGTGGCCTGCGCCGACCAGTCTTCGTGACTCGGTGTGCAGCAAGCTCAGCAGCAACATGACACCGAGCCAATGGCGACATTGGGTTTCTGCGCTGATCCCGTACGCGAAGGTGTGCCCAAATCTGCCGGTGCCGCCGGACAATTGCAGATTCCTGCAGGGACCTTTGCGGTTGGCGCTGGCACCCCTGGTCCGTTGCGAACACCCATCGCCGCGAGAACGGCCTCGCTACTCCGCATAGGTCGAGGTCCATCGACGGCCGTCATACGGAAAGATCGGTGCCATGAGCGTTCTCGACGAGCTGAGCTGGCGCGAGCTGATCGCGCAGTCGACTGATCTCGATGCGCTCGCCGCCGAGCTGGGGAGCCGGTCGGTCACGGTCTATGCCGGGTTCGATCCGACCGCGCCGAGCCTGCATGCCGGTCACCTGGTCCCGCTGTTGACGCTGCGCCGCTTTCAGCAGTTCGGGCACCGGCCGATCGTGCTCGCCGGCGGCGCAACGGGATTGATCGGCGATCCGCGTGACACCGGCGAACGCGTCCTCAACACGTCGGACACAGTCGCCGAATGGGCCACACGCATCAGGGGTCAGCTGGAGCGGTTCGTCGACTTCGACGGTCCTGCCGGGGCCGCCGTCGAGAACAATCTGTCCTGGACGTCCGGGCTCACCACGATCGACTTCCTCCGCGAGATCGGCAAGCACTTTTCGGTCAACGTGATGCTCGACCGCGACACCATCAGGCGGCGCCTCGACGCAGAAGGCATTTCCTATACGGAGTTCAGCTACATGCTGCTGCAAGCCAACGACTACGTCGAATTGCACGAACGACACGGCTGCACGTTGCAGATCGGCGGCTCCGACCAGTGGGGCAACATCATCGCCGGGGTGCGGCTGGTCCGCCAGAAGCAGGGTGCGACCGTGCACGCACTGACGGTTCCGCTTGTGACGGCGGCCGACGGCACGAAGTTCGGGAAGTCCACCGGCGGCGGCAACCTTTGGCTGGACGCCGATATGACGAGTCCGTACGCCTGGTATCAGTACTTCATCAACGTCGCCGATGCCGACGTCGTGCGGTATCTGCGTTGGTTCACTTTTCTGTCCGCGGAGGAGATCGCCGAACTCGAGGCCGCGACGGCGACGCGTCCGCACGATCGGGCGGCACAGCGCCGCCTGGCGCGTGAACTGACCACGCTGGTGCACGGGGACGACGCGACCGCCGCGGTGGAGCATGCCAGCCAGGCGCTGTTCGGCCGCGGCGACCTGGCCCGTCTCGACGAGCCGACGTTGGCGGCTGCACTGCGGGAGGCGTCCGTCGCTGAACTGAAGCCGGGCACTCCCGACGGGATTGTCGACCTACTGGTGTCCACAGGACTGTCGCCGAGTAAGAGCGCCGCGCGCCGCACGCTCGCCGAGGGCGGCGTCTCGGTCAACAACTGTCGGATAGACGGCGAAGAGTGGACCCCGGCGGCGGACGACTTCCTCTATGGGCGTTGGCTGGTGTTGCGCCGGGGCAAGCGGAATATCGCGGGCGTGGAACGCGTTGAGTAGTGCCCGAGAGTCGAAATCTGCGTCCTAGCAGGTTGTTTGACTCGGCCAGGCCCCTCACGTAACTTAGTGAAGCCGTCGCGCCGACGAGCGCGAAGGCATCCGTCCGCACTACTAGCACGTGGCTCCCAAAGCCGCGGGCTTGTTGGGCGGTCGCATGGGTGTGTTGTTTGAGAACTCAATAGTGTGTTTGGTGTTTTTGTTTGTTGTTTTTTTGTTTTGGCCATGTCTGCGCGTCCCCGTGTGTGGGTGTGGTCTTTTTTGTTTTGCCGGGTTTTCTCTGGTTTTTGTTTGGAGAGTTTGATCCTGGCTCAGGACGAACGCTGGCGGCGTGCTTAACACATGCAAGTCGAACGGAAAGGCCCAACTTGTTGGGTGCTCGAGTGGCGAACGGGTGAGTAACACGTGGGTGATCTGCCCTGCACTTTGGGATAAGCCTGGGAAACTGGGTCTAATACCGAATACACCTCGCTGGCTGCATGGTTGGTGGGGGAAAGCTTTTGCGGTGTGGGATGGGCCCGCGGCCTATCAGCTTGTTGGTGGGGTTTTGGCCTACCAAGGCTGCGACGGGTAGCCGGCCTGAGAGGGTGTCCGGCCACACTGGGACTGAGATACGGCCCAGACTCCTACGG
>DATBFF010000108.1:0-7335 GCA_036558625.1 Mycobacterium sp. | reverse complement strand
CGAGCCGCGTTCACGAAACCTCTGCGGGTTTCAGTACGTGTGCTGCGGGCCCTGCGCCTTCTTGTACATGCGCCTGAGCATGAAATCGCGGACACGGCCGTTGTCGAGCACTTTGATGCCGGCGTTGGCAATCGCGGGGATGCCGGCGAGCTGGTGAAAGTAGCGGCCCCGCCGGTATTCACGTCCCCACGCGGCTTCCATCCGCTGCGCGTAATTGGTGAAGTCGTCAGGTCCGCCGTTCTGCAATGCCGCCATCGCGCATTCGCCTGCGGCCAGCCCCGATTCGAGCGCCTTGCTGATGCCTGCCCCGGACGCCGGTTTACCCGCCCCCAGTGAGTCGCCGGTGAACAACACCCCTGGCCGCCACGGCGGCCATGCGGTGAAGCCCATCGGCAGACGCCAGGCGCGCACGCTTCGGTTCTTCTTGAGCTCCTCGATCGGCGGCAGCTCCCATTCGGCCGGCAGCGTGCGCAGGAACTCGCCGAGGAACTGCGTGGCGTTGATCGACTGCCAGTTCTTGTAACTGTTGACGTAACCGAGGCCGATGTTGAACCGTCCCGAACCCATCGGGAACACCCAGCCGTAGCCCGGCAGCTGGTCGCCCTGGAACGCCAGCTTCAAATAGATGTCGAGACTGTCGGAATCGGTGCGGTTGGCGTGCATCTCCGAGCGGATCGCGATCGCCGAGTAGCCGTTGTACTCCGAGTCGATCTTCAGCGCCCGCTTGATCGGCGAGTAGGCGCCGTCGGCCGCGATGACGGCATCGGCGTAGACCTTCTCGCCGCTCTTCAGCGTCACGCCGACGACGCGGCCGTCGTCGAGCAGAGGTCCGGTGACCTCCGCGGACTGGCGAACCTCCGCGCCGGCCGATTCGGCGTGCTTGAGCAGCAGCGTGTCGAGCTCGGTGCGGCTGACGGTGTGGCCGTGGTCGGGCATGCCGGGGCGCTTCGGAAACGACAGCTCCCACTGGCTGGGGCTGAACACCGTGACGCGGTTGACGCGGTGGAACTTGGCCACCTCGGTGGCCAGGCCCATTTTCTGCAGGTAGCTGACCGCACGGGCGGTCAGGCCGTCGCCGCACGGCTTGTCGCGCGGAAACTCGGCCTTGTCGAGCACCACGACGTGCGCGCCGGTCTGCGCGGCCTGCCATGCGGCGGCCGAACCAGATGGTCCGCCGCCCGCTATGACCAGGTCATATCGCCGTGCCATACGTCTCGTCTCGCTAATGGGATTTCGACCCCGAATCTTACCGAGGGCGCGGACCGGCCAGCCGCCTGACAACCGACGCCGCACGGCTTGTTAGCAAGACGGTACCGCCGGTACGGGTAGAGTGTTGCCCGTGCGCAGACCGGCCATACCGATACCGAGCGCGAAGCCGGGCCACAAGGTTGATGCCCGCAGCGAGCGCTGGCGAGAGCACCGCAAGAAGGTCCGCGCGCAGATCGTCGACGCCGCGTTCCGCGCGATCGACAAACGCGGACCCGTGCTTTCGATCCGGGAGATCGCCGAAGAAGCCGGCACCGCCAAACCCAAGATCTACCGCCACTTCACCGACAAGTCGGACCTGTTCCAGGCCATCGGAGAGCGGCTGCGTGACATGTTGTGGGCAGCCGTCATCCCGTCGATCGACGTCAGCACCGACGCCGCCCGCGACATCATCCACAGCAGCGTCGAACACTACGTCGACCTCGTCGACCAGCACCCCAATGTGCTGCGGTTCCTCATCCAGGGCCGCTTCGTCGAGCAGTCGGAGTCGACGATGAAGACCATCAACAAAGGGCGCGAGATCACGCTCGCGATGGCCGACATGTTCAACAACGAGCTGCGCGAGATGGAACTCGACCCGGCCGCGCTTGAACTAGCCGCATACGCGACGTTTGGCTCGGCGGCGTCGGCCACGGATTGGTGGCTGGGATCCACGCCGGACCATCCGCGCCGGATGCCGCGCGACAAGTTCATCGAGTACTTGACGACGATCATGCTGGGCGCCATCAACGGCACAGCCGACCTGCTCGGGGTGAAGATCGACCCGGAGCGGCCGATCCACGAAGCGGTTCCGCGCGCCGACCATTCCGTCGCCTAACCCGGCGGACTTAGCGGCGCACGAACAGTGCGAGCGCCGCGCCGAGCGCCGCCGCGGCTGCCGCCGCGATCAGCGACGTGTGCAAGCCCGCCATGAATGCGGAGTGGCTGCCCTGGATGATCGCTGCCGACAGCTGTCCGGGCAGGTTCGGGATCGACGGCGCCACCCCCTGCGCGATCAGCTCTTTGGCCGGCACGAGCTTGTCCGCGATCGGCGCGGGCGTGCCCGCGCCGGTGAGTTCACCGAACAACACCGAACCGACGCGGCTGCTCACCACCGATCCGAGGATCGTCGTGCCCAGCACTCCGCCGAGTTGGATTGCGGTGCTTTGCAACCCGCCGGCGACACCGGCGTCGTCGACACTCGCGTTCCCGACGATCGCGTCGGAGCTCGCGGTCAGCACCAGCCCGATGCCGGCACCCAGCAACACGAACGCGGGCCACAGCGCGTCGTATCCCGAGTCGGCGCGCAGCGACGTCAGCAAGGACAGCGCGACAGCCACTGCGGCGAGGCCGCCGACCATCGCCGGGCGCGGGCCGAACCGCTGCGTAAACAACCCGCTCAGCGGCGCGGCGACCATCAACGCCAGGCTCATCGGCAATGTGCGCACGCCTGCGTCGAATGGGCTGAAGCCCTGCACATTCTGCAGATACAGCGTCATGAAGAACAATGCGCCGAACAACGCGAAGAAGTTGATCACGACGACCGCAGTACCGATCGACAGCGACCGGTTTTTGAACAGATGCATCGGCAAAAGCGGTGCGGAACTTCGCAACTCGAACGACACAAATACCACCAGCGCCAGCACCCCGGCACCGATGACACCCAGCGTCTGGCTGGCCAGCCAGCCCCAGTTCTGCGCCTTGATCAGACCGAACACGATCAAGAACAGTCCGCCGCTCAGTGCGGCGATACCGGGCACGTCCAGCGGCTGCTCCTGCTCGCTGCGACTCGTGACAATCGCCAAGGCGCCAATAGCCAGGGCGGCCAAGGCGATTGGCGCGTTGATGTAGAACACCGACTGCCAACTGACGTGCTCAACCAGCAGCCCACCGACAATCGGCCCCGCTGCGATCGACACGCCCGACGCGGCGCCCCATATCCCGACGGCCGTGTTGAGCTTTTCGGTCGGGAACGCGCTGCGGACGATGGCCAGGGTGCTCGGCATCAGCAGCGCCCCGAACACACCTTGCAGCGCGCGCAGGGCGATCACGCCCGCGACCGTGCCGATCATGCCGATCCCGATCGACGTCAGCGCGAAGCCGGCCACGCCGATGAAAAAGATCTCGCGCCGGCCGAACCGGTCACCGAGCTTGCCGCCGAAGATCAGCAGCGATGCCAGCGCCAGCAGATAGGCGTCGGTAATCCACTGCAGATCCGACAGTGACGCGTGCAGGTCGGCGGCAATCCGCGGGTTGGCGATCGCGACCACCGATGCGTCGAGGCCCACCATGATCACGCCGACCGACACGGCTAGCAGCGTCCACCATGGATTTCCCCGTATCCGGCTGGTGCCGGGTGCCCGGTGCCGGCCGACCTGGGCCAACTCCGGGGACATTGTCATCACAGACATTCGTTTGCTCCTGTCATTAAGTGGAGGACAACTACCACTTACCGGGAGTCGACGTTACGCCTAAGTGGATGCCAACCTCCAGTTCAGTCAGTAGCCTGAGCCTGTGTTTTCCAGCCCACGACGACGCGCAAAGAGACCCAGACCACTGCGGGCCGACGCACAGCTCAACCGCGACCGAATCCTGTCTGCTGCGGCCGAGTTGTTCGCGGAGCGAGGCTTGAACGTGCCGCTGGAGGAGATTGCGCGGCGCGCCGGAGTCGGCGTGGCCACGCTGTACCGGCGCTTCCCGACGCGCGCGGACCTGGCCGAAGCAGCGTTCGAGCGCAGCATGTCGCGCTACACCGAGGCGGTCGACCGCGCGTTGGCCAATGCGAGTGCGGCAGATGGCTTCCGCGATCTCATTTTCGAGCTGTGTCAGCTGCAGGCCAGCGACGCGGGGCTGCGGGACCTGCTGACCACGGCGTTTCCCGCGGCCGGGGCCGTCGACCAGCAGACAGGGGAGGCCGTCGAGAAGGTGAAGGAGCTCATTGGCCGAGCGCAGGCCGAAGGCGGTGTGCGCTCCGACCTCGTTGTCGCCGACGTCGTGGTGTTGCTGCTGGCCAACGCCGGCGTTCTGGCCGCAACCGCCGTGGCTGCACCCGACGCATCGCGACGGTTCGCGGCGCTGATGGTCGACGCGTTCAGTGCCGACGGCTCCCGCCTGCCTGAGTCTCCTGACGAGCAGCAGCTGCACCGTTCAGTGGCTCTGCTGAACGGTCCCGCCTGACGCCGTACACTAGATACCCGGTACCGGCGTTCCCAGGAAAGGCATCGTCATGACGCAGCCCGTCCGCACCCGCGCGCTGATCATCGGGACCGGGTTCTCCGGTCTGGGCATGGGCATCGAGCTACAGCAGCGCGGCGTCGACTTTCTGATTCTCGAGAAGGCCGACGACATCGGCGGCACGTGGCGGGACAACACCTACCCGGGTTGCGCGTGCGACATCCCGTCGCACCTGTACTCCTTCTCGTTTGAACCCAAGGCCGACTGGAAGAACCTGTTCTCGTACCAAGAAGAGATCCAGGGCTACCTGCAAGGGGTAACCGACAAGTACGGCTTGCGCCGCTACATCGTGTTCAATTCCCTTGTCGAGAGAGCACATTGGGACGACGACGAATTCCGCTGGCACGTATTCACCGCCGACGGACGCGAGTTCGTCACGCAGTTTCTCATCTCGTGTGCGGGGGCCCTGCACATCCCGTCGATTCCTGACTTCGCAGGACGCGACCAGTTCGCCGGTCCCGCTTTCCATTCCGCGCAGTGGGATCACGAGGTGGACCTGACGGGCAAACGGGTCGCGGTGATCGGTACCGGCGCCAGCGCGATTCAGATCGTGCCCGAGATCGTCGACGAGGTCGCGGAATTGCAGCTATACCAGCGCACGCCGCCGTGGGTGGTGCCGCGCACGAACAACGAGCTGCCACCACGCCTTCAGCAAGCACTGGAGAGTATTCCCGGGCTGCGGCTGGCCTTGCGAGGCGGCATCTATGGCCTGCAGGAAGCGCTGGCGGTCGCCATGACCAGGCGGCCGGCGTTGCTGAAAGCCGGTGAGCTGCTGGGCAAGTGGAACATCTGGCGTAGCGTGAAGGACCGCGAGTTGCGGCGCAAGCTCACCCCGCGATACCAGATCGGCTGTAAGCGAATCTTGAACTCAAGCACCTACTACGACGCGGTGGCGGACCCGAAAACGAAGCTGATCACCGAGGGCATCGCAAGGTTGACACCCGACGGGATCGTGACCGCCGACGGCGTCGAGCACAAGGTCGATGTGATCGTGTACGCCACCGGGTTTCACGTCTCCGACTCGTTCAAGTACGTCGAAGTCAAAGGCCTCAAGGGCGAAGATCTGGGCGACCGGTGGAATCGCGAGGGACCGGTTGCGCACCGCGGTACCACGGTGGCCGACATGCCCAACGTGTTCTTCGTCTTGGGCCCCAACACGGGCTTGGGGCACAACTCGATGGTGTACATGATCGAATCGCAGATCCACTACGTCGCGGAGGCGATCAAAGCCGCCGACAAGGCCGGCGTTCAGGCGCTGGCGCCGACCCACGCCGCGCAAGATGCGTTCAATACCGGGCTGCAGGAAAGGCTCGGTCACTCGGTGTGGAACACCGGCGGCTGCGCGAGCTGGTATCTCGACGAGCACGGGAACAACCGGGTGCTCTGGGGCGGGTACACGTGGGAGTACCGGCTGGCCACTCGGCGGTTCAAGCCGAGCGAGTACCGCTTCTTCGGTGCCGAGCATCATGATGCACTGGTGTGATGTTATGATGACGCATGCGCACGACCGTCAACATCTCCGACTCGCTGCTCGCTGAAGCCAAGCTGCTGGCGGCTAAGACGCAGCGCTCATTGGGGTCCATCGTCGACGACGGATTGCGCCTGCTTCTCAAACGAGATAGCGCGGAAGCTCCCAGAACTGACTGGACTTTTCCGACCAGTGGTGGGAGCGGTCTGCAGCCTGGAGTAAACCTCGAAGACAAGGAAGCCCTGGCGGAGCTATTGGGCGACAATGATCTGCCCTGACGTGAACGTGTTGCTGTATGCGTTTCGCCGCGAGAGCCCTCGCCACTCGTCGTACGCGGAATGGTTGAAACGAGTGATGGTGGGACATGAACCCGTTGGCCTTAGTGAACTCGTGCTGTCCGCCGTCGTGCGGCTGGCGACGTTTCACCGGATCTATCGCGAACCCAGCTCCACGGAAGAAACGCTGCAATTCTGCAGGACGTTACGTAACGCGCCGGCCGCCATTTCGCTTCGGCCGGGTCCCCGCCACTGGGCGATCTTCGAAACCTTGTGTCGAGACGGTAATGCGACCGCGAACCTGGTTCCGGCCGCCTATCACGCTGCGCTGGCGATCGAGAACGATGCCACGTGGATCACGAACGACCGGGGGTTCGCCCGCTTCCCGCTTCTGCAGTGGCGCCTACCATTCGCCTAGTGCGCGACACGCCACCACACGATGTGGTGTCGCGGGGGGTCATCCGGCACAACCAGTTGTACTGTCGGTAGTGGACTATAGAACCGCTATAGGCACTTCAAAATCCTGGGTGAAGTGGGGTTTCAGTGGGCGACATCAAACTCATTGACCGCGTCTCGGCGATCAACTGGAACCGGCTGCAGGACGAGAAGGACGCCGAGGTCTGGGACCGGCTGACCGGCAACTTCTGGCTGCCGGAGAAGGTCCCGGTGTCCAACGACATTCCGTCGTGGGGGACGCTGACCGACCACGAAAAGCAAATGACCATGCGGGTTTTCACCGGCCTGACCCTGCTGGACACCATCCAGGGCACAGTCGGCGCGGTGAGCCTCATTCCTGACGCGCTGACCCCGCACGAAGAAGCCGTCTACACCAACATCGCGTTCATGGAGTCGGTGCACGCGCGCAGCTACAGCAACATCTTCTCGACGCTGTGCTCGACCGCCGAGATCGACGACGCGTTCCGCTGGTCGGAGGAGAACCCCAACCTCCAGCGCAAGGCCGAGATCGTCATGCAGTACTACAAGGGCGACGAGCCCCTCAAGCGCAAGGTGGCCTCCACATTGTTGGAGAGCTTCCTGTTCTACTCGGGCTTCTATCTGCCGATGTACTGGTCCAGCCGCGCCAAGCTGACCAACACCGCCGACATGATCCGG
>DATBFF010000107.1:0-4623 GCA_036558625.1 Mycobacterium sp. | reverse complement strand
GTCGCCGCATCGGCCTGATGACGGCGTCGATGTACCGCTCGGCCTCTCCGATCCGGTCGCGCTCAACGTTGTCGAGAAGATCGGCGACATCTGGCGCGATCTCACTTCGGACGCCGGCGTACTCCCGCCCGTCCTCAGCGGCATCGAATGCTTCGCGGTAGAGGCGATCGATCTCGTCTGCGAACGGCAGGCCGCTCATGTGGCAATCCGCTTCCGAAGTTCGATCAAGGTGACAATTGCGGCGTCGAGCCGTTGCGGCGTGATCCGCATTCCGTTGACCACGTGCCGTTCGTGATGCGGCCATACTTCGGTGACGAACCCGTCGACCTCGCCGGGTGTCCACGCGAGCTTGTGCAGCGCCTCCGCTGCGCCGATATTGCGGCGCTGTCGGCCGGCTTCGCGTTCGTCCGCGGCTCGGCGTGCGTCCTCGGTGCGTTTCTCGTAGGCGGCCCACGCCTCCTCGAACGTCAGCGCTTCCTCGGCCACCATCTCGGCGAGGTCGGGCGCCTCGCGGCGCAGCTCGGCGTCATGCTGCGCTGCCGTGCGTCGCTGGTTGCGGCGGTCCTTGGCCTCCCGGTACGCGGCATCGAACGGCAGCGGCGGGTTGCCGCCGAGTACCCGGTCGGCGAGGTCTGGGGCGTACTCCACGATCACTGCCGCATGCCCGGCGGCCGCTGTCGTGACGCCGACACGGTGGGCTATCTCGTCGAGATTTATAGACCCTATAAACGCGCGGACGGCGACGACCGCGGTCTGGCCCTTGGTCATGTTCCGGCGCCGGACATTGGCGCTCGTGATGTACCCGACCGAGTCGATGCTCTCGGCCAGCGTCATGATCATCGGCTCGACCTCGGCTCGCTCACACGCGGCGAGCCGGTTCCGCCCGTCGATCAACATCCCGGCGGCGTCGACGACGATCGGGTGCCGCTGCCCGTTGGCGCGGATGTCGTCGGCGAGCGCGTCGAGCTCGTCGTCGCTCATCATCGGGAACGCCGCCGCGTAGGGGTGGACGTCCATCACCGGGCACCTCCTGCTGGGTGGCGGCGTATCGCCTGGTCGAGGCGCCGCTGCTCGAGCTCGTCGTCGCTGACGATCGCCAACACCCGGTCGCAGTGGTCGTCGAAGTCCTGGTCGGGCCGCATGGACCGCAGCCAGCGCACGGTGTCGTCGGCCCATTGCGTGTCGCGGCGGTCGCGGTGGTAGACGTGCGCCCACACGCCGGCAGAGGCGGCGGCCGTCGTGCCGGTGAGGGCTATCGCGATCAGGGGAATCGCGCCGGTCACGACGGCCGCCGCGTCTGTGTGCGGCGGTAGAGCCGGAATCCAGCGGCGGCGAGCAGCGCGGCCCCGGCCAGTCCGACGAGGGCGCCGATCGCGAACGCGCCGGCGTACATCATGCGGATGCCCGCTGTGCCGCGATCCGCTCGACATCGGCACGCTGATAGAACCTCACGCCGGCGATCATCACGGGGTCGAGTCGACCGGCAGCGACCCATCGCGAGAGGGTGGACTTGTCGACGCGCAGAGTGTGGAGAACGTCGCCGTGCGACATGAGGTCGGCTGGTCGGACGCTTTCGGGCTGCTTCATAGTTGCGCAGCGTGCCAAAGGTTTGCTGACTGCGCAACACTGGTCGGAGTGTCGCGAGTTGCCGCCCGTGCCGAAGTTGTGCAACGATGGTTGTATGAGTGAGTCGCTGCCCGGATCGGTGCCGGAATGGGATCTCGCCGACCGCATGCGCAAGTCGTTGCGGGTCGCAGGGCTGCCTGGTCGTGACATGGCCGCATATCTCGGTGTGGAGCACAGCACCGTTTCCCGGTGGCTGAATGGCCGCGTCGATCCGTCGACGCGGACGTTGCGGCTGTGGGCGCTGCGGACGGGTGTGCCCTACGAGTGGCTGCGCGATGGGTGGGCCCCGCGGGGCTCGAACCCGCAACCTACGGATTACGAGGATGCGGGTTCGGCGCGGATCATCCCGTTCCGGCGGGCGGCCTGATCATGGCTTCACCGGTGAGGGAATGCGATACGGGCATGGACACCCTTATCACCGACTGGCGACTGTCGCAGGCACGCAAGTCGCCCCGTACCCTCATCGAGCGCGAGCGGGTGGTCCGCTTACTCGCGCGGCGGCGCCGGGTCGATCCGGTGACCGCCACGTGGCGCGATGTCGCCGCCTTCCTGGCCGATCCCGCCTTCCGCGACTCCACCGCGGTCACCTACTACGCCGCGCTGCGGTCGTGGTTCGCATTCCTCGTCGAGATCGGGGCCCGCGAGGACGACCCGCTCGTACGGATGACGGCGCCGACCGCCAAGCGGGGCACGCCGCACCCGGTGACGACGACCGAACTCGGCGCGGTCCTTCGGAAGGTGAATCGGCGCCGCACCCGCGCGATGGTGCTGCTAGCGGCCTATGAGGGCCTGCGCGTCTCCGAGATCGCGCGTGTGCGCGGCGAGCACTTCCGCGGCGGCCAGCTGTACGTGCGCGGCAAAGGCGGGCACGAGCTGCCGCTGCCCGTGCATCCGGTGATCACCGATCTGGCCGCGACGTTCCCACGCGTCGGGCTGTGGTTCCCGTCCTACACCGATCAGGCCGAGCCGATCACGTCGAACAACGTGTCGCGGGTGGTATCCGAGGTGATGCATCGGGCCGGCGTGAACTCGAGCGCGCACAGCTTGCGTCACTGGTACGGCACCCAAGTGCTTACCGCGGCCGGCGGGAACTTGCGGACGGCCCAGCGTGCGCTGCGGCACTCGTCGCCAGCCACGACGGCCATCTACACGCTGATCACCGATGAGCAGCTGCGTGAGGCGATCGACGGACTGCCCGTGCCGCTGCACGCCGTACCCGTGGCGTGATGGCCGCGCCGCGCCCGGTGGTCGAGAATGCCGACTACGCGAAGTTCATGGCCCGTATCCTGCGGGCCATGGCCCGCCGCGCCGGCAACGACATCGACGCCCTGCCGATGCTGCTCGCCGCGCAGGACGAAACCGAGCAGCTGATGCGGGAGGCGGTCGCCCGGTGCCGCGCTGACGGGTACTCGTGGGCGGATATCGGGGCGCGGTTGGGTATCTCCCGGCAGGCTGCGCAGCAACGCTTCGGGGTGTCAACAGTTCGTTGACAGTGTTCGGTCACCGCGACCGCCCGTGGCGGTGCGCGCTATCCGTCTGCCGGCTGCTCGTCCTGGTCGGTGTCGTCCCCTCCGTCGTCACCGGCCTGCTCGGCGCTGCCGCCGCTGCCGACGTCACCGGGCGCCTCATGCCGGCCGGGCTGGTCGTTCTCGTCACCGGACGGCCGGTAGATCACCTCGTCGCGTTCGGTGCGTTCGCTGCTCTGCTGCACCTCGTCGACGGGCAGGTTGTCCGGGTCGGGGGTCGTTGTGCTCATAGCAGATCGTCCTTCTCTGTCGAGTCGCCCCGGACGGGGCGACGACGAATGGTGTACCCCAGGTAGGTGGACAGTGCGCCGAGGATGCCGCCGAGCAGCGCGGCGAGGATCTGCTGGCCGCCGGGGTTGAGGCTGTCTTTGCCGATGGTGATGTCGAGGACGATGGCGACCATGCAGGTGCCGAAGGTCAGCGCGAGCACCAGAGCGACCGCGCCCTGCCAGTCCAGTGGGCTCACTGCGCGAACGAGCTGCAGCGCAGGTAGGTGAGGGATACGCCGGACGCGGCGTCCGCGTACCCCTGCAGCCGCAGCCGCCGCGAATACCCCGACGGCGGGCTCCCGATCTGCCCCAGCTGCATCACCTCCCCGAACGTGGAACCGGCCGTGCCGGCCACCTCGATGTCGGGCCACACGTTGACCGGGTCGGGTTTGGTCCACCCGTCGCTGGCGCGCACGTCGACGGTGACCCAGCGGAACCGGACCGACGGCCCGTCCGCGGGCAGCCCCTGCACGGTGAAGTTGGCCTGAGCCTGGAAACTGGCCGGCCCCCAGAACCAGGATTGGTTGCCGTCGTCGTCCATGGCGAGCGTGCGCCAGCTGGTGGTGAGCTGCTGCGCCTTCTTGCACACCGTGGTTCGGAAGGTGCCCATGTCGTCCTCCGGGGGTGGTGTGGGCGGTGCGTCGCCGCCGGTGATGACTGCGGCAACCTGCTGCAACGCGGCGTGGTCGTTGGAGTACTCGCGCAGGATCGACAGATGGACGTGCCAGAGCCCTAAAGGTGGGAGTCATCCGAGGTCACCGCGTACTGCCCCTGATAGTCCCACCCGATCACCTCCACCCCGTCTGTCGAGCCGTAGAACTCGCGGACTGCTTTCTTCATCCGCGTGTCGTTCTTCGCGTTCAGCAGCCGTTGACTGACGGTGTACTGGTCCGACGCCTTCGACCACGAGATATCCAGCGCGCAGGCCGCCTCACCGTCACCCTTCTTGTCCTGCGACAGCTGCACCGAATAGTCACTGGGTGGGACGACGTCCCGGCACCTGTGATAGCCGGTCAACCGTAAGTATGCGCAGAATCCCCAACGATCCCTGCGTTCTGCGCGGACGGGATACCCGCCTTCACGGTGTTGAACAACGCGGTGATCGCGGCTGGCGCGTACTCACTCATCGGCCTCACCCCCTTCCCTGTCGCTTACACTTGTGGCATGGGAAACCGGCGTCCGTACGGTTCCGACTTCGATCG
>DATBFF010000106.1:0-8888 GCA_036558625.1 Mycobacterium sp. | reverse complement strand
ACCATCATCGACTCGGGTTCGACGGAGTTCTTGCCCGGCTCGCTGACCGAGCGCAGCGACTTCGAGGCGGAGAACCGTCGGGTGGTGTCCGAGGGTGGCGAACCGGCTGCGGGCCGTCCGGTGCTGATGGGCATCACGAAGGCGTCGCTGGCCACCGACTCGTGGCTATCTGCGGCGTCGTTCCAGGAGACCACGCGAGTGCTGACCGATGCGGCGATCAACTGCCGCAGCGACAAGCTCAACGGTTTGAAGGAGAACGTGATCATCGGCAAGCTGATCCCGGCCGGCACCGGCATCAACCGGTACCGCAACATCACGGTGGAGCCAACCGAAGAGGCGCGGGCTGCCGCGTACACGATCCCGTCCTACGAGGATCAGTACTACAGCCCCGACTTCGGCCAGGCGACCGGAGCTGCGGTCCCGCTGGACGACTACGGGTACAGCGACTACCGCTAGTCAGCTTGTTACGCCCAGCGTGAGCCCACTGCGAGAGCTCGGCTGATTTTTCGCAGCCAGCTCACGCTCGATGGCGCCACGTACGGTGGTGAGGTGCCGGTCCGAGCCTTCGCCTTGCTGGCCGCCGTGCTGGCGGTTGCCGGATGTTCGTCGAGCCCACGCGGCACCGCGGCCTCGGCCACCACATTTGCCGACGGCACCACCGTGCACTCGATCAACGTCGGCGGACTCGACCGCTCGTATCGAATGCACAAGCCCGCCGGGCTTTCCGCGTCAGCGCCACTTGTGGTGATGCTGCACGGCGGCTTCGGCAACGGTGAGCAAGCCGAAAACACCTACGGCTGGAATGCATTGGCCGACCGGGAGAAGTTCGTCGTGGCGTATCCCGACGGGATCGCACGCGCCTGGAATGTGCACGGCTGCTGCGGTCAGCCTGGACGCACCGGCATCGACGATGTTGCGTTCATCACGGCGATGGTCGACGAAATCCACAACGGCATCGACATCGACCGCGCTCGGATCTATGCGACCGGCATCAGCAACGGCGGCATGATGAGCTACACGCTGGCTTGCAACAGCGACATGTTTGCCGCGATAGGCCCCGACGCAGCAACACAACTCGACGCCTGCGCGAGCCCGCGCCCGACGTCGGTCATGCACCTTCACGGCACGTCCGATCGGCTGATCCGCTACGGCGGCGGTCCGGGCGCGGGACCCGCTCATGTCAGCGGACCGCCGGTGCCGGAAGTGAACGCGTTCTGGCGAAGGATCGATCAGTGCGGCGCGCCCGTCGTCACCACGGACGGACCCGTCACCACCTCAACGGCGGACTGCGCCCAGGGCCGCAACGTCGTGCTGGTCTCCGTCGACGGCGGCGGTCACGAGTGGCCGTCGTTCGCGACCGAGCGGCTCTGGCAGTTCTTCGCCGCGCATCACGCGGCCTGACGGTCTAGGGCACCTGCAGGAACGGCGTTTGGTACACCCAAGCGTCGCCGGGTACATCTGGGTCGACGACTTGGCACCAATTGTCGCGACAGGGTTTCACGAGCTGAACCTGCCGACCCGCCGAGAGGAAGATTTTGTTCCCATCGGCGTCGCGGTACACGGTGCCCTTGCCGTCGGGCTGGTTGTAGACATCCACAGCCTGGAGCACCGTTGCGGTCTTCTGATCCGCCGCCGGACTGGCGTCGGGTTTGGGCGCGACACACTCGACCGGCACTTGCGAGTGCCAGGCTTCGGTGACGCCTGGGGCGTGAAGTGTGCCTGCGAGGCTGAGGTCATCGGCCACGTCGCCCGAGTATTGCCACTTGTTTCCGCCTTCGGGGCCCTGGTCCCAATGGACCAGGAACTCGAAGTGACGGCCGTTGGGGGTCACGGTGACGTCTCCAAACGACGACGCCTGCGATCCGAATCCGCCGGTGTTGGCGCGGCCCGACTTGCCGTCGGGAGCGAAGCCGATCGTGATGGTCCTGTCGCTCGCGACGAAGTCCGTGAACGACGGAATTCTGAACCCGTCGCAGGCCGGGGCCAACGGAAAGTTCGGGTGTGCCGCCGCGGAGGGCGCCGTCATAAGCCCAGCTGTCAGGATGGCCGCCGCTGCTACCGTTGCCGCCAGTCTGTTCATGTTGAATGCCGTCATCGGTGTGCCTTCCGCAGCGCATTGTTCGAATGACCCCTCGCGCGCGCCACGCTACGACTTGGGCGCTCCTGGCGAATCAGGTGTTTCCCTACACTCTGTTCGGTGACGTTACGTATCTTGTGCGGTTGTATAGAAAGTGTAATATCGCTGGTATGCCTGATACTCACGCCGTCACCAACCAGGTCCCACTTCTCGAGAACTACAACCCCGCCTCGTCGCCAGTGCTGATGGACGCACTGATCCGCGAGGGCGGACAGTGGGGCGTCGACGAGGTCACCGAACTCGGTGCGCTGTCCGGCTCCGCTCAGGCGCAGCGATGGGGTGAACTGGCCGACCGGCACCGGCCGATCCTGCACACCCATGACCGCTTCGGCCACCGCATCGACGAGGTCGAATACGACCCGGCCTACCACGAGTTGATGCGTGTCGCCGTCGGTCACGGCCTGCATGCCGCGCCATGGGCGGACGACCGTCCCGGCGCGCATGTGGTGCGTGCCGCCAAGACGTCGGTGTGGACGCCGGAGCCCGGGCACATCTGCCCGATTTCGATGACCTACGCAGTCGTACCGGCTTTGCGTTGCAACCCTCAGCTGGCCGACATCTACGAACCGCTGCTGACCAGCCGCGAGTACGACCCGGAGCTCAAAGTCCCCACCACGAAGGCCGGGATCACTGCCGGCATGTCGATGACTGAGAAACAGGGCGGGTCCGACGTGCGTGCCGGCACCACTGAGGCGACCCGCAATGCCGACGGAAGCTACTCGTTGACCGGTCACAAGTGGTTCACCTCCGCACCGATGTGCGACGTATTCCTCGTCCTCGCCCAAGCTCCCGGCGGCCTGTCGTGCTTCTTCCTCCCGCGCGTGCTTCCCGACGGGACCCGCAATCGGATGTTTCTGCAGCGGCTCAAGGACAAGCTCGGCAACCACGCCAACGCATCGAGTGAGGTCGAATACGACGGCGCAACGGCCTGGCTGGTCGGTGAGGAGGGCCGCGGCGTGCCGACGATCATCGAAATGGTCAACCTCACCCGCCTTGACTGCACGCTTGGCAGCGCCACCAGCATGCGCAACGGCCTCACCCGCGCCATTCACCACGCGCAGCACCGAAAAGCGTTCGGCGAGTACCTGATTGACCAGCCGCTGATGCGCAACGTGCTGGCTGACCTCGCGGTAGAGGCCGAGGCTGCGACCATCGTCGCGATGCGGATGGCCGGTGCCACCGACAACGCGCAGCGCGGCGACGAAACCGAAACACTGCTGCGCCGCATCGGCCTCGCCGCGAGCAAGTACTGGGTGTGCAAGCGCGCCACGCCGCATGCCGCCGAGGCGATGGAGTGCTTGGGTGGCAACGGGTATGTCGAGGACTTCGGGATGGCACGGCTGTACCGCGAGGCGCCGCTGATGGGCATCTGGGAGGGCTCCGGCAACGTCAGCGCGCTGGATACGTTGCGCGCCATAGGAACCCGCTCGGAGTGCGTCGGGGTGCTGTTCGACGAACTCGCCAAGAGCGCCGGGCAGGACCGCCGCCTCGAGGCACACGTCGAGGCGCTGCGGCCCCAACTCGAGGATATGGAGACCATCCAGTACCGGGCCCGGAAGATCGCCGAGGACACCTGTCTTGCGCTGCAAGGATCGCTGCTGGTCCGGCACGGCCATCCCGCAGTGGCCGAGGCGTTCTTGGCTACCAGGCTCGGTGGGCAGTGGGGCGGTGCCTTCGGCACGATGCCGGCGGGTCTGGACCTCGCGCCGATACTCGAGCGTGCTTTGGTCAAAGGATGACGCACGCGATCCGGCCGGTCGACTTCGGCAACCTGAAGACGATGACCTATGAGGTCACCGACCGCGTCGCGCGAATCACGTTCAACCGTCCCGAAAAGGGCAACGCGATTGTCGCCGACACGCCGCTGGAACTGTCCGCTCTCGTCGAGCGTGCCGACCTCGACCCCGATGTGCACGTGATCCTGGTGTCCGGGCGCGGCGAAGGGTTCTGCGCCGGTTTCGATCTGTCTGCCTATGCGGAGGGCTCGTCGTCCGCGGGCGGCGGCAGCGCCTACAAGGGCACTGTGCTCGACGGCAAGACGCAGGCGATCAACCACCTGCCCGATCAGCCGTGGGACCCGATGATCGACTACCAGATGATGAGCCGGTTCGTCCGCGGCTTCTCCAGCCTGATGCACGCCGACAAGCCGACGGTCGTCAAGATCCACGGCTACTGTGTCGCCGGAGGCACCGACATCGCCCTGCACGCAGACCAGGTGATCGCGGCGTCGGACGCCAAGATCGGCTATCCGCCCACTCGGGTGTGGGGCGTACCGGCGGCGGGCATGTGGGCGCACCGCCTCGGTGACCAGCGCGCGAAACGCCTTCTGCTGACCGGTGATTGCATCACCGGCGCCCAGGCCGCCGAATGGGGCCTTGCCGTCGAAGCACCGGATCCCGGCGAGCTCGACGAGCGCACCGAGCGCCTCGTCGAGCGCATCGCGGCAGTACCGGTCAATCAGCTGATCATGGTGAAGCTGGCGATGAACAGTGCGCTGTATCATCAGGGCCTCGCCAACAGCGCGATGGTCTCGACCGTCTTCGACGGTATCGCACGGCATACGCCCGAGGGCCACGCGTTCGTCGCCGAGGCGCGCCAGCACGGCTTCCGCGAGGCTGTACGTGGCCGCGATGAGCCGTTAGGCGACCACGGGCGCCGCACGTCGCAGGTCTGAGCATGGCCGCGCTGAACCGGATGACCGCCCGCTCGGTGGTGCTGAGCGTGCTGCTCGGAGCTCATCCAGCGTGGGCGACGGCCGCTGAACTGGTCAGGCTTACAGCTGATTTCGACATCAAGGAGCCCACCCTGCGGGTGGCGTTGACGCGCATGGTGCACGCAGGCGACCTGGTCCGGTCGGCGAACGGTTACCGGCTGTCCGACAGGCTGCTGGCCCGGCAGCGCCGACAAGATGACGCGATCAATCCACAACTGCGGGCATGGGACGGCAGCTGGATCACACTCATCATCACCAGCGTGGGCATCGATGCCCGCGTCCGTGCTGGATTGCGAAATCATTTGCAACAGAGCAGGTTTGCTGAATTGCGGGAAGGCGTCTGGCTACGGCCGGATAACGTGGAGCTGACGCTGCCGAAGGATGTCTTGCGCCGGATACGCGTTATGCGCGGCTACGACGACAACCCCGGGGAGCTCGTCGAGCTGTTGTGGGACCTTCCGCAGTGGGCTCGGACGGGGCGAAGCCTGCTCGACGAAATATCAACGGCTACAGACATTCCCGGCCGGTTCGTCGCCGCGGCAGGCATCGTGCGTCACCTGCTCACCGATCCGGTACTGCCCGACGAGCTGTTGCCGGATCACTGGCCGGGATCAGCCTTGCGGCACGCCTACGCCGGCTTCGCGGCGGAGTTGGTGGCACGACGAAATGAGTCAGAATTGATGGAGGCACGATGAGCGGTGGAGTGCGGGTAGAGCGCAGGGGTCCCGTCAGCACAGTGATCATGAACCGGCCCGATGCGCGCAACGCCGTCAACGGGCCCGCGGCGGCAGAATTGGTCGCCGCATTCGAAGAGTTCGACGCCGACGACGACGCGAAAGTGGCTGTGCTGTGGGGAGACAACGGCACCTTCTGCGCCGGCGCGGATCTCAAGGCCTTCGGTACGCCGGAGTCCAATGCCACGCACCGCAGCGGCCCGGGTCCGATGGGGCCGACGCGAATGCTGTTGTCCAAACCGGTCATTGCGGCGGTGAGCGGGTATGCAGTTGCCGGCGGTCTCGAGCTCGCATTGTGGTGCGACATGCGGGTCGCCGAAGAGGACGCGGTCTTCGGCGTGTTCTGTCGCCGCTGGGGGGTGCCGCTGATCGACGGCGGCACAGTCCGGTTGCCCCGGCTGATCGGGCAGAGTCGTGCGATGGACATGATCCTCACCGGCCGCCCGGTCGACGCGGCCGAAGCCCACGCGATCGGCTTGGCCAACCGCGTGGTGCCGAAAGGCCAAGCGCGTCAGGCCGCGGAGACTCTCGCCGCCGAACTCGCGGCGCTGCCGCAGCAGTGCATGCGGTCAGACCGGCTGTCGATGCTCACACAATGGGGTCTCTCGGAAGCCGATGCGATCGACTTCGAGTTCGGCAGCCTGTCGCGGGTCGCCGCCGAAGCGCTGGAGGGCGCGGGCCGGTTCGCCGCCGGCGCCGGGCGCCACGGCACGCCCGCGTAATCAGGCGGGCGAATGGTCGATGCGGTTGGTCATCCCGAGTTCGCGGCCGCGGTCGGTGATGGCGGGATCGCCGTTGTGGAACGTCACCGTCTGACCTGAGCCGTACACGGTGATGTCGTTGAGGACGGTGTCGGCGATCACGACGTTGTCAGACCCCTGCACGGTCACCGCGAAGCACACGCCCTCGGCAGTGATGATGTTCTTCGAACCGAGCACGAACAACGTCCCGTTGTTGCAGTCGATCGTCTGCTCGATGCCGACACCGGTGATGTGCGTGTCGCCCTCGCCCCGCGCGTGCACCGCCGGTATCGAGAGCAACGGTGCTGCCATGCACGTCACCGCGGCGCAGCAGGCAGCGGTTCGCGTCACCCGCAAAGCCTACGACGCCGGCGGTAACTACGGGGTCTAGTTTGCGGCTAGAGTTTGCGCGATGACCGAAGGGATGGCGTTGTGACAGCAGAGTCCGCCGGTCGCACACGAACACGATCGACGAAGCTCAGTCGCGACGTGATCGTCAACGCGGCGCTGACCTTCTTGGACCGTGAGGGCTGGGACGCGTTGACCATCAACGCGCTCGCCGCCCAGCTGGGCACCAAGGGGCCGTCGCTGTACAACCACGTCAGCAGCCTCGATGACCTGCGCCGATCGGTGCGCAAGCGGGTGGTCGGCGACATCATCGCGATGCTCGGCACCGTCGGGCAGGGCCGCACGCGTGACGACGCTGTCATGGTGATGGCGGGTGCCTACCGCAGCTACGCGCACCACCATCCGGGCCGGTATTCGGCGTTCACCCGGATGCCGCTGGAGGGCGGCGACGATCCCGAGTTCACCGCCGTTGCGCGGGCCGCTGCGGAGCCGGTGATCGCGGTGCTGGCCTCTTACGGACTGGACGGTGAGAACGCGTTCTATGCGGCGCTGGAGTTCTGGGCGGCGATGCACGGGTTCGTGCTGCTGGAGATGACCGGCGTCATGGAGGGCATCGACATCGAGGCGGTCTTCTCCGACATGGTGCTGCGGCTCGCGACGGGAATGGAGCATCGCTCCTAGGTCCGAATTCCGGACGCGAAATAGCGGCAAACACCCGATTTAGCCGAGCGCCCACGGTCACTAACGTCCGCAATTCGGGTGCCTAACGGAATCGGCTGGGTGAAGGGCGACTTCGTCATCCGCGACTAGGTTCCCCACGACCGCAAAACACGGGTAGTGACCTGCGGATAGACGCCGGGCACGAGTTTGTTTGGACGGCGCAGACCCTGGTATCGTGGTCGATCGGCCTGGCCTCAAGGCGCTCGCGGTGACGCATGTCCGTACGCCGGGCCCATTCGCATGTCCATGGTGTCACGGTCGAGACCGAGGCGGGCGCATGCGACACGCCCGGCCCCGGGGTAACCAGGCTGGGCAAAACCGCAGTACATGAAGACGTGAAGACGCGATAAAAGAAAGCCGGTACATGCCAACCATTAACCAGCTGGTCCGCAAGGGGCGCCGCGACAAGATCGCCAAGGTGAAGACCGCGGCGCTCAAGGGCAGCCCGCAGCGCCGCGGCGTGTGCACCCGCGTGTACACCACGACTCCGAAGAAGCCGAACTCGGCGCTTCGCAAGGTGGCGCGCGTGAAGTTGACCAGCCAGGTCGAGGTGACGGCCTACATCCCCGGCGAGGGCCACAACCTGCAGGAGCACTCGATGGTGTTGGTGCGCGGTGGTCGAGTGAAGGACCTGCCCGGTGTGCGCTACAAGATCATCCGCGGCTCGCTTGACACCCAGGGCGTGAAGAACCGCAAGCAGGCCCGCAGCCGCTACGGCGCCAAGAAGGAGAAGAGCTGATGCCGCGCAAGGGGCCCGCGCCCAAGCGGCCGCTGGTCAACGACCCGGTCTACGGATCGCAGCTGGTCACCCAACTGGTGAACAAAATCCTGCTGAAGGGGAAGAAATCGCTGGCCGAACGCATCGTTTATGGTGCGCTGGAGCAGGCTCGTGAGAAGACCGGCACCGACCCGGTGGTCACGCTCAAGCGCGCGCTCGACAACGTCAAGCCCGCGCTGGAGGTTCGCAGCCGTCGGGTGGGCGGGGCGACCTACCAGGTTCCCGTGGAGGTGCGCCCGGACCGCTCCACCACGCTGGCGCTGCGCTGGCTGGTGGGCTATTCGCGGCAACGCCGCGAGAAGACGATGATCGAACGGCTCGCCAACGAGCTTCTCGACGCCAGCAACGGGCTGGGTGCCTCAGTGAAGCGTCGCGAGGACACCCACAAAATGGCCGAGGCGAACCGGGCCTTCGCGCACTACCGCTGGTGATACATCGCCGGCGTGCAGTGCCGCCGCCGAGCGTGACGACGACAGCAACCTAGCGAGCGAAAGAGAAGACTTCTGTGGCACAGAAGGACGTGCTTACCGACCTGAACAAGGTCCGCAATATCGGCATCATGGCGCACATCGATGCCGGCAAGACCACGACCACCGAGCGCATCCTGTACTACACCGGCATCAGCTACAAGATCGGTGAGGTGCACGACGGTGCCGCCACGATGGACTGGATGGAGCAGGAGCAGGAGCGGGGTATCACCATCACCTCCGCTGCCACC
>DATBFF010000105.1:0-15395 GCA_036558625.1 Mycobacterium sp. | reverse complement strand
CGTGGATGACCAGGTCAGCGTGGGTCACCGGCCGATGTTAAGCCGCAAATCGTGGCATTGTGCCTAGACTGCTGCGAAAACACAGGGTTGGATGAGGCACGTGTGGCGACTGGTGTTATTCGTGGTGGCGACCTCCGTGGTGGGCCTGACAGGCGCATGCGCGACCACCGTCGGCGGGACACCCAAAGCCGAGAAGGCTGCGTCTAGCTCCGCCGCGGCACCCGGCCCCAGCTCGGCGGCGCCACCTGCCGCCGCCCCCGCGGCGCGGACCGTCGGCGCGCAAGACTTGGAGGCCTTGCTTCTGCCGGCCGACGACGTCCGCACCGTCATGGACGGCCCCGACATCGACGTGCAGGAGACCTACGACCAGATGCCGCCGAGCACCGTCGGCTACGACCCGCCGGAATGCGCGCGGGCTGCCTACAACGTCGTGGAGGCCGGCTACCGCGACAGCGGGTTCATCGCGGCCCGCGGCGCCGTCATGCAGGAGCCCGACGACGCGCAGCTGCTGCATGTGGTGGACCAAGGGATCGTGACGTTTCCCACCGCGGACGCCGCGACCGACTACGTGACGAAGACGGTCCAAACCTGGCGGGGCTGTGCGGGAAAGCCGTTCACGGCCTCTAGGCCGGAGGCCGCCGAGCACTGGACGTTCGGCGACGTCACCGAGAACGGCGGAATCAGCGCGATACCGAAGACGGTCGACGGCGACACCGGCTGGTCTTGTTCACATGCGATCGCAGCGAAGTCCAATGCGGTGATCGACGTGTCCGCGTGCGGCTTCTCGATCAACGACCAGGCGAAGGCGATCGTCGGGCGGATCCGCGACAAATTCCCTGCGTAAGCCCGGCCGCGACCGCCGCATTGAGCGGTTTCTGTAACACGTTCTAGTCTTGAGGCCATGACTTCTCCTGACGCGCTGCTGCGCCACCCCATCCACTCGGGGCATCTGCTGGCCGGCGCCCTCAAGCGCCACAAGAACAAGCCGCTGCTGTACCTCGGCGACACGACGCTGACCGGCGGTCAGCTGGCCGACCGCATCACTCAGTACGTTCAGGCCTTCGAGGCCCTCGGCGCAGCGACCGGTGTCACGGTCGGGATGCTGGCACTGAACCGGCCCGAGGTGCTGATGCTCGGCGGGGCCAGCCAGACCCAGGGTTACCGCCGTACCGCACTACACCCCCTCGGGTCGCTGGACGACCACGCCTACGTGCTGACCGATGCCGGCGTCACGTCGCTGATCATCGACCCCAACCCGATGTTCACCGAACGAGCGCTGGGATTGCTGGAGAAGGTCCCGTCGCTCAAGCAGATCCTCACGATCGGCCCCGTGCCCGACGCGCTCGCGAACGTCGCGGTGGACATCAACGCCGAAGCCGACAAATACGCGCCGCGGGAACTGGTTGCCGCGGACTTGCCCCCCGATCACGTCGTGGGGCTGACGTACACCGGCGGGACGACTGGCAAGCCCAAGGGCGTGATGATGACCGCGCAGACCACGTCGACGATGACGTCGATCCAGCTGTCCGAGTGGGAGTGGCCGGAGAACCCGCGTCTCTTGATGATCACCCCCCTGTCGCACGCGGGCGCGGCGTTCTTCATGCCGACCGTCGTCAAGGGCGGGGAGATGATCGTGCTGTCCAAGTTCGACCCGGCCGAGGTGCTGCGGGTCATCGAGGAACAGCGCATCACCGCGACGATGGTGGTGCCCTCGATGCTGTATGCCCTTCTGGACCACCCGGATTCGCGCACCCGCGACCTCTCGTCGCTGGAAACGGTGTACTACGGCGCGTCCGCGATCAACCCGGTGCGGCTCAAGGAGGCGATCGACCGGTTCGGCCCGATCTTCGCGCAGTACTACGGGCAGTCCGAGGCGCCGATGGTGATCACGTATCTGGCCAAGGGCGAGCATGACGAGAAGCGGTTGACTTCATGCGGCCGGCCGACACTGTTCGCGCGGACGGCACTGCTGGGTGAGGACGGCACGCCGGTGCCCCAAGGCGAGGTCGGCGAAATCTGTGTCAGCGGACCGCTTTTGAGTGGTGGCTACTGGAAGCTGCCGGAGCAGACGTCGAAGACCTTCCACGACGGCTGGATGCACACCGGCGATCTGGCCCGCGAGGACTCCGACGGCTTCTGGTACATCGTCGACCGGGTCAAGGACATGATCGTCACCGGCGGCTTCAACGTGTACCCGCGTGAGGTGGAAGACGTTGTGGCCGAACATCCTTCGATTGCCCAGGTCTGTGTGATCGGCACGCCGGACGAGAAGTGGGGCGAGGCGGTCACCGCCGTCGTCGTGCTGCGTGAGGACGCGCAACGCGACCAGGAGTCGGTGACGGCGATGACCGTCGAGATCCAGGGCATGGTCAAGGAGCGCAAGGGGTCGGTGCAGTCCCCGAAGCAGGTCGTGGTGGTCGACTCACTGCCGCTGACCGGCCTCGGCAAGCCGGACAAGAAGGCCGTGCGGGCGAAGTTCTGGGAAGGTGCCGGCCGCGCCGTCGGCTGACTTCTGCCGACCAGACACAATGGGGACATGTCAGAAGAGCGCATCCGGCCGCCATGGTGGCTGAAACCGATGAACAAGGTCTTCATCGCAATGTCGAGGCTGGGAATGCGCTTCGGCGGCGAGAGTCCGGTGGTGCTGACCGTTGTCGGCCGCAAGACAGGCAAACTGCGGTCGACGCCCGTCACGCCGATGCACATCGACGGGAAACGCTATGTGGTGGGCGGCTTTCCGGGGGCCGACTGGGTGAGCAACGCGCGCGCCGCGGGCGAGGGGACGCTGCAGCGCGGACGGCATACCGAGCGAGTGCGGCTGGTCGAGCTGTCGCCCGAAGACGCCCGTCCGCTGTTGCGGGCGTTTCCCACGGAAGTCCCGACCGGGGTGAGCTTCGCGAAGAACGCCGGCTTGGTGTCGGGTCCCAACCCCGATGAGTTCGAGGCGCTGGCCGGGCGGTGCGCGGTCTTCCGTTTCGACCCGGTCTCATGAGCGAGGGCACTCCTTTCGACCCGTCGCTGTGGCGGGCGGTCGACGACATCGGCGAGCTGACCGACATCACCTACCACCGCCACGTTTCCGACGCCACGGTGCGGGTCGCGTTCGACCGGCCCGAGGTGCGCAACGCGTTTCGCCCGCACACCGTCGACGAGCTGTACAGTGCGCTGGACCATGCCCGGATGTCGCCCGATGTCGGGGTGGTGCTGCTGACCGGCAACGGGCCGTCGCCGCGTGACGGCGGTTGGGCGTTCTGTTCCGGTGGCGACCAACGCATCCGCGGCCGCACCGGCTACCAGTACGCAGCAGGCGAAACCGCCGAGACCGTCGACGCGGCGCGCGCCGGGAGGCTGCACATCCTCGAGGTGCAGCGGCTGATCCGGTTCATGCCCAAGGTGGTGATCTGCCTGGTCAACGGCTGGGCAGCCGGTGGCGGACACAGCTTGCACGTGGTGTGCGACCTAACGCTGGCCAGCCGCGAGCACGCGCGGTTCAAGCAGACCGACGCCGACGTCGGCAGCTTCGACGGCGGCTACGGCTCTGCGTATCTGGCGCGCCAGGTGGGCCAGAAGTTCGCCCGCGAGATCTTCTTCCTCGGCCGCCCCTACAGCGCCGAGCAGATGCACCGCATGGGTGCGGTCAACGAGGTGGTTAACCACGCCGAATTGGAAACGGTTGGGCTCGAATGGGCCGCTGCGATCAACGCGAAATCTCCTCAGGCACAACGGATGTTGAAGTTCGCGTTCAACCTGCTCGACGACGGGCTGGTGGGCCAGCAGCTGTTCGCCGGTGAGGCGACGCGGTTGGCGTACATGACCGACGAGGCCGTCGAGGGCCGCGACGCGTTCCTGCAGAAGCGCGAGCCTGACTGGAGCCCGTTCCCCCGCTACTTCTAGAAGCGGAACGTGGTCTGGCCGTGCGGTGACTTCGCGAATGCGACCACCTTGCGCGGCGGTACCTGGAACACCAGTGCGCGGCCTCCGTCGGGATGGACGAACATGGCATCGACGACTGCGAAATCCCATTCACCCGTGTACTTTTCGCGGTACGCGTCGGCGACAGTCTTCAATGCCACCTCACCGGTGACGCGTTCGGCTGCGCCTTCGACGACGACGTCGACGCCCTGCTTCCAGGTGTTGACCCCCGTAGTGACGACGACGTCGCTGTGATGCTCGAGGTTTCGCGCCTTCTGTTCAGTAGCCCCTGTGCAGAACACGAACGCTCCGGGCACCCAGACACCGACCAGCGGCGTCACGTGCGGACGGCCGTCGCCACGGATGGTTGTCAGCCAGTACAGCTCGGCGCGCATCAGCACCGCCTCGACCGCCTGCCACGGCAGCGGCTCGGTGCCGTCGCTGAAACGTGCGTCCAGATGCCCCTGCATTCCACAAGTAGACTCCAATTCCGCCGTGATTAGGCTCGACGCGTGAATCCGATCCGGCGGCTGTCACGGGCCATGCTGATGGCGAGCATGCGACCGCCGATGACTGTCCAGCTGCTCCTGCACCGTCCGGCCGCCGAGAACGTCGACCTCAAAGGCAAGCGCGTCCTGCTGACGGGAGCGTCGTCGGGGATCGGCGAAGCCGCCGCGGAGTTGTTCGCAGCCGCCGGCGCCACGGTCGTCGTGGTCGCGCGCCGGGGCGACCTGCTGGACGCGGTCGCCGCGCGCATCACCGCAAACGGCGGTTCCGCGCTGGCGCTGCCCTGCGACCTGTCGGACCTCGACGCGATCGACGCCCTGGTCAAAGACGTGGATGACCGGCTGGACGGGGTCGACGTTCTGGTCAACAACGCCGGACGGTCGATCCGCCGGCCGCTGGCGGAATCCCTGGACCGCTGGCACGACGTAGAGCGGACGATGGCCCTGAACTATTACTCGCCGCTGCGGCTGATTCGCGGCGTCGCCCCCGGCATGATCGCCCGCGGCGACGGGCACATCATCAACGTCGCCACGTGGGGGGTGTTCAGCGAGGCCTCCCCTCTGTTCGCGGCGTACAACGCCTCCAAGGCCGCGCTGGCGTCGGTGAGCCGGGTCATCGAGACCGAGTGGTCGGGTAAGGGCGTGAAGTCGACCACGCTCTACTACCCGCTGGTGGCCACCCCGATGATCGCTCCGACCAAGGCCTACGACGGGCTGCCCGCCTTGACACCGCAGGAGGCTGCGGAGTGGATGCTCGTCGCCGCCCGGCGTCGGCCAGTGCGCATCGCGCCCCGGATCGCGTTGCTGGCCAAGGCCCTCGACACGGTCAGCCCGGACATGTTGAACGTGATGATGAAGCGGCAGCGGATTCAACCCAACCGTCCGCCCGCGTGAAGAGGAGCTCCCATGGAGATACTGGCCAGCCGGATGCTCATCCGGCCCGCCGACTACGAGCGATCGCTAGTGTTCTACCGCGACGAGATCGGGCTGGCGATCTGGCGCGAATATGGCGCCGGCACAGTATTTTTCGCCGGCCAGTCGTTGATCGAGTTGGCGGGGCACGGCCGTTCCGACGACGACGGCGGCGGGTTCGGTGGCGCGATCTGGCTTCAGGTTCGCGATATCTATGACACCGAACGCGAGCTTTCGCGGCGCGGCGTAGCCATCGCCCGCGAGGCACGCCAGGAGCCGTGGGGGCTACACGAGATGCATGTCACCGATCCCGACGGCGTGACGCTGATTTTCGTGCAGATTCCGCCCGAACACCCACTGCGCAGAGACACCCGAGGTTAGGTCAGCTTGCCGGAGCGGCAAGCGGCCACCCGACCGACGCAAGCCGCGAGGCGACCTGGTTTATCTCCTCGGGATTCGGCTCCTTGTCGATCACCTGCCGAATTGCTCGCTGAATCTGCTCGTCGGTCACCGGAGAATCGGAGTCGGCCTGTTTGAGAACGACCCGGGCCGCCTGCACCACCTCGTCTTCCCGCAGCGTCCGCTTCAACAGCGCCAGCAGCGGAAAATAGTCCTTCGATGGAACACCTTCGGGATAACCCTGGCGGAGCCAGTCAAGAACACAATCCAGGATGCCTTGACGCTCAGTCATTATCACTCACTTCGTGGGGAGAAACGGGAACAGGTCGACACCGAAGTGATGGATGATCGTGGTCCTGGTGATCCACAGGATCGCTATCACGATGACCGCGCCGACCAAGACAAACAGCAGCAGGCCGAGGAATCGCAACGCCGGGTTAGGCGTCTGAATCGTGCCGTCGGCATTCGGTCGGCCGGCTCCTGCGGAGTAGGACCGCAGGCCGATCGCGAAGACGGCGGGTAGCCCCGCGCCCAGCATCAGCCCCACGATCAGCACCTTGAGAATGCTTTCCATGTAGTGCATCACAACGTCCCTTCTTGCCCGCGGGTCATGCGATCGGCTCCGCGACCCTGGGCGCGGTCGCCGCCTCGCGCACGTCCGCCGGAACCACCGAATTCGTCGTGGCATCCCATTCGGCGTTGACGTTGGTGTGGTCCACCTTCTGCCGCTGCGCACGCCGCCATATGAAAAACGACGCGACGACCAGACAAGCGAAGATCACGATGTCACCGACCAGCGGCGTGCTGAATCCGGCGATCCCGTGGGCGATCCAGAACGTCAGCGCACCGACCAGGCCTGCAGCGGGCAGGGTGATCAGCCAGGCGACGACCATCCGGCCTGCCACCGCCCAGCGCACCAGTGCACCGGGCTTGCCTACGCCGCTGCCGAGAATAGAACCCGTTGCCACGTGCGTAGTCGACAGCGCCATACCGGCGGCACTGGAAGTGAGAATGATCGCGGCGGAGGACGCTTCGGCCGAAAGACCTTGTGGTGACTCGATTTCCACCAAGCCCTTGCCCAACGTGCGGATGATCCGCCAGCCGCCGATGTAGGTGCCGAGACCGATCGCAAGCGCGCAGCTGAAGACGATCCAGAACGGTAAGCCGTTGTGCTTGATGTCTCCGCTGAGGTGCCCGGTCGTGATCAGCGCCAGCGCGATGACACCCATGGTTTTCTGGGCGTCGTTGGTGCCGTGAGACAGTGCGACCAGCGAGGCGGTAGCGATCTGGCCCCAGCGGAACCCTTCCTCGCGCCGTTTCTGCAACACCTTGCGGGTAAGCCGGTACACGAGCCAGGTACCGGCCGCCGCGACGACGCATGCTATGACCGGAGCGGCGACCGCCGGAATCAGCACCTTCGCGGTGATCCCGGTCCAATTGATCCCGGACATGCCGATCGCCGCGAGCCCGGCGCCGATCAGACCGCCGAACAATGCGTGTGACGAGCTGGACGGTATGCCGAACAGCCACGTGAACAGATTCCACAGGATCCCGCCGATCAGCCCGGCGAAGATGATCATCAATCCGGTCGTAGGACTGATCGACGGCAGTAGCTGACCGGAGGACGAGTCCTGGATCTTGAGCACCTGGGTCGTGACCGTCACCGCAACCTCGACGGACAGGAAGGCACCTACGAGGTTGAGCACTCCGGCCAGCAGGACGGCGACCTTCGGGCGTAGAGCACGCGTGGCGATCGACGTCGCCATTGCGTTGGCCGTGTCGTGGAATCCGTTCGTGAAGTCGAAAGCCAGTGCGGTCGCGATCAGCAAAACCAGGACGATCAACTCTGCGCTCACAGCTGCTAATTCTGCAGGTATGCGGTCGAATCTCACCACCTCGATCGGGCGTGTCGAGCAGGCAATTCAGCCGATCACGTCGAGGAGTTCACGCACTGTTCACCTGCCGTCCGCGGCCAGTTCGCCGGGCGCGTCCGGGATGCGCCTGCGGTCGTCGCGGGGTGGCCGCGGCACTACCATCGATAAGGTCTTGGCCACGCCGGAACGCGCAGAGGATCACGAGTCGTGAATCGATTTCTCAACGCGATCGTCAACTGGCTGCGCGTCGGTTACCCCGAGGGCGTGCCGCCGACCGACTACATGCCCGTGCTCGCGCTCCTGTCCCGGCGGCTGTCCACCGACGAGGTCAAGGAGGTCGCCGCGGCGATGTTGCATCGCGGCGACTTCGACAAAGTGGACATCGGCGTGGCGATCACCCAGATCACCGATGAACTGCCCGCGCCGGCAGATGTCGAGCGGGTGCGGGTGCGGCTGGCCGAGAAGGGCTGGCCGCTCGACGACCCTCGAGACAGCGAGGAAACCGAATAGCCACGCTGCGCGCCGTCGACATCCCGGCCGGCCCTGAGGTTTTGACCCTGTTGCCCGCCGTCGAGCGGCTGCTCGCGGAACGGCACGATGCGATGTTGCCGGTACCAGGGAGCGATCCGCGCGAAAAATCTTTGCTGACAACGGCGTTGCGCGTCGGCGAGCCGATCGACGACGACGTCGCGCTGGTGGTGTCGACGTCGGGAACGACGGGTACGCCCAAAGGCGCGATGCTGACGGCCGCCGCGCTGACCGCGAGCGCGACCGCAACCCATGCCCGCCTCGGTGGCGCCGGGCGATGGCTGCTCGCACTACCCGCGCACCACATCGCCGGGCTGCAGGTGCTCATCCGCAGCGTGCTCGCGGGGACCACGCCCGTGGTGCTCGACGGCTTCGCGGCGCTGCCGGCTGCGGTCGAGGCGCTGGGTGGTGGCCGTCGCTACGCGTCGTTGGTGGCTGCGCAACTGGCCAAGGCGCTGACGGACCCGGCGGCGACGGCGGCGCTGGCCGAATTCGACGCCGTGCTGATCGGCGGCGGGCCGATGCCGGGTGTCGTTGCCGAACGTGCCACTGCCGCAGGGATTTCCGTGGTGCGCACCTACGGCATGAGCGAAACGGCCGGCGGTTGCGTCTACGACGGGGTACCGCTGGACGGGGTTCGCGTGCGCGTGGACGGTTCCCGGGTGGTGCTGGGTGGCGCGACGCTGGCGAAGGGATATCGCAACCCGCCGCCGGAGGGGCAGGACCCGTTCTGCGAACCTGGCTGGTTTCAGACCGACGACGCCGGCAGCATCGACGCAAACGGGGTGCTGACCGTGCACGGCCGGCTCGACGACGGCATCAGCACCGGCGGCGTGACCATCCTGCCGCACGTCGTCGAGGCGGTGATCCTTGCCCATCCTGCGGTGGCACAGTGCGCGGTTTTCGGGGTCACCGACGAACGGTTAGGACAGCGGGTGGTGGCCGCCGTGGTTGCGACGGGCGAGCTGTCGCTGCAACAGCTTCGCGCACATGTCGCCGCGACGCTGGACGCCACTGCGGCGCCGCGCGAACTGCACCTCGTCGATGAATTGCCTGTGCGCGGGATCGGCAAGGTCGACCGACGGGCACTGGCTGAGCGCTTCAGCCACCCTCCTGACTAGCCCCGCGAAACCACGGTTTCGCACACAAAGTGCGAGTGCAGGCGTGCGAAACGTCGGTTTCGGCGGAGGGGTACATAGGGTGGACGGGTGAAGGTGCGCAGCGAAGCGGTCGCCGTAACGGCGGCCGTGGTGCTGGTGGCCGCCGCGTTCCTGGTACCACACTGGCACCTGGGCATCGTCACGCCGCTGATCAACGCATCCCCGCAGCGCTTTGCGCAATTCGCCGGTGCGGCACCGATTTTCGGCTGGTGGGAATACCACGTTGGATGGGGCACGCCCGTCGCGATCCTGATCGGTATCGCCGCTGTCGTGTGGGGGCCGACGGTTGCTCAGCGCCTTCCGTGGCGCGCCGTGCCGCTGACGGCCTGGGCAACCTCATGCGCCTGGGCCTTCTCGCTGGCGATGATCGACGGCTGGCAGCGTGGCTTCGCGGGCCGGCTGACCTCCAAGCACGAGTACCTGCGCCAGGTTCCCAGTGTCACCGACATCCCAGATGCGTTGCGCACCTTCGCCCGTCGCATCCCAGACTTCCAGCCCGACTCGTGGATCACCCATGTGTCCGGGCATCCACCCGGCGCACTGCTGACGTTCGTCTGGCTGGACCGTATCGGCCTCGGCGGCGGCGCGTGGGCGGGCGCGCTGTGTTTGTTCGCCGGGTCCAGCGCGGCAGCCGCGATCGTCGTCACGCTTCGCGCACTGAACGACGAGCCCACCGCGCGCCTGGCCGCACCGTTCGTCGCGGCGGCGCCGACAGCGATCTGGATCGCGGTCTCCGCCGACGGCTACTACGCCGGCGTCGCCGCATGGGGTATCACAATGCTCGCGCTGGCGGTCAGCCGTCGCGCGCGGCTGCCCATACTCGCGGCAGTGGGCGCCGGATTGCTTCTCGGCTGGGCGATTTTCCTGAACTACGGCCTGACGTTGATGGGACTGCTCGCCCTCGCGGTGCTGATCACTGCCGGCCGACGCCGCGACGCACTGGTTGCGCTGGCCGCGGCGATCCCCGCCGCGCTGGCGGTCGTGGGTGTCTTCGCGTGGGCCGGCTTCTGGTGGTTCGACGGATATACCCTTGTGCAGCAACGGTATTGGCAGGGCATTGCCAATGATCGGCCGTTCCAATACTGGAGTTGGGCGAACCTCGCTTCGACGGTCTGCGCAATCGGGCTCGGCAGTGTCGCCGGTGTGAGCAAGATGTTCGACGTCGGTGCGATCCGACGAAGATCCGGCCTTCACCTGCTGTTGCTGGCCGCGGTCGTCGCGATCCTGGCCGCGGATCTGTCGATGCTGAGCAAGGCTGAAACCGAACGCATCTGGCTGCCGTTCACGGTCTGGCTGACCGCCGCTCCGGCGCTGCTGCCGCGTCGTTCACACCGGTGGTGGTTGGCGGTCAACATCATCGGCGCCCTGTTGCTCAACCACGTGATCCGAACGAATTGGTAGGTGAGATGGCCGACGAAAGCTTCTGGCGCTGGCGCAGCCCGCTGCGCGGCCCATGGCTGACCTCGGTGCTCGGGCTGACCCTGCTGATCACCCTGCCGGTCGTCATCATCACCGGTCTGCTGTCCTACATCGCCTACGGGCCGCAGTTCGGCCAGGCGATTCCCGGCGACGTCGCGTGGCTCAAGCTGCCGACATTCGACTGGCCTACCAGCCCCGCGTGGCTGTACCGGCTCACCCAAGGTGTGCACGTCGGCCTCGGTCTGGTGCTGATACCTGTCGTGCTGGCCAAGCTGTGGTCGGTGATTCCGCGACTGTTCATCTGGCCGCCGAGCCGGTCTATCACCCAATTGCTAGAACGGCTCTCGCTGCTGATGCTCGTCGGCGGCATCTTGTTCGAGCTTGTGACCGGCGTCCTCAACATCCAGTACGACTACATCTTCGGGTTCAGCTTCTACACCGCCCACTACTTCGGGGCGTGGGTCTTCATCGCCGGCTTCGTCGTGCACATAGCGCTGAAGATCCCGCGGATGGTGACCGGTGTGCGCGGATTGAGGATGCGAGACGTGCTGCGCACCAACCGCTCTGGCACCGTACCGGAGCCACCGGATCCCGACGGCCTGGTCGCCGCCGACCCCGCGGCGGCCACAGTCAGTCGCCGCGGCGCGCTGACCCTGGTCGGGGGCGGCGCGCTGTTCATCGCCGTCATCACCGCCGGCCAGACCATCGGGGGCTGGACGCGCCCGTCGGCTCTGCTGCTGCCCCGCGGTCGGTCCCGCGGCGAAAAGCCCAACGACTTCCAAGTCAACCGCACTGCCGCGGCCGCGGCGATCAATCCCGAAACCACCGGCCGCAGTTGGCGACTCACCCTCACCGGCGGTACCGCACCCGTCGTGCTGGACCGCCGCGCGCTGGAGGCCATGGCCCAGCACACCGCCCGACTACCGATCGCGTGCGTCGAAGGCTGGTCCACCACCGAAACCTGGAGTGGCGTGCGGCTTGCAGACCTCGCGCGGCTGGCCGGCGTTCCGTCACCACGTCTGGCGCGGGCGGCATCACTCGAACGCTTCGGTGCATTCAATCGAGCTGTGCTGCAAGCTAATCAGGTGATGCATCCGGATTCACTGCTGGCGCTTCGGGTCAACGGCGTCGATTTGTCACTCGATCACGGTTATCCCGCCCGCGTCATCGTCCCGGCGTTGCCTGGTGTGCACAACACGAAGTGGGTCGCGTCGATCCGTTTCGAGGACGGGAAGCCATGAGAAAGCCGTTGCATCTCTTGGTGATACTCGCCGGCTTCGCGTTGTTTGGCTTTGTGGTCGCGACGGTCAAGCCGGCAGCGCTGTGGAATCCGCATGTGTGGTGGCAGTCGATTGCGGTCTGGTTCGCCGCTGCGATCATCCTGCACGACCTGGTGCTGTTCCCGCTGTACTCGCTCGTCGACCACGTCTTGCGCACACCTGCGGCACGGCGCAAACGCCCACGGGTCCGCGCACTGAACTACATCCGGCTGCCCGCGCTCGGCTCCGCGCTGACACTGCTGGTCTTCCTGCCAGGCATCATCGAGCAGGGCAGGCCGACCTACCTCGCCGCGACCGGTCAGACCCAGGAGCCGTTTCTCGATCGGTGGCTGCTGCTTACGGCCGCGCTGTTCGGCATCAGCGCGGTGTGCTACGCGATCCGGCTTGCACGAGCTCGCGCTGCCGCTTCAGTTTGTTCAACCGCTTCGGCACCGGCGCGCCCTGATACTGAAGGGGAGTAGAACCCAGCGGCTGGTGCAGCTCGACGTACGCGCCGTGCGGCAGACGTTTGATGATGCCGGTCTCGATGCCGTGTTCCAGAACCTCACGATCGCTGCGCTGCAACGCAATTGCCCACCGGTATGCGACGAAGTAGACAATCGGCGGTAGCACCACCATAGCGATGCGGCCGATCCACGTCGTCGCGTTCAGCGAGATGTGAAACTTCAGCGCGACCACGTCGTTCATCGATGAGATCGTCAGCACCATGTAAAACGCGATCGCCATCGCCCCAATCGCCGTGCGCACCGGCACATCCCGCGGTCGCTGAAGCAAGTTATGGTGCGCGCGGTCACCGGTCGCCCGTTTCTCGATCCAGGGGTAGGCGAACAACAACACGACCACCACGCTCAGCACGGCAACGACCCCCGTCGAGGCCGGAATCGTGTAGCCGCCGATATACAGCTCCCAGGCCGGCCACAGCCGCATCAACCCCTCGGTCCACATCAAGTAGAAGTCGGGTTGTGAGCCGGCGGAGATCTGCGCCGGCTGGTACGGGCCGAGCTGCCAGATGGGGTTGATCTGCAGCAGGCCGCCCATCAGCCCGAGGATGCCCACGGTCATCGCAAAGAATGCGCCCGACTTGACCGCGAACACCGGCAGAATCCGCACGCCGACAACATTGTTCTCGGTGCGCCGTGGCCCGGGGAACTGGGTGTGCTTCTGGTACCACACCAGTGCGAGGTGAACAGCGATGAGCGCCAAAATGATTGCGGGCAATAGCAAGACGTGGAGCACGTAGAGCCGCGGGATGATGCTGCTGGGAAAGTCGCCGCCGAACAGCGCCCAGTGCAGCCAGGTGCCGATCACCGGCAGCCCGAGGGTGATCGACGACAGTGCGGTGCGCAGGCCGGTGCCGGACAGCAGGTCGTCGGGTAGCGAGTAGCCGAGATAGCCCTCGGCCATCGCCAGGATCAGCAGCAGGGTGCCGATCAACCAGTTCGCCTCGCGCGGCTTGCGGAACGCCCCGGTGAAGAAGATGCGGGCCAGGTGCACCATGATCGCCGCGGCGAACATCAGCGCGGCCCAGTGGTGCACCTGTCGGACGAATAATCCGCCTCGTACTTCGAAGCTGATGTCCAGCGCGCTCTCGTACGCCCGCGACATCGAGACGCCGTCAAGCGGTTGATATGCCCCGTGATAGACGACTTCGGTCGTCGACGGGTCGAAAAACAGCGTCAGGTACACGCCGGTGAGCAGCAGCACGATGAACGAATACAGCGCGATCTCGCCGAGCAGGAACGACCAGTGCGTCGGGAAGACCTTGTTTATCTGGCGCCGCAGGCCCGCGGCGAGGTGATAGCGGACATCCGCGGCATCGGCTTCACGTGCGGCGATGTTCTTGGGATTCATGCGTGGACTCCCAAAGTCGGCCCTTGGCTACTACTGATTGTAGTACTAACCGACGTCGTAGTACAGCCTCGATTTCATCTCGGAGTTAGGCGACAGCCAGGCTGGCCAGCGCCCGACTACCGATTCGGTGGATCTCTTTGACCGACAGGCCGATCTCCTCCGCCAGGCGGACCGCGCAGTCGAGACCGACGGACGCCCAACGGAACCATGGTCCGGCCGCGCTCGCCGATTCGAGCCTCACCCAACTCGACTGCACGCCAGTGGCGAGGGAGTCGAACTCCGCGATACATCGACCCCTGGGCTCCATCAGTTCGGCTGCTCGGGCCAGCACCCGCCACGGATCACCGGCGACCCCGACGTTGCCGTCGACCAGCAGGACGGTCTGCCAGTGCCCCAATCCCGGCAGCGGCGCGAACATGTCGCGGTGCAGTGCCGGCGCACCGTTGCGACGCGCCAGCCCGACCGCGGTAGCAGACTGGTCGATACCGAGCGCCGGGATTCCCTTGCGCATCAGGTGAGCCACGAAACGCCCGGGGCCGCAACCCAAGTCGATGGTAGGACCGCTGCACAGTTCGACGACCGCGTCGTCGAAGACCTTGTCCGCGCCGTGGCCGCCGAGCCACCTGTGCACGGGAAGTCGACGCCGCCGCCCGTCGTCGTGACGCACCCAACATCGCTCGCCGGTCAACGCCTGCTCGTAAAGAGGACCGAACACGTCACACCCCCACCGCTCGTGTGCTTCGGGTGAAACGCGAATCCGGTGCGCACACGTCGCGTACGGCCACGACGTCCTCGACGGTGTCGACGTCGCGCAGTACGTCGACGAGCGTCACGTCGAGCCCGATCGCACGCAGCGCTCGCCGCGTCACCGCGCCGGTGTCGTGCGTCGACATCGGCACCGCGCGCAGCACGTCGGCGTCCGTCGGCGAATGCACGCCCAGCACCCACCATCCTCCGTCGGCGGCCATGCCTAGCACCGCCGGCCCGGAAAGCAGTGCGTCGCAGCATCGTTCGAGCAGTGCAGCACTCACCTGCGGAGTGTCCGAGGCGATCAGCAGCACCGGTTGCGGCCCGGCGACAGCGGTGGCGTCTGCGACAACGTTGGCCAGCCGGTCGGCGAAGTCGGTCCCGCGCTGCGAAATGAGGATGAAATCAGCCAGACGGCAACGGATTTCGTCACCGCTGTGGGCGCCGGCCAGGTCTCCGGTCATCGCGACGACGCGCGCGCGCACCGATGCCTGCGCGACAGCGTCGAGCGTGTCCAACAGTGCGGCCGCGGCGATGTCGGCCGCCGCGTCCGGACCCACTGCGGCCGCCAATCGCGTCTTCGCCTGACCGGCGACGGGCGCCTTGGCCACCACCAGCACGGTCACCGGGAGCGCCGTCATGAGATTGCCCGCCAGAAGTCGATGGCAGCTACCAGACTTCCGCGGGCGGATCCACTGACCTTCGATCTACCGCCTGTCCTCGGCCCATATCCCACGTCGCGCTCCACCACCCTCCAACCCGCCGCCGCGGCGCGGACCAACAGCTCGACGGGATACCCCAGGCGTC
>DATBFF010000104.1:0-3148 GCA_036558625.1 Mycobacterium sp. | reverse complement strand
GGCGTTGGCGCGGGCGGGCTCGTCGATCCAGCAGGGCAGCTTGGCCAGGAAGTCGCGGATCACGGTGACGTGCTCGGCGCCGATCAGCCCGCCGGCCTGCCCGGCGGCGGTGTGCTCCAGGCGCGGCGGCAGCGGTTCGCCGGTCAGCGCGCGCCGCGGGGTCAGGTCGGCGGCTTCTTCGATGCGCCGTTTGGCCTCGGCGCGGCTGATCCGCAGCCGGTCGGCCAGCACGTGGGCGGGCTTGTCCCCGAGTTCCTCGACGGTGCCGTGACAGGCCAGCTCGTTGATCAACTCGTGCACCAGCACAGGCAGCCGGCGCACCACCGCCTCGTGGCGGTCCAAAAGCGCCGCCCGCTCCGCGGTGGACAACCCGCTGTAATCGACGCCGGCGATCTTGTCCAGGACAGCGTCCAGCCCGTCATAGCCGGCCTGGCTCTGGTCGAACGCCGTCGAACTCATACCACAAAGCTATCGACAGCCACCGACAGCTAGCCCCGACAACACCTGCCGCACAACCCAATTCAGTCCAAGTTATCCCCAGACGCCGAATCATCCACAACCGCGACGGCCGCGGGCGCCCAAATGTCGGTCTCCTTCTCTAACGTGCGGACATGACCAATTGGATGAATACCGTCAGCCGCGACCACGTCCAACAGGGTGTCCGGGGCCGCTTCACACAGGCCAATCACGGTAAGCCGCACGCGCTGCGCCGGATGGCCAAGGGCGACTGGATTGTCTTCTACTCGCCGAAGACCGCCCTCGAGGGCGGCGCACCGCTGCAAGCGTTCACTGCAATCGGCCAAGTCGTCGACGACGAGCCGTATCAGGTGGAGATGTCGCCCGACTTCCAGCCGTGGCGCCGCAACGTCGACTTCTTGCCGTGTATTGAAACGCCGATCCGCCCCCTCATCGATCAGCTGAACTTCATCGACGACAAGAAGCGGTGGGGGTACAAGTTCCGGTTCGGAGTCTTCAAAATCGACGACCACGACCTCGAGTTGATCCGACGGACCATGACCGGCTGACGCGGGTACCGTCGCGACGGTGAGCAACCTCGAGGTCTCGCCGGTGGAGGCGGCGTGCTCGTCGTCACCGCAACCCGGCATCGAGGTGCTCCACGCTCGCGACGTCCCCTTGGGCGGCCCTCGCGCGATGCGCGTGCGCAGGACACTGCCGCAGCGGCAGCGCTCGCTCGTCGGCGCGTGGTGCTTCGCCGACCACTATGGACCGCATGACGTCCGCCGCTCCCCCGGCATGGTCGTTCCGCCCCACCCACATACCGGATTGCAAACCGTCAGTTGGCTTTTCGCGGGTGAGATCGAGCACCGCGACAGCGGTGGCGTCCACGCCTACGTGCGCCCTGGTGAGCTGAACTTGATGACGGCCGGCGCCGGCATCTGCCACTCCGAGGTGTCAACGGCAGCCACCACGGTTCTACATGGTGTCCAGCTGTGGGTGGCGCTGCCGGAATCGGATCGGGACACCGAGCGCGACTTCGCTCACAATGTGCCGCAACCGACTTCGATTGATGGCGCGACGGTGCGGGTCTTCCTTGGCGAGCTTGCCGGCGTTAGCTCACCGGTCCACACGTTCACACCCCTGCTCGGCGCACAGATCGACCTTGCAGCGCACGCGGACATCACACTCGACGTCGACACCCGGTTCGAGCACGGCGTCCTGCTCGATTCGGGCAGCGCAAGCGTGGCAGATGCAGCTCTCGAGATCGGCGACATCGTCTACCAGGGCCCGGGCCCGTCGACGCTGCGGATCACGAACGCCGCCCCGCAACCTGCCAGGGTGGTGCTACTGGGCGGAACGCCGTTCACCGAGGACCTGGTGATGTGGTGGAACTTCGTCGGACGGAGCCACGCCGACATCGTTTCCTACCGCGCATTGTGGGAATCCCATGACCGCCGCTTCGGTGCGGTAAAGGGTTACGCGGGCACGCCTGCACGGCTGCCCGCCCCTCCCCTGCCGACCACGCCACTGAAACCGCGCCCGGCTCCGGGCAGAAGGGACGCGCGATGACCACTGACAAGACCGGCGCCGAAACATCCGTCACGCAGGAGTCGGACCGTTTCACGATCAGCGTCGAGGGCCGGCGGGTCGGCTTCGCCCAGTTCGCCGACCGCGATCGTCAACGCGTCTTCTTTCACACTGAAGTCGACGACGACTACGAAGGTCGCGGGCTGGCGACCATCCTCGTTGGCGATGCGCTGAACGCCACCCAGGATGCCGGGCTGCGGATTGTGCCCGTGTGCGAACTCGTTGCGGGATACGTCGACAAGCATTCCGAGTTCAGCGACGCGGTGGATGCGCCGACGGCCGACGTCGAGGAGTGGCTGCGGAACTCGGGCTGACGACGAGGCGCGTTATTTACCGGTGCGCTCGCGGTGCTTGCATCCCGGCCAGCAGCATGGCCTGCGCTGACCTTCCTCCAGTTCCTCTTGGGTCCGCCGGATGCGGCGCGTGCGAGTCTTCTCCTGCTTGGCATCCTCGACCCAGCAGATGAACTCGTTGCGCGCCAAGGGCGTGATGTCCTTCCACGCGGCGAGTGCCGTGGCGTTTCCGATCAGCGCCGTGCGGAGATCTGAGGGCAGTTTGTGCACCACCCCGCCCGGCACTTGCTGGCTGCTCATGGGGCTACGGTAACCCAGAGTTGTCTGCTGACTTGCTACCCGACTCATCACAATTTTTGTGGGCGAAGGGGGACTTGAACCCCCACGTCCCGAAGGACACTGGCACCTGAAGCCAGCGCGTCTGCCATTCCGCCACTCGCCCGAGACAACCGGTCGAGGCTATCACGCCTATGGGCCCGGCTCCCAACTCACGACGGCCCCGAGAACCGCCTCTGACATGCGCCGATCGGATTCTCATGGTTCCGACGGTCCCGCTGAACTGGCCTGGGCGGATACCATGCAGAAGAACGAAGTGGTATAGGAGACGCGGCCGCCGCGCCAGCCGAGAGCGCAGCCACGAACGCAAGCCAACGAGCAATGAAAGGGCGGTGACATGGGCTTCGTGCAACGCATCGAACGCAAGCTCGAAGTCACCGTCGGCGACGCCTTCGCCCGGGTGTTCGGCGGAGCCATCGTCCCTCAGGAGGTGGAGGCGGCGTTGCGGCGTGAAGCCGCCGACGGCGTGCATA
>DATBFF010000103.1:0-5360 GCA_036558625.1 Mycobacterium sp. | reverse complement strand
CCGAGGCCAAACTGCGCGGCACCCGGGTGGTGCACATCGATCCCCGGTTCACCCGCACCAGCGCGGTCGCCGACCAGCATGTCGCGCTGCGCGCGGGCAGTGACATCGCGTTCCTCGGCGGAGTGATCAACTACATCCTGTCCAACGAGCTGGACTTCCGCGAGTACGTCACGGCCTACACGAACGCGTCCTTCCTCGTCGACGAGAACTACCGCGACACCGAGGATCTCGACGGATTGTTCAGCGGCTACGACCCCGAGACCGCGTCCTACGACCCGTCGACGTGGCAGTACGAATCATCCGATCACGAGCAAGGCGGTGCGAGCGCCAAGGAGCACGCTGCGCCGGACCAGCACGGCTCCGGTGGCGCACCAATCCAGGGCGCCAACGAAATCCCGTCGGATCCGTCGCTGCAGCATCCGCGCTGCGTGTACCAGATCCTCAAGCGGCACTACTCCCGCTACACACCCGAGATGGTCGAGCGGGTGTGCGGCGTGCCGGCCGAGCAGTTCCTCGACGTCGCGCGCAAGTGGGCGGAAAACTCAGGCCGCGAGCGCACCTCGGCGCTGGTGTACAGCGTGGGGTGGACGCAGCACTCGGTGGGCGCGCAGTACATCCGCGCCGGGTCGATCATCCAGTTGCTGCTCGGCAACATCGGCCGGCCCGGCGGCGGTGTGTTCGCGCTGCGCGGGCACGCGAGCATCCAAGGGTCGACGGATATCCCGACGCTGTTCAACCTACTGCCCGGCTATCTCGTGATGCCCAAGGCCGGTCAGGAGACGCTGTCGGACTACCTCGACCACATCATCGGTGAGAACCAGAAAGGGTTCTGGCACAACGCAGATGCGTATATGGTCTCGCTGCTCAAGGAGTACTGGGGCGCCAACGCGACCGCCGACAACGACTACTGCTTCAACTACCTGCCGCGCATCAACGGCGACCACGGCACATACCGGACGGTGATGGACATGGTCGACGGCAAGGTGTTCGGCTACTTCCTGCTGGGGCAGAACCCTGCGGTCGGTTCGGCGCACGGACGGCTGCAACGGCTCGGCATGGCCAACCTGGATTGGCTGGTGGTGCGCGATCTCGTCGAGATCGAGAGCGCGACGTTCTGGAAGGACGGCCCGGAGGTCGAAACGGGCGAGATCACGCCGGAGACGTGCCGGACGGAAGTGTTCGTCTTCCCGGCGGCATCGCACGTGGAGAAGGCGGGCACATTCACGCAGACGCAGCGCAAGCTGCAGTGGCGCGAGAAGGCGGTCGAGCCGCCGGGCGACGCTCGCTCGGAGTCGTGGTTCTTCTACCACTTAGGCCGGATTCTGCGTGAAAAGCTCTCCGGCTCAACAGATGAGCGTGACCGTCCGCTTCTCGACCTGTCGTGGGATTACGAGATGGAGGGTGACGAGCCATCGGGCGAGGATGTGCTGCGGCGCATCAACGGCATCGACGTCACGACGGGCCGGGCGGTCAGCGGCTACACCGAGCTGAAGGCCGACGGCACCACGATGTGCGGGTGCTGGATCTACAGTGGCGTCTACGCCGACGAGGTCAACCAGGCGGCACGGCGCAAACCGCTTGACGACGCGGAGTGGGGCTGGGTGTGGCCGATGAACCGGCGGGTGCTCTACAACCGCGCCTCGGCGGATCCGCAGGGCAGGCCGTGGAGTGAGCGCAAGAAGCTGGTGTGGTGGGACCCAGAAAATGGAGCTAAAGGCGAGTGGACCGGCGACGACGTGCCCGACTTCGAGAAGACGAAGCCGCCGGACTACCGGCCCAGCGCCGACGCGGTCGGTGTCGAGGCGCTGCGCGGCGACGACCCGTTCGTCATGCAGGCCGACGGCAAGGGGTGGCTGTTCGCGCCGAGTGGTGTGGCCGACGGTCCGCTGCCGACACACTACGAGCCGCACGAGTCGCCGGTGCGCAACGCTTTGTATGCGCAGCAAGCGAATCCGGCGCGGTTGGTGTACACGCGGGCGGACAACCCGTCGAACCCGTCGCCATCGGAGGCGCACGGCGCGGTGTTCCCGTTCGTGTTCACCGCGGCGCGGCTGACCGAGCATCACACGGCGGGCGGGATGAGCCGCCAGCTGCCGTATCTGAGCGAGTTGCAGCCGGCGCTGTTCGTGGAGGTGTCGCGGGAGCTGGCGGCTGAGCGCGGCCTGACACACATGGAGTGGGCGCATGTGATCACTAGCCGCACTGCGGTGGATGCGCGGGTGTTCGTGACGGACCGGATGAGGCCGCTGCGGATTGAAAACCGCGTGGTGCATCAGGTTTGGATGCCGTACCACTGGGGCAATGTCGGACTCGTCGACGGTGACGTGGTGAACGACCTGCTCGGGGTGGTCGCCGATCCGAACGTGTTCATCCAGGAGAGCAAGGTCGCGACGTGCGACATCCAGCCGGGGCGGCGACCGCGCGGTCCGGCGTTGCTGGAGTACATCGCGTTGTATCGGGAGCGGGCGGGTATCACATGAGCGAATCGACAAGCAACGCAGGCTATTCCGAGCAGCCACGGATGGGGTTCTTCACCGACACGTCGGTCTGCATCGGGTGCAAGGCGTGCGAGGTGGCGTGCAAGGAATGGAACGGGGTGCCCGACGACGGGTTCAACCTGCTGGGAACGTCGTTCGACAACACCGGCTCGCTGGGCGCGAACTCGTGGCGGCATGTGGCGTTCATCGAGCAGCCCGGGCGGGAGCCGGTGGATCTCGGGATTCCCGCGGTCGGCGGCTCGCAGCAGCCTGACAACTTCCGGTGGCTGATGAGCTCGGACGTGTGCAAGCACTGCACGCATGCGGGATGTTTAGATGTGTGCCCGACGGGCGCGCTGTTCCGCACGGAATTCGGCAGCGTCGTTGTGCAGCAAGATATTTGCAACGGCTGCGGGTATTGCGTGTCAGGCTGCCCGTACGGGGTGATCGACCGGCGGGAGGTCGACGGGCGGGCGTTCAAGTGCACGCTGTGCTACGACCGGCTGCGCGACGGGCTGGAGCCGGCGTGCGCGAAAGCGTGCCCGACGGACTCGATCCAGTTCGGTCCGCTCGACGAGTTGCGGGAACGGGCGGCGAGGCGGGTCGAGGAGTTGCATGCGCGAGGCGTAGCGGAGGCGCGGCTGTACGGCGAGGATCCGAACGACGGTGTCGGCGGCGACGGCGCATTTTTCTTGCTGCTCGACGAGCCGGAAGTGTATGGGCTGCCGCCGGATCCGGTGGTGCCGACGCGCGACGCGCCGGCGATGTGGCGGTATGCGGGATTGGCGGCGTCGGCGTTGGTCGGCCTGGCGGTGTCGGCGTTTGTGGGTGGTCGGCGGTGACCCGCGAACAGCTGGCGGTGCCTCGGGCGGAGTTTCGGTCGTACTACGGGCGGCAGATTCTCAAGACGCCAGTGTGGAACTGGATGATCGCGGCGTACCTGTTCTCGGGCGGACTATCGGCGGGCTCGGCGATGCTCGCGGCAGGCGCGGACCTGACGGGGCGGCCGACGTTGCGGAAGGTGTCGCGGCTTGGGGCGTTGGCGAGCATCCTGGCCAGCTTGTACTTCTTGATCGCAGACCTGGGACGGCCGGAGCGGTTCCATCACATGCTGCGGGTGGCGAAGCCGAGCTCGCCGATGAGCATGGGCACATGGCTTCTGAGCGCGTACGGGCCGGGGACGGGCGTGGCGGCGGTTGCAGAGATGATGCCGAAGTGGTTGCGCCGCGGCGGTATTGGCACGCTTGTGAATAGGTTGGCCAGGCCGGCGGGGCTGGGGGCGGCGACGCTGGCGCCGGGGGTGGCGTCGTACACGGCGGTGTTGTTATCGCAGACGGCGGTGCCGGCGTGGCATGAGGCGTACCCGTATCTACCGTTCGTGTTCACGGGGTCGGCGGCGGCAAGTGGTGGGGGACTGGGGATGCTGCTGGCGCCGGTCGTCGAGGCGGGTCCGGCGCGGCGGATGGCGGTGGCGGGGGCGGCGCTAGAGGTGGCGGCGTCGCGGGTGATGGAGCAGCGACTCGGCCTGGTGGCCGAGGTGTACGCGACGGGAAAGGCGCACCGGCTGCGGCGGTGGTCCGAAATGTTGACGGTCGGGGGCGCGGCCGGAGCGGTGCTGGGCCGGAATCGGCCGGCGATCGCGCTGTCGGGGCTGATGCTGTTGGCCGGCAGCGCGTTGCAGAGGTTCGCTGTATTCGAGGCGGGGGTGGCGTCCACACGCGAACCGAAGTACGTCGTCGTCCCGCAGCGGGAGCGTTTAGTCACCGCGCAGGGAGCCGAAGTACGGTTGGTGTAGTGTCGAAACGGGCCGTCTCGTATTGGCGGTGATCATGAAGGAAGTGCCCGGTGGGCGTCTCCCACTCATGTCTAGCTGACTTTCCCGGTCTTGCTCGAAGCCGAACGGAAACCCGCGGGGTTTCCCCGAGCGGGCCCGCCGAGGTCGGCAAAGTGCTTGTCGGAAGACATGTTTCGTTGCCTTTCAGGCATCGGGTGTACGGATCGTCGCGGCGGTCGACGGGCGCGAGTTGGCACAGGGTGGCGAGATTGCCGGTGGGCAAAATCGATCGCCGCGTTACGAAAGGGAAAGGGAACATTCCACGACGTGGTTGGCAGCTGTGTCACGCGCCAACGTTGACCCCAGCGTATCCGACCGCTCGGTGGAGTCCGAATCGGTCGCGGTCACCTGCCGCTGGGCGGGCGCGATTCCGGGCGACTACCGATGTGCCCGTCTCTTAGCGACAACAGCGTTTATGCAGGTCAGTGCATTCGAGCTAAGAGCGGGGCAGGTCGACCTATGTGTCGTAGTCGGGCAGCTCAATGTTGTCGCGCACACTTCCGGCGAAAAGGCTCGCCAGCAGGCGAAAGTTCACCGTGCGCACCGCGAAGTCGCGGAACCACAGCCCCAACCGCGTTCGGGTGGCAAAGAATCCGATCAATTTCTTGGCGCCGGCTTGCTTGTCGTTGATGAACGGGCGCAACCGCGTCTCGTACGCGTCGAACGCACGGCGGTAGTCGCCATCGGCCTGCAGCAACTCACCCGCGAGTACGTAGGCCTCGGCGATCGCAAGGCCGGTGCCCTCGCCGCCGAGTAGTGAAATGCACCCAGCGGCATCTCCGATGAGGACGACGCGCCCATGTGACCAGCGGTCCATATGGATCTGGCTGACGACGTCGAAGTACAGATCGTCGATGTCGTCGAGCCTGTCCAGGATAACCGGGCATTCCCAGCCAGCATCGCCGATTGTTTGCGCAACAGGTCTTTTGGTGACAAATCGGCACCGTCATGCTCATCGCGAAAGATGAACAAGAACATCGTGCGGTCATCGCGCAAAGTAAAGCGGCCCACCTGGCGGCCCGGAATGGAATAGGTGACGTAATTCAACT
>DATBFF010000102.1:0-10683 GCA_036558625.1 Mycobacterium sp. | reverse complement strand
CCGGTCCCGCCAACCGGATGATCAGCTGGCCGTACACCAAGCTGATGAATTCGAACAACATGGTCGATCAAGCCGCAGCAGTGATCGTGGCCTCCGCCGAGGCCGCCACACGCCTGCGAATCCCGACGCAGCGGTGGGTATTTCCGTACGCGGGCACAGATGCGCATGACACGTATGCACTCGGCGAAAGGGCAGAGTTCCATCGGTCGCCGGCTATCCGCATCGCCGGCCGGCGCGCGATGGAATTGTCCGGCTGCGGTATCGGTGACATGGAATTCGTCGACGTGTATTCGTGCTTTCCGTCTGCAGTTCAGGTCGCGGCGACGGAGCTGGGCCTGCCGCTGGGCGACCCTGGCCGTCCGCTCACCGTCACCGGCGGCCTCACCTTCGCCGGCGGCCCGTGGAACAACTACGTGACACACGCCATCGCCACCATGGCCGAGCGGCTCATCAAGAATCCGGGCACCGTAGGTCTGGTCACCGCCAACGGTGGCTATCTGACCAAGCACAGCATCGGCGTATACGGCACAAAGCCGCCGGGGTCTGAATTCCGTTGGGAAGACGTCCAATCAGAGGTCGACCGTGAGCCGACCCGCACCGCCCTGACGGAGTGGGACGGTAGCGGCACCGTGGAATCCTGGACCGCAACGTTTGACCGCGACGGTAAGCCGGAAAAGACGTACATCGCGGTGCGCACCCCGGGCGCCGCGCGGACGCTGGCGGTCATGACCGGCCAGTCGGATGTCGAAGCGTCGGTGAACGAGGACATCGCCGGCGCGAAGGTACAGGTGCGCAGCGACGGATCCGCCGCGTTGTGAAGGTCAGCGCGGCACCGCCGTGTAGTGCGAGACATAGCTGTCCGACGAGAACGTGAAACCTTTGCGGCTGAGCTCGTTTTCGCATGACACGCCGGTCTGCTCCTGGACGTTGCACCGAAATCCCGCTGCTGCCAACGTCTTGTTGAAATCGAGTACCTGTGCTTTCCCGGACGGCAACACGAACCCGGGGTCCTCGACCCGGACGAAACCGGGTTCGCCCTCGTCGCCGACGGCGATCGCGTTCGGGGCAACCACCTCGCCGTCAGCGGTGGTCACGGTGTCGGGCGCACCGGTGACACCGATGGCCTGCGCGCCACCCGTGGCCTGGCAGCCGACCGTCGAATGGGGCATGATCGCGCAACTCCACTTTCCGCTCGGCGTGGTGAAGTAGTACCCCCTGATGTCGTCGGAGGTGACGTAATATTCGTGTGCGTCAACCAAATTGGGCTCAGAGGCGCCGGCAGGCGGGGGCGTGGTGGACCTCGGCGTTTCCGGCGCGGGGTCGTTGGTGTTCACGATTGTGGCACTTGTGCAGGCCGCCGTCAGCATCGCGAGCACCACGACGACCACGAACCGCATGGTTGCCGACAGTACAGTCTCGCGTGTGCCGGGGGCCTACCGGCCAACGAGTTCGGTCAACGGCCGCTGCGGGTCACTCAGCTGGTCAGCCGCGACCGCCGACCGCGAGGTAATCAGCGCCTTGACGTCGTCGACGACGTCCCACACGTTGACGTTCATTCCGGCCAGCACCCGGCCGTCGCCATCGAGCCAGAAGGCGACGAATTCGCGGCCGGGCACATCACCGCGGAAAACCACTCTCTCGTAGTGCGGCGCATGCCCGACGTATTCCATGCCAAGGTCATACTGATCGGTGAAAAAGTAAGGCAGTTCGTCATATTCGGCGTGGTTGCCAACCATGTTCGCGGCGGCGGTCGCGGGCTGCTTGAGTGCATTGGCCCAGTGCTCGGTGCGCACCCGGGTGCCGTAGAACGGATGCTCGGCCGCCGCGATGTCCCCGACCGCGAAAATGTCCGGGTCGCTGCTGCGCAGCGTCGCGTCGACGAGCACGCCGCCGTCGCCGGTCTGCAGGCCCGCCTGCTCCGCCAGCTCGATGTTGGGTGCGGCCCCGACGGCCACGAGCACGGCATCGGCGGCGACGGTGGTCCCGTCACCGAGCCGCAGCCCACTCGCCGCGCCGGACTCGCTGGTGATCTCGGCGACGGTGGTCTCCAGCCGCAGATCCACTCCATGCGCCCGGTGCAGGTCCGCGAACACCTCTGCGACCTCGGCGCCGAGGGCGGCAAGCAGCGGCAGGCGGGCGGTCTCGATGACGGTGACGTCGACACCTCGACTCCGCGCGCTCGCCGCGACCTCCAGCCCGATCCAGCCGGCCCCGACAATCGCCAGCGAGCTTCCGTCCTGCAGAACCGAACTGAGTTCTGCGGCATCGTCGTACGTCCGCAGATAGTGCACCCCGGCGGCATCGGCACCCGGAATGCGGGGGCGCCGGGAGCGTGACCCTGTCGCGAGCAAGAGCTTGTCGTAGCGCACGGTATTGCCGTCGGACAATGTGACCGCATGGGCGGAGCGGTCGATCGCCGTCACGGCGGCGCCAAGCCGCAGGTCGACACTTGCATCGGCGTACCAGCCGGCGTCGTGCACCGTGAATTCCTCGAGCGACTTCTTGCCGGCCAGATACTCCTTGGACAGCGGCGGCCGTTCGTAGGGGAGATGGTTTTCTTCGGTAATCAGCACGATGTCACCATCAAAGCCGTTGTCTCGCAATGCTTCTGATGCTTTGGCCGCGGCGAGACCGCCGCCGACGATGACAATTGTCGATGAATTCGCCATCCGCTCAGACTACTCGCGCGGACGGGTCCTTCCAGAAGTCACGGATCAACTCGGCCAGCTCGTGGGCATTGGCGAGAATCGGTGCGATGTGTCCCTCGGCCTCCAGCTCGACCGCAGATGCGTGCGGCATCCGATCGACTGCCGCCCGTACCTGCTGGACCGTCAGCATCGGGTCGTTACGCGGCGCCACCATCACTGTCGGCACGCGAATCTGCGCCAGCAGCGGCGTGATATCCGGACGGTCGAGCATCACCGACCGCATCGCGCGATGCATGCCGCTGCGCTTCACCCCGCGGAGGGCTCGGATCACGAGCGCGGTGTCCTCTGGCTGAGACTTCATGAACGTCTCGCCGAGCAGGACCTGGGCGAGGGCGTTGGCCAACGGCGGCACTGCGCCGAACGCCCGGTACGCCCACACCAAGGGGAGGATCTTCATGCGCTCGGCAGTTCTCAGCGCCTGCGCGGGCGTGGCGATCGTCACGAGGCTGCGTACGCGATCGGGCGATTGGGCGGCGAGCGTCAGTCCGACGTGTCCGCCCCAGGCGTTCCCGACCCAGTCCACGGGCCCGTCCTCGCCGAGCGCGTCGAGAACTTGCAGCGCTGCGGCAGGGCACTGTCCGAAAGTGAATCCCGGTGCGGCCGAACTGCGGCCGTGGCCCGGCCCGTCGATAAGAACCAGCCTGCGATCGGCCCGGAGTAACGGCCGCAGTCGGTGCCAGGTCGTCGAGTCGACGAACAAGCTGTGCCATAAGACCGCGGGCGGACCTTCCCCATCGACCTCCACGTGCAACGTGCCGACATCGGTCGGCACCATCTCAGCCGTCACCGTCATCACACCTCCCAGATACTACGGAAACAGAAGTTTCGGTTTCCGTAGTATCATCCTCACTCGTGGCGACGTCAAGAGGATTGAAGCCGGATCGTCACGCGATCGGGCAATTGCTGGTCCGGCTGCTCAGTGAATTCCGCAGAGAGCTCAGCGAGCCGATGGCTGACCGCGGTTACGGCGACATCCGCCGGCCCCACCTTCAGATCTGGGGGAACATCGGCGCGGACGGCAAGCGGCTCACCGAGTTGGCCGCGCGCGCCGAGTTGAGCCTGTCCGCGACATCGGAATTGGTCAATGAGCTTGAGGCGCTTGGCTATTTGCGACGCACGCCGGATCCCATCGACGGCCGCGCCAAGCTCATCGTGCCGACGACCCGAGGACGCGAAGCACTCAACGCCGCAGGAGTGCGGGTCGCTGAGATCGAGGAGCATTGGGGGAGCCTGGTCGGCCACAAGCGATTCGACGACGCGTGCTACCTGCTCAACGAGCTACTGGCCAAGCTCAGCTCGGAAGTTGACCGCCACGGCTGATGAGTTCGCGGGCGACCTCGGCGAGCTTGACATTCATCGCCTGCGAGACGCGACGCAGCATGTCGAACGCTTCCCTCTCGGAGACGTTGTGCAGCACCATCAGCATCCCGATCGCCTTGCCGATCTCCCTGTTGTTGAGCAGCCCGCGGCGGAGTAGCTCCGCCTGCTCCCCGCGAGCGACCGCAGCTGCGGCCACGCTCGCGAAGGAGGCCAGCACTACCGCCCGATCCGCGCTGTTCCCGTCGAAACGTCCCGCGGTGTCGCTGAAAAGGTTCAGCGCGCCGACTTTACGTCCGTCGACGAGCAGCCGAAGACCCATCGCGCCGCGCACCGCTGTCTCGCTGGTGACCTTCGCGGCAAGACGAGGCCAGTGGCAGGGCGCGCTGAGGTCGGGTTCAATCTGCGGCGTCTCCACCTCGATCGCGTCGACGCATGGGCCATCCCCGGTGCGGCGCTCGAGGGAATCGATCTGCCGTGCGGTGTCATCGGTTGCGGCCATGCTCTGATAGACGCCGTCCCGTCGCATCAGCACGCTTGCATGGTCACAGCCAGGCACCAGGAGCGTCGCTGCTACGCAGATGGCGCCGAAGACCTGCGCCGGTTCGGGTCGCTCATAGATGACTCCGGCAAGGTTGAGGAAGACAGTGGGCAGATCTGCCGTCGACCCCGCCTGCCAACCAACGGAATCGTCGTCAGCCACTTCATGCTCCTTTGCGTTCGGACTGTCACATGAAGTCAACCAGCAGAGCAGCCTACTGCCCGCTCAGCGAAGAGTCCCTGGCGTAATCGGTGCAGAATGTCCGCGAGCAGCCGCGACACTTGCACCTGCGAAACCCCGATCCGCTGAGCGATTTCGGTCTGGGTCAAGCACTCGCAGAATCGCATATTCAGGATCGCGGTTTCCTGTTCGCTGAGCCGGCTGACCAGTGCCGTCACGGCCAATGCATCCTCAATGCGCTCGAAACAGGGGTCGTCGGCCCCGCGATTCCACGACGCCGACGGTTCGGGAGAAGGATGGCCGAGCACCGGTGCGTCCAGCGATAACGGGCGATAGGCGTAGGCAGCACCGATTGAATCCACCACCTGTTTGCGGTCGACGCCCGTTTCGGCGGCGATCTCGGTGGCCGTCGGAGCGCGACCGAGCCGCTGCGACAGCATGTCGGTCACCCCGCGCATTTGCTGATGCGTTTCTTTCAGACCGCGCGGAACATGCATTGACCACGCATTGTCGCGAAAGTATCGCCGGACTTCGCCCATTATTGTCGGGATCGCAAGCGCCAGAAAGCGTCCCTTGTCGGGGTCGTAGCGGTGAACGGCCTTCATCAGGCCGAGGCGGGCAACCTGGCAGAGGTCCTCGTACGGCTCACCCTTTGCCTACGAACTTGTAGGCGATGTGATCGGCCAGCGGTAAGCAGCGGGCGACGATCCGGTTGCACCACTGGCGTCGCTCCTCGTCCGTGCCGGCACGACCTAACCGGACAAACATTGCGTCGACGTCGCCGTAGTCATCGAAATCGCGAGATCTGCGCCGTGACTGCGTCACGGCAGCATCCAGGCGGTGCATCACCGTCTTCTTTCCCCTCGTTGGCAGCCGGTTACTCACTCGGCCTGCCCGGTTCAAACCGAAGGAATACAGACGGGGCTGCCGGAAGGCTACCCCGGAGGACCTCGAAACAAACAGATGACTGGCCCTATGCGCCAAGCAGCGTCCGCAGAGCCAGCGCATTGCGTACCGCATGGCCGCCGAGATCGTTGTTGAAGTACACCAGCACATCGCGGCCCTGGTCGTCCCACTCAGCGACGCGGCCGGCCCACCACCTCAAGTCGTCATCCGAATACGAACCGCCATAAAGCGATTGGGTGTCCGGACCGTGCATACGCACATACACCACATCCGTGGTCGCCTTGAGCAAACACTTCAAGCCGGCGCCGCTCATCACGACATACGCCGCCCGATGCCGTTCCAGCAACGTGAACACGGCTGGGTCGTCCCAGGATGGATGGCGCAGTTCGACCGCCACCCGAATCCAGTCGGGCATGCAGCCGAGAAAGTAGTCAAGACGCGCATCGTCGCGCTCCAACTCCGGATGCACTTGCACCAGAAGCATTTCCCGGCGATCACCCAGCGCACGCCAACACCGCTCGAACCGCTCCACCCACGGCTCCGGCGATTTCAGCCGGCGAAAGTGCGTCAGTCCGCGGTGCGCCTTGACCGACATCGTGAAACCGTCGGGCAATCGCTCTCGCCATCCGGCGAATGTCGAGTCCTTGGGCCAGCGGTAGAAGCTCGCGTTGAGTTCCACGGTGTTGAACTCTTCGACGTAGCGGCCCAGCCGTTTGGCCACCGGCATCCGCTCCGGATACAGCACGCCGGCCCAATGGTCATACGACCAGCCGGACGTGCCGATGCGGATCACTTCGGGGTCAGAGACTTTGGGTGCGCCATGCTCAGTCGAGATCGACGCGGATCGTCAGCAGGTCGCTGCCCATCAGGCGAACCATCGTGCTGTTCATCGCCGGCAGCTTGCCCAGTCGTGCCCGCGCGTCGTCGTCGGGCATCAGGTGCGCGGTCCCGGTGCGCCACTTGCCGCCGACTCGAACGCTCACCTTCGGGTCGGCCTTGATGTTCTGCACGTAATGCGAGTGCTCGCCATGCTCGGACACCATCCAGAACTGGTTGCCCTCCACCCGGCCGCCGATGACGGTGCGCCGGGGCTTTCCGGACTTGCGGCCTGTCGTCTCAATCATCGTGGTCGGCATCTGCCGTCCGATTGGATTGATCAGGTACTGCTGGGCAGTGCGGACGACCCGCCGCTTCAGCGTGTTGAGATCAGGCATGCCGTCACCCTATACACGCCGAGCAGCGTGATCAGGCCGCTGTCGCGACCGCCTGGGTTCGTTCCAGCGCCTGCGCGATGATGTCGGCCACATCGGTCATCGGTTTGACCTCTAGGGCCTCGAGCACTTCGGCCGGCACGTCATCCAGATCGGGTTCGTTGCGCTGCGGGATGAACACCGTCGACAGCCCGGCCCGCTGCGCGGCCAGCAGCTTCTGCTTGACGCCACCGATAGGCAGCACACGGCCGTTCAGCGTCACCTCGCCGGTCATCCCGACATCGGAGCGGACCTGCCGTCCAGTCGCCATCGACACCAGCGCGGTGACCATGGTGACACCGGCCGACGGACCGTCCTTCGGGACCGCGCCCGCGGGCACGTGCACGTGGATCTTGCGGTCCAGCGCTGCCGGATCGACGCCCAACTGCTCGGCATGCGAACGGACATAGGACAGCGCGATCTGCGCCGACTCCTTCATCACGTCGCCAAGCTGCCCCGTGAGCTGTAAACCCGGCTCGCCGTCGGTAGCGCTGGCCTCGATGTAGAGCACGTCGCCGCCCAGGCCGGTCACGGCAAGGCCGGTCGCGACGCCCGGAACCGCGGTACGCTCGGCCGACTCCGGCGTAAACCGTGGCCGCCCAAGGTAACTCACCAAATCAGGCTCGTCGATCCTCAGAGGGTCGTCAGCGAACTTGGGCTCAGTGCCGGCCTGACGAGCAGCCAGCACGGTCGTCACCTTGCGCAGCGCCTTGGCCAGCAGCCGCTCGAACTGCCGCACACCCGGCTCACGGGTGTAGTCGGCGGCGATCTTGCGCAATGCCGCCTCGGTGATGCTCACCTCGTCGTCGGTCAGCGCCGCCCGCTCGCGCTGCCGCGGCAGCAGGTAGCCGCGCGCGATGGCAACCTTGTCGTCCTCGGTGTAGCCGTCGATCTCCACCAGCTCCATCCGGTCCAGCAGCGCCGACGGGATGTTCTCGACGACGTTGGCCGTCGCCAGGAACACCACGTCCGACAGGTCCAGGTCCAAGTCGAGGTAGTGGTCGCGGAACGTGTGGTTCTGCGCGGGGTCAAGCACCTCGAGCAGAGCGGCGGACGGATCGCCGCGGTAGTCGGACCCCACCTTGTCGATCTCGTCGAGCAGCACCACCGGGTTCATCGACCCGGCCTCACTGATCGCGCGCACGATGCGGCCCGGCAGTGCACCGACGTAGGTGCGCCGGTGCCCACGGATCTCCGCCTCGTCGCGCACGCCACCCAGCGCGACGCGAACGAACTTGCGGCCCAACGCCCGAGCGACGCTCTCGCCCAGCGACGTCTTGCCAACCCCCGGGGGTCCGGCCAGCGCCATCACCGCGCCCGAGCCGCGCCCGCCGACAACCTCCATACTGCGCTGCGCACGACGGGCGCGCACGGCCAGGTACTCGACGATGCGGTCCTTGACATCCTCGAGCCCGTGGTGGTCGGCGTCGAGGATTTCCCGGGCCGCCGTCAGGTCCGTCGTGTCTTCGGTCTTGACGTTCCACGGCACATCCAGCACGGTGTCGAGCCAGGTACGAATCCAGCCGCCCTCGGGACTCTGCTCACTGGAGCGTTCCAGCTTGCCGACCTCGCGCAGCGCGGCCTCGCGGACCTTCTCGGGCAAGTCGGCGGCCTCGACGCGGGACCGGTAGTCATCGGAAGATTCGTCGCCGTCGCCCTCGCCGAGTTCCTTGCGGATGACCGCCATCTGCTGGCGCAGCAGGAACTCCTTCTGCTGCTTTTCCATCCCGGTTCGCACATCCTCGGCGATCTTGTCGCTGACCTCGACCTCGGCCAGGTGCTCGCCGGTCCAGTCGATCAGCACGCGCAGCCGCTCGCCGACATCCGGGGTCTCCAGCAGCTGCCGTTTCTGCTCACCGGTGAAATACGACGCATACCCGGCGGTGTCCGCCAGCGCCGACGGGTCGGTCAGCTGGTTGACCATGTCGACGATCTGCCATGCCTCACGCCTCTGCAGCATGGCCAGCAGCAGCTTCTTGTACTCGGCGGCCAGTGCCTTGACGTCGTCGTTCGGCTGAGCCTCGGCGACTTCGGTGACCTCCACCCACAGCGCGTTGCCCGGGCCGTTGGCGCCCGCGCCGATCTGTGCGCGACGCTCGCCGCGCACCACCGCGGCGGTGCCGCCGGCAACGCGGCCCACCTGCAGGATCGACGCGATCACTCCGTAGGACGGATAGCGGTCGTCCAGCCGCGGGGCGATCAGCAGCTTGCCGGAATCGGTCGCCCGGGCGGCGCGGATCGCGGCATCAGCCTGCTCATCCAATGCGATCGGCACCACCATCGTTGGCAGAACCACCTGGTCGGCGACGAACAGCACCGGCACGGTCATGGGTTCAGGCATCAAACCTCCAAAGTTAAGCCTGATGGGCTCAACCTGTGGCTGTGCTGGTTTGTTCCCGTCAGTGCGCCAGCTTCAGCCCGACCACGCCCGCCACGATCAGCGCCAGGCATAGCAGCCGGGCCGCCGTTGTCGGCTCGTCGAGCGCGACGATGCCGTACAACGCGGTGCCGACGGCTCCGATGCCCACCCAGACCGCATAGCCGGTGCCCACAGGAATCTCCCGCAACGCATACCCGAGACCGACCATGCTGAGCAGCAGGCTTACCCCGAAAACGATCCCCGGCACGGGCCGCGAGAATCCGCGGCTCTCCGACAGCGCCGCCGCCCACACGGTTTCGAACAGTCCGGAAATGACCAACACGACCCACGTCATAGTCGGCCAGTATTCCTGGCGCCGGGTCACGTCCGGCGAATGCATCGGAAACCGATGTGGCTCATACCCGTATCGATCATCTGCGGGCGCCGCGCGGCGGGCCGGTAGCGCCGGCAATAGCTGTCGGCGCACAAGAACGATCCGCCCTTGATCACCTTTCGCGGGATCCGGAACTGTGGCTGACGCGGGTCATAGCTGCCGGCCTCGCAGCACGGGTCGCCGTCACGGGTGTCGGTGTACCAGTCGCATGTCCATTCCCACACGTTTCCGGCCATGTCGTAGAGGCCGTAGCCGTTCGGCGGAAAGCTGCCGACGGCCGACGTGCGCCCGTAGCCGGGCTCGGGCCGGTAGGGAAAGTCTCCGTGCCAGTAGTTGGCCAGCCGCTGTCCGGACGCCTCGGGGGCGTCGCCCCAGGTGTAGGCAGCCGAGAGGAGTCCGCCCCGTGCGGCGACCTCCCATTCCGCCTCGGTGGGCAATGCCAGGCCGGCCCAGGTTGCATAGGCTTCGGCGTCCTCGTAAGCGACGTGCACGACCGGGTGCTCGGCCCGGTTGGCCACCGACGAGTGCGGCCCTGCGGGCGCGCGCCACGACGCGCCCGGTGTCCACGTCCACCACAGATTGATATGCCGCAGGTCGACGGGCCCGGCGGTGCGGGTGAACACCATCGATCCCGGTCGAAGATTCTCGACGGGCGCGCCGGGGTAGTCGTGCGGATCCAGTGGCCGTTCGGCCACGGTCACGTAGCCGGTCGCGTCGACGAAGTCGGCGAATTCCCGGTTGGTCACCGGAAAGGTTGCGATCTCGAAACCGGTTACGTCGATTTCGCGGGTCGGCGCTTCTTCGGGGTAATGACGGTCCGAGCCGAGCACTGCGCGTTGCGGGGGAATCCGGATCCACTCAGTCAAAGACCACGGCCCAGTCGTTCTTCACACTGACGACGGTCCAGCCGTTCGTGCCGGCCAGCTCGAGCGCCCGTTCCGCCCCTGCCACGTAATCGAATTCGCGCTCGGCGTCGTCGTGCCGGATCAGCAACCGCAGTCCGTCGGTGTACTCGAGCATCTGGATGT
>DATBFF010000101.1:0-25169 GCA_036558625.1 Mycobacterium sp. | reverse complement strand
GTCGACACGCCGGCAAATGGTCGAAGACCGCGCACGCTCAACCCCGACGACGGTGCGCAAACTTTGGCCGCTACTCGGCGTGTCGACCAGCAGACACGCACGCTCGCGAAAACTCAAAGGGCCAGCCAGGCGGCGGTGTCGGGCCGCAGACGCCCGTCGACAAGCGGTCCGCTCGCCAATAGCAGTTCGCGTGGCGGTAATTCGAGGGGGCGCCTGCCCGCATTGAGCGCGCAGACAACGGTTCCCACCCGGAACAACAGGCCGCCCTTCGGGGCCTTCAGCCATTCCAGCTCCGCGGCGCGGGACCCCTGCCGCAACGCCAACGCCCGCCGGAAGAGCGTCAGCGTCGAATCCTGTTCCGCCAGTTGGCGTTCCACCGTCCGGGACGCCCACTCCTGTGGCATCGGCAGCCAGGTCGCCGCGTTCGACGAGAACCCGAACGGCGGCTCGCTGCCGCTCCACGGCATCGGCACCCGCACCCCGTCCCGGCCGCGCTGGGCGCCGCCAGACCGGCGCCACACCGGATCCTGCAGCACTTCGTCGGGCAGATCGACGTTCGGCAGCCCCAATTCCTCACCGTTGTAGATGAATACCGTTCCGGGAAGCGCGAGCATCACCAGGGCCATGGCCCGTGCCCGCGCCAACCCGCGCACGCCGCCGCCGTAGCGCGTGACCTCGCGGTCCACGTCGTGGTTCGACAGCGTCCATGTCGGCGTCGCACCCTCGATGGCCGCAGCCGCAACGGAATTCGAGATCGCATCGCGAAGCTCGACCGCGTCGAACTCCGCCCGCACCAGCCGGAAATTAAAGCCCAGATGCAGCTCGTCGGGCCGCAGGTACTTCGCGAACTGCTCGTTGTCGAACACCCACACCTCGCCGATCGACACAGCGTGCGGGTAGTCGTTCATCACTGTCCTGATGCCGCGATGTATCTCGTGCACGCCGTCGTGGTTGAACCGTGGGTCGTCAACACCGAACAGCGTCATCCGCCGGCATGGGTTCTTCATGTCCGGCAGCCCAGGCGGTTTGGCCATGCCGTGTGCGACGTCGAGCCGGAACCCGTCGACCCCGCGTTCGAGCCAGAACCGCAGCGTCTTCTCGAAGTCGTCGATCACCTCGCGGTTGTCCCAGTTCAGGTCGGGTTGCTCGGCGTCGAACAGGTGCAGGTACCACTGTCCGGGACTGCCGCCGGGCTCGGTCACGCGCGTCCACGCCGGCCCGCCGAACACCGAGACCCAGTTGTTGGGTGGCTCAGCGGCGCCGGCCCCCCGACCGTCGCGGAAGATGTACCGGTCGCGCTCCGCGCTGTGCGGCCCGGCGGCCAACGCTGCCTGAAACCATGGATGTGCCGAACTGGTGTGGTTCGGGACCAGATCCATTGTCACTTTGATGCCGCGCTCGTGCGCGGCTGCGATCACGCGATCGAGTGCGCCGAGCCCACCGAAAAGCGTGTCGACGTCGCGTGGGTCGGCGACGTCGTAGCCGTGATCGGCCATCGGCGACACCGTCACCGGGTTCAGCCAGATCGCGTCGACCCCGAGCAGTTGGAGATAGTCCAGACGAGCCGCCAGCCCGTCGAGGTCGCCGACGCCGTCACCGTTGCTGTCAGCGAACGAACGCGGATACACCTGGTAGAACACAGCGCGTGACCACCAGACAACCTCGCTCATGGCCTCAGAACGGCGAGTTGACCATCGTGTGAGCCGCCATCTCCAGGTAGTCGAGCAGCTCTTTGCGGTGCTCGTCATCGAGGGTCTGCGAATCGATCTCCGAGATCGCGATGTGCATGTTGCGCAGCCACGCGTCGCGCTCGAACGGGCCGATGCGAAACGGAGCGTGCCGCATCCGCAGCCGAGGATGGCCGCGCTGCTCGGAGTACGTGCGCGGGCCGCCCCAGTACTGCTCGAGGAACATCCTCAGCCGCACCTCGGCGCCGTCCAAGTCGTTCTCGGGATACAGGGGCAGCAGGATCTCGTCGTCGCGGACGAGCTGGTAGAACCGCGAAACGATCTTGCGGAACGTGTCCGCGCCGCCGACCGCGTCGTAGAACGATTGTTGGGCTAGTTGATCCATCGCCTCCATTGTGGAGCATCGTGAAACCTCACCTGACGTTCACCGGGTGACCTGGGAACACGACCAGATTTTTCGTGCGTTTGGCCCGGATCCATGGTGAACTGTTCCGCGGAGGACACATGTCGCAGCGCAAGAAAGGCCGGCCAAAGAGCCAACGCACCGGCCCGGTAACCGAACGCGCGCTGCACAGCGTCCACACCCATCCCGGTTCCGACTCCGGCTCCATCTGGGGCCGGCGTCGCGTTTTGCTGCTGAATTCCACCTACGAGCCGCTGACGGCTCTGCCCATCCGCCGCGCCGTGGTCATGCTGCTCTGCGGCAAGGCCGATGTCGTGCACGACGACCCCGGCGGCCCGGTGATCCATTCCGCGACGCGCACGATCGTCGTGCCCTCCGTCATCCGGCTGCGTTCCTACGTGCATGTGCCATACCGGGCGCGCATCCCGATGACACGCGCCGCGCTGATGCACCGCGACCGGTTCCGGTGCGCGTACTGCGGTGCCAAGGCCGACACCGTCGACCATGTGGTTCCTCGCAGCCGGGGAGGGGCTCACACGTGGGAGAACTGCGTCGCGAGCTGCTCGCCGTGCAACCACCGCAAGGCCGACCGGCTGCTGAGTGAGCTGGGGTGGACGCTGCAGTCGGTGCCCTCCACGCCCAAGGGTCAGCACTGGCGGCTGCTGTCGACGGTCAAGGAACTCGACCCGGCGTGGGCGCGGTATTTGGGTGAGGGCGCGGCGTAGTTGTTGGCTCTTCGCGCGAGCGCTCATCGCTACCGCCGCTATGGGCTACGGTTTGGGCTGTGAGTGTTCTCGAGATCCACGCGTTGTTCGTGGGTATCCCGCTGTTGCTGGTGATCATTCTGGTGGCGATGATCTGGTCGGGCCGCAACCCGCACCCGCCGGCGTACAAGATGTCGGACCCGTGGCGCCATGAGCCGATCCTGTGGACCGCGCTCGACGAGCGTGTCGGCGATGGGCACGGCCACGGTCACGGCGAACTGAGGGTGGGAGGTGGCGCAAGTGGCAAGTGGTGAACTCGCGACGCTGCCCGAGTCGGACCTGCCGCGCGGGTTCGTCATCACCTCGAGCGGACGCATCTCGGGTGTCACCGAACCCGGTGAGCTGTCGCTGCAGTACCCGTTCCGCAACAGCGACCTGGTCACGCTCGACGACGCGCTGACCTACGGCACGCGAGCGTCCAAGGCTCGGATGGCTGTTTACATCGGCGATCTCGGCGCCGACCCTGCGACGCGAGCCCGGGAAATTCTCGCGCAGTTGCCGACCCCCAATGACGCTGTGCTGCTGGCGGTTTCACCCAACCAGCGGACGATCGAGGTGGTCTACGGCGCCGGAGTCAGGGGACGCGGCGCGGAGTCGGCGGCACCGCTGGGTGTCGCTGCGGCGGCGTCGGCGTTCAAGGCGGGCAATCTGATCGACGGGCTCATCAGCGCCGTGCGTGTGCTGAGCGCCGGCATCTCCCCTCCCTAGCCCTTTCCCCGCGAGCGTGCGTGTCTGCTGGTCGACACGCCGCGATTTGGTCGGAGTTCGCGCACACTCGCCACCAGGCGAGCGTCGTCAATATCGTCCGACCGCGATGTCGTAAAACTAACGTCTGCTGTCATGACCGAATTCGCGAACAAGTACGGGCCGTACGCCGTTGTCACTGGCGCCTCGGCGGGCATCGGTGAAGAGTTCGCGCGTCAGCTGGCGCAGCGTGGAGTCAACCTCGTCCTCGTCGCCAGGCGCAAGGACAAGCTGGTCGAACTCGCCGAATCGTTGTCCACGACATTCGGTATCGCAGCCAGGCCCATAGCAATGGATCTGCTCGACGACGATGCTGCCGAAAGACTTCTGCGCGATACCGAGCCATTGGACGTCGGCTTGTTGATTCCCAATGCAGGTCTGATCGACTTCGGACCCTTTCTCGACACCGAAGTTCAGAAGCACACTGATCTTGTGCTGCTCAATTCGCTGCGCCCGATGCAACTTGCGCACCGCTTTGGAAGCAGACTCGCCAGGAGGGGTCGAGGTGGTGTGCTCTTCGTCGCCTCGATCGTCGCGCATCAGCCCGTTCCGTACGAGGCCAACTATGCGGCGTCGAAGGCTTACGTGTCGTCGTTGGGCCAATCGCTGCGTGCCGAGTGGCGGCGATTCGGCATCGACGTCACGGTGTTGGCACCGGGGCTGGTGAATACCGACATGTTGCGCGATGCACCTGTCGATACCGAGAAGCTGCCGTTTCCGACGCTCGATCCGCCGGCGATCGTGACAGCTGCGCTGAATGGGTTGGGCAAGAAGGCTGTTGTGATTCCTGGGGCGACGAACTGGCTGACAGACGTCACGCTCAAACACCTGGTGCCGCGTTGGGTGGTGCCCAAGCTGCTGGCGCCGATCACGCGGCGCGCATTCGTCGCACGCTGAATAGGCCGCGAGGGTGCGCGGAATCGGGCGGAATTGCGGCGTGTCGACCGGCAGACACGCACGCTCGCGCTAACGCGCACGCGTGCTCGCGCTAGGGGGCGAGGTCGAAGCGGCGGGCCTTCAAGGCGCGCTCGACACCGGCCTTGCCCTCGACGACCAGCCGGCGCAGAGCCGGCGGCAGCTCTGACGCCAAGAACCGCTCGGCGGCCGCAATGCCGTCGTCGCTGACGTCCCAGGACGGATACAGGCCGATGACAACGGTTTGCGCCACCTCGCTGGACCGCCGCTCCCATACGCCGAGGATGTCGTCGAAGTAGCGAGACGTGAACGGCTGCAGCAGTGCCGCCTGGCCGGGCGAGCCTATGCCGCCGATGATCGCGCGGCCCACGATGTTCGGCAGCGCATCGTCCTCGATGACGGTTGTCCACGCCTGCTGCTTGACCTGAGCCTGCGGCCGTGCTGCGGAGGCCGCCGCGCCGTTGCGCTGGCCTGCGGCGGTCGGGTCGCGCGCTACCTCCGCGTCGATGAACGGCGTGTCCGGGCCGTCGGCATCCACGACGCCCGAGCGGGCCAGCGCGGCAACGATGCGCCAGCGCAGATCCGTGTCGACGACGAGCCCGGCCAGGCCGGGCTGACCATGGTCGCTGTCCAGTAGCGCCGACAGCACCTCGATGTGGCGAGTCTGCAATACCGACGCACACAGCGCATTGATGTACGCGAGCTCGTGATCCGAGCCGGGGTCGGCGTCGCGGGCCAGCTCCAGCAGCCGGTCGGCGAGCAGCGGCCAGCCATCTGAGCATGCCCACTCCGGATCGGCGTAGGAGCCGAGTGCGGTCTGTGCCTGAAGCAAGAGCCGTTGGGCCACACCGACTTCGGTCTCCGCGTGCACGCCGGCACATACCAGCGACACGAAGTCACGGGCCTTCAGTTCGGCCTCGCGCGTCATCTCCCACGCCGCCGACCACACCAGCGTGCGCGGCAAAGGCTCGTCGATGTCGGCGATCCGGCTCAAGGCGGTGTCAAGCGAGTCGTCGTCGAGCCGCAACGAGCAGTAGGTCAGGTCGTCGTCGTTGACCAGGATCAGCTTGCCACGCGAAATACCCTGTAGCGCAGGAACGTCCGTCGATGCACCTTCGACGTCCAGCTCCTCGCGGTGGACACGCACCAGCTTGCCCATGCCGTCGTCGTCGTAAATGCCCACTGCGAGGCGGTGCACGCGGGTCTCACCCTCGCCGGGTGTTGCACCGCTCTGCCGGATCGCGAACCGGGTGAAGCGGCCGCCAGGGTCCACGTCGAAGTCAGCCCGAAGCGTGTTTAGCCCGGTGGTTTTCAGCCACTGGCCGCCCCAGTCGGAGAGGTCACGACCCGACGCCTTCTCCAATGCGGTCAGCAGGTCGTCGAACGTGGCGTTGTCGAACGCATAGGCGTGGAAGTAGTCCCGCAGTCCGGCAAGGAAGCTGTCCAGGCCGACATAGGCGACGAGTTGCTTGAGTACGCTTGCGCCCTTCGCGTAAGTGATCCCGTCGAAGTTCACCTCGACCGCCGCGAGGTCCGGGATGTCGGCCGCCACCGGGTGTGTCGAGGGCAGTTGGTCCTGTCGATACGCCCACGACTTCTCGACATTCGCGAATGTGGTCCATGCTTCGGTGAATTCTGTTGCCTGGCTTTGACACAACACCGAGGCGAAGGTCGCGAAGGACTCGTTGAGCCATAAGTCGTCCCACCAGCGCATGGTCACCAGGTCGCCGAACCACATGTGCGCCATCTCGTGCAGCACCGTCTCGGCCCGCCGCTCGTATGACGCTCGGGTGACCTTGCTGCGGAAGACGTAGTCCTCCAAGAACGTGACTGCGCCAGCATTCTCCATCGCGCCGGCGTTGAACTCCGGCACGAACAGCTGGTCGTACTTGCCGAACGCGTAAGGCACACCGAAGTTTTCGTGATAGAAGCCGAACCCTTGCTTGGTCTGCGTGAAGAGCCGCTCGGCGTCCATGAATTCAGCGAGGGAGGCCCGGCAGAAGATGCCGAGTGGGATGTCGCCGTGCTCGTCGGTGTACACGTCGTCCCAGCGCGCGTACGGACCGGCGATCAGCGCCACCAAGTACGTGCTCATCCGTGGTGTGGTGGCGAAGGTATGCACTCCGTTGGAGACGTCGACGGGCGCTCCGTTGGACACCACCTGCCAGTGCGCCGGCGCTGTCACAGTGACATCGAAGGTGGCCTTCAGGTCGGGCTGGTCGAAGCACGCGAACATCCGCTTCGCGTCGGCGGTCTCGAACTGGGAGTACAGGTACACCTCGTTGTCGACGGGATCGACGAACCGGTGCAGGCCCTCGCCGGTATGCGAGTAACGGCAGTCGGCGTCGACGATTACGACGTTGTGCTCGTCGACGATGTTCAACGCGACGCCGGTGGACTCGTCGTAGCCCGACACGTCGATCTCGCGGCCGTTGAGCGTCGCGCTGCGCACGGTGTCGGCGGCGATGTCGATGACCGTGTCGGCCCCGGGCAGCGCATCGAACGTCACCGTGGTCACCGACCGGAAGGTGCGCTCACTGCCTTCTGGTCTTCGCGCAGGCGGCTCATCGCCGGGCGCTCCGTTGCCGTCGGTGAGGTCGAGCTCGATGCGGTAGTTGTCGACGGTCACCAGCGCGGCGCGCTCGGTGGCCTGGTCACGGGTCAGGTTGGGAAGTGCCACGCCGTCCAACATATCGGCGCGATGACCGCTTGCGCGAAGAGCCGACCGCCCGGGAACACGGGCACGTCCGCCGGGGTTGTGCCGAGTGAAAGACTGGTCACACCCGCCCGAGAGGACCGCTGATGCCCGAAAAGTCCGTCGCCGACTTCTGGTTCGACCCGCTGTGCCCGTGGTGCTGGATCACGTCGCGCTGGATCCTCGAGGTCGAGAAAGTGCGCGACATCGAGGCGAACTTCCACGTGATGAGCCTCGCGGTGCTCAACGAGCAGAAGGACCTGCCCGAGGACTACCGCGAGGGCATGAAGAAGGCGTGGGGCCCGGTGCGGGTCCTGATCGCCGCGGAGCAGGACAAGGGTGCTGACGTGTTGGCGCCCCTGTACACCGCAATGGGCACCCGGATTCACAACGAGGACAACAAGAACCTCGACGAAGTGATCAGCCAGTCGCTCGAGGAGGTCGGATTGCCGCCAGAACTCGCGGAGGCAGCCAGCACTGACCGCTACGACGAAGCGCTGCGCAAGAGCCACCACGAGGGCATGGACGCCGTCGGCGAGGACGTCGGCACTCCGACGATCCACGTCAACGGTGTCGCGTTCTTCGGCCCGGTGCTGTCGCGCATTCCGCGCGGCGAGGACGCCGGCAAGCTCTGGGACGCGTCGGTGACCTTCGCGTCGTATCCCCATTTCTGGGAACTCAAGCGCACGCGCACCGAACGACCGGAGTTCGACTAGTGGGAGTGCACCGACAGCAACTGTGACTGTCCGGTCGTCGGTGTAGCCCGCCTCAGCCACTCGTCGGTCTGTGACCGGGCGCGGTCGATCAACTCCGCGCCGTGGCTGAAGTCGGTAGGGCTGATCGTCAACGGGCACAGTGGCGGAACAACTTTCAAGTCCACCCGGTTCTCGTAGCGCTCGATGTCGAATGCGATCCGCTGACTGATCGCGAGCACGATCGCATGCATGGCCATGCCGAGCGCGCTTTCGGGGACTTCCTCGATGCCGCAGGCTCCGCCGGACGGCATCACCCAGACCGTCGTCGCGCCGAGGGCGACCGCATGCCCGATGGGCGTGTTCTCGACGACGCCGCCGTCCATCAGCAACTGGCGGTCGATGGCGACCGGCGGAAACACGCCGGGGATCGCGGCGCTCGCCATGATCGCCGCGATGGCGTCGCCGTGGGAGAGGCGCACGTCGGCTCCGGTCAGCACGTCGGTGGCCACGACATGCAGCGGTATCGGAGCGTCCTCGAGGCGGGTGAATCGCAGGTATTTGCGCAGCAGCCGGCGCAGGCCGCGGGCAGGCACCAGGTGATTGCCCCAACCCGCCAGGCCCAGGATGCCGGTGACTGGACTGGCGGGAAACACGTCGTTGCGGTTCAGGCTGCGCCAGATGTCGGCGAGTTCGGTCAGATCGTCGTCCCCGCCGGCAAGCCATCCGCCGTTCACCGCCCCGACGGACGTTCCGACGATGAGGTCGGGGCGGATGCCGTGCGCAGTCAAGGCCTGCAACATGCCGACCTGGATGGATCCCAGGCTCGCTCCGCCGGAGAGGACGAACGCGGTACTCATGACGATGGCAGCAGTTCCGAACGGCTGCACGGCATGCCGCTCTCGCCGTCGGGGAAGACATAGCGGTCGATACCCGTGCCCAGCGTCGCGTCGATCAGCGGCGCCAATGTGTCAGCGACCGTCGTACTCATATCTGAGGTTTTCCCCGGATGGCATCCGGGTAGTCGCGCGCCGAGGTGTCAGGCCGGATGCGGCGGACCCAGGTACGGGAACTCGCTCAACGTGTCGGCGTGCGGGGACAGCCCGGTCGGCGGAATATCACCTTTGGACAGGAATGCGAGCCGGTAGTCGATGACGTCGTCGGTGAACACTCGGCCGTTCGGATACTTCGCGGGCTGCGACGGGTTGAACCGCAACATGTCCGGAAGGGTGCCCTCCGTGTCGATCGCGGCGATGGCCTCCTCGCGCGTGTAGTTGCCTGTGTGGCCCATCAGGTGGACGAACTGTTCGGTCCAGCGTGCGCGGTCGTTGACCGGCTCGCTGGCGTTGTATTCGAGCTTGGTGTCGTCGGTGTTGAAGAAGCTGCTGACCGACGGGTGGCCGGCGCGGTCGACGTGGACGAGCTCGCCGTTTTGCCGGAGGCTGCAGCGGCCCCAGATGCGGATGTCGGGATTCGCGCCGAGTCGTTCTGTCGGCAACTCCAGCACGGTGGAGAAGACGTTGGCCTCGGTGTTGGAGTCGACGCCCGTCCACGGCGACGGGCCGCCGAGGTGGGGTTCGGTGAAGTTGCGTTTGCCCGAGGTGTCGAACAGGTTCTTGATGCCGTCGAAGTCGAAGAAGAACGCGTCGCTGCGGGCACCGGCGAAGAACGTGATTTCGCCCGCCGTCACGACGTTGGGCTCCGCCCCGAACGACACCTCGACGCCCGAGAAGATCTTGGCGCCCACTGCCTCGGGGGAGCGGGCCTGCTGCCCGATGCCCATGTAGACGTCCACGGTCTGCCTGCCGTCCTGCGGCTCGGAGAACACATAGCTGAAAGCTATGTCGTTCAACAGGTCTCCGTCGTTGTCGATCGCGAGGCGGTAGATCGCATCGGGGTGTAGCGCGTCTGCGTTCGGATTGGCGTTGAGGATCAGCACGGTGTGTTCAGGTGAGGCCGGCGAGACAAACGCGTAAAGATCACACAGGTCGAGGCGCTGGTCGCCGAGCGGCGGACCGAGGCTGAGTCCGGTGAAGTGGTTCGACACGGCTGACCTCTCTGTCGATGGCGCGATTCCGTACATCGCATCTTGCGGCACATGTTGTGCCTGACACAATGACCGCCATGCGTGTCTACCTCGGCTCTGACCACGCCGGATACGAACTCAAGCAGCAGATCGTCGAGCATCTGAAACAGAGCGGCCATGAGCCGGTGGATTGCGGCGCCTACACCTATGACGCCGACGACGACTATCCGGCGTTCTGTATCGCGGCGGCACTGCGCACAATCGGCGATCCCGGCAGCCTCGGCATCGTGATCGGCGGCTCCGGCAATGGCGAGCAGATCGCCGCGAACAAGGTGCCGGGCGCGCGGTGCGCGTTGGGCTGGAGCACCGAGACCGCGTCGCTGGCGCGCGAGCACAACAATGCGCAACTGATCGGTATCGGTGCGCGCATGCACACCGCCGACGACGCGCTGGCCATCGTCGATGCGTTCGTGTCCACGCCGTGGTCCAAAGCGCCGCGCCACCAACGGCGTATCGACATCCTCGCCGAATACGAGCGCACGCACGAGGCGCCTGCGGTTCCGGGCGCGCCGGAGTAGGAGTGCCCGAAGGTCACACGCTGTTGCGGCTGGCCCGCCTGCACCAGCGCAAGTTCGCCGGGCGTCCGGTCGCGGTGTCCAGCCCGCAGGGCCGCTTCGCCGACGGCGCAGCGGCAGTCAACGGCCGCGTGATGCGCCGCGCCAGCGCGTATGGCAAGCATCTCTTCCACCACTACGCCGGCGGGCCGATCGTGCACGTGCACCTCGGCCTGTACGGCTCATTCACCGATTTCGAACTGCCGATGGCACTGCCGGTCGGTGAGGTGCGCATGCGGATGGTGGGCGTCGACTTCGGTACCGACCTGCGCGGACCGACCGCCTGCGAGGTGCTGGACGAGGCCCAAGTTGACGCCGTGATCGCCCGGCTCGGCCCCGACCCGCTGCGTCGTGACGCTGACCCCGACCGCGCGTGGCGGCGAATCACGAAGTCGCAGCGGTCAATTGGCGCGCTGCTGATGGACCAGGCGGTGCTCGCCGGCGTCGGCAACGTGTACCGCAGCGAGCTGTTGTTCCGGCACGGCATCGACCCGTTCAGGCCGGGTAAGAATATAGACGCGGCTGAGTTCGAGGCGATGTGGCGCGATTTGGTGGAGCTGATTCGAATCGGCTTCCGCCGCGGCAAGATCCACGTCGTCCGTCCCGAACACGACCACGGCGCGCCGTCCTATGGCCCCGGGCGGCCGCGCACGTACGTCTACCGCAGGGCCGGTGACCCGTGCCGGGTATGCGGCAACCCGGTGCTCACCGCCGTTCTCGAGGGCCGCAACGTCTTCTGGTGTGCGGCGTGTCAGACGTAGGCATATGCCTGGATTTTGTGGCCACGGTCGTGACGTGAGAGCAGTCACGACCCTCATTGCAAAATCGCGTGGAAGCCAGACGGGTAGGCCCACCGCGGACTAGCAGTCGAAGCGCCAGCCGTCACCGTCTGGCCGTACGCGGCCTGCGGTGCGGCCCGCGTCGCCGATCTTCCACTCCACAGGCGATCAGCCTAGAAATCGCCGAAGCCGCCGAAGTCGCCACCGCCGAAATCGCCGCCACCGCCGTTGAAACCGCCCCAGCCGCCGTCGCCGCCGTCGCCGCCGGAAAAGTCACCGCCTTGTGCAGCGTCGAACCCGGCGTCGTAGCCGCTGTCGAACCCTTCGCCATAGCCGTTTTCGAACTGCGCGGGCGAGTAACCGACCCCGTGCATTCCGGAGAACAGCGCGTCGAACAGCAGAACCGAGCCCACGCCCCAGGCGCCGGCCACCAGCGCCGTCTTCCACCACGGTTCGGAGTACCAGCCGGCCGGAACCGGGCGTCCTGCCACCCGGCCGCCGGGGTAGTAGTTCGGGGTGCGGGCCGACGGTGTGGGTGATGCCTCGATCTCGCGGCCCTGGACCTGTACGCGGCGATCCTCTGTGACGGTGCCCGCGGAGCGCTGACCGGCCAGCGTCTCCAGCTCGGGCCCGGGATCCATGCCCATCGCCTGGCGCGCGGCACGCACATAGTAGAGGCCCTCGAGCGCGCTCTCCTTGGCAAACTGCGCCTGCTTGACCGACGCGGCCTGCTCGATTTGCGAAGACGCCGCGGTGTAGCGCTCGGAGGCGTCAGCGAGTGCCTGCTTGGCGGCATCCTCGGTGGCGGTGAGGTTGAGCACCTGGCCACCGAGCCGTTCGATCACCCGGCGTGCGTCGGCCTTGGCGTCGGCCAGTGAGGCAGCGGTGCGGTTGCGTGACGCCCGCGACGAGCTGACAACCGCAAGCGCGATGGCCGCCACGACGAGCACGAGGATGACGACCAGCGCCGCATTCATGCCATCCACCCTACCGACGGCGGACGGACGTTCTCTTGTCGCGAAACCGCGGTTTGGCACACCAGAATGGCGGCCTGTCCCATACTGGGCGGGCACCGAGCATCGGAGGACGATGTGCGCAAAGTATTCGTCTCCTACGCGCGCGTGAACAGGGCCCAGGTAGACAAGTTGGTCGAGCATCTCGGCTTCCTGGACTGCCAAACGTGGATTGATTCATCGCTGCGAGGCGGGCAGCAGTGGTGGGACGAAATCCTGAAAAACATCGCCGACTGCGACGTGTTCTTGCCGATCGTGTCTCGCGACGCGCTGAACTCGACGGCGTGCCAGCGCGAATTCGACTGGGCACACGCGTTGGGAAAGCCGGTGCTGCCGGTTGCGGTGGAGCCCTTGTCGACGGCACTCCCGGCGCGTTTGTCAGTACTTCAGGTCATCGACTACTTCGATGCCGGGAAAGGCGAACGCAACGCGTTGGCTCTCGCCGGGGCACTGTCGACGATGCCGCCGGCACCGCCGTTGCCGGAGCCGATGCCGACACCGCCGGCGGCCCCCCTGTCCTATCTCACCGATCTGGTCGAGTTGGTGTCTGGACCGCAGCCCCTGGATCACGAGCAGCAGCGCCAGCTTCTCGTGCAAGTGGAGCAGGCACTTCGCTCCGTCGACCCCCACGAGCGGGAAGGCGGCCTCGACGTCTTGGAGCGGTTCAGCAGCCGCGACAACCTCTATGCCGACGTGGACCGGAGGCTGGCCTGGCTCAAGGCCAACGCCGTCGGCCCGTCAGCGCAACCTGCTGCCAGCCAGCCGCGCAAGTCGCCGCCGGTCGCACCCCCGTCGGGCGATTCGACCCCGAAACGCAAACAGCGCAAGGCGAGATTCGCACTCGTAGCCGCGCTCGTTGTCGTCGCCGCAGCGTGCGTCGTGGCCTATCTCGTGTGGCCGCGTGCTGGGACGTCCCGAACCCAAAACGCGCAATCCGCAACGCCTTTGGGGCAGACCGAACAACCCGCGTCGCCCGCAAGACCGACCACCCCACCCGCCGGGCCGACGACACAGTCAGCATCATCTGGGGCGCAAACCGTGCTGCCGTTCACCGGCCTTCTGGCACCCATTGCGGTAGCGGTCGACAGTGGGGGCAGTGTGTATGTCGCCGACAATCGCGGAGTGTCGAAACTGACGGCGGGTGCGACGGCCTCCGTGCAGCTGCCCCTTGCCGGTGTCGGCACACCCGATGGCCTTGCTACCGACACCGCCGGCAACATCTACATCTCCGACTACAGCAAGAACACCGTGTGGAAGCTGGGGGCGGACGCAAGCGCACCGACCGCATTGCAGTTCAACGGCCTCAAATGCGGTGAGTACGACTCACCGCTCGCCAATCCCGAAGGCGTGGCGGTGGATAACGCCGGGACGCTGTATGTCGCCGACGCCGCCTGCCAAGGTCGTGTGCTGTCCCTGGCGGCCGGCTCCAGCACGCCGACCGTGCTACCGTTCACCGGCCTCAGATTCCTGGGCCAAGGCACGCCTCAGGGCGTGGCGGTCGATGGCGCGGGCAATGTGTACGTCACCGACGTCGGTAACGCCCGAGTGCTGAAACTGGCGCCGGGTTCCAACACGCCGACGACGCTGCCGTTCACGGGTCTCAAAACCCCTGTCGGTGTGGCAGTAAAGAGCTCCGGAGACATCTATATCACCGACAGTGGCAACAAACAGGTGCTGAACCTGCCGTCGGGGTCCAGCACCCCGACGGCGGTGCCGTTCACCGATCTCCGCACTCCCGTCGGTGTGGCTGTCGACGGCTCCGGCAACCTCTACGTCGTCGACACCGAGAAGGGCCAGGCGCTGAAACTGGCGGGCTAGGGTCTCGGTCTGACCGTGTCGTGCGCCGAGAACACACAAGATGACGGCAATCGCCCGAAATTGTCAACAACTGTGTTTTCGGCGCAGCCAAGTCGCCACTACGCGCAGGTGAGCCCGCCGGCGGAGAAGTTGTTTGAGACGCCCTGGTCGTTCGTGGTCTCACCGACCAGCCAGCTCCAGTCGTTGACGGAACCGTGGTAGACGTTGCGACCGCCGCTGTCCCAATTCATCACGAAGTTGGCGTTGTGGCCGTCCCAGTTGCCCATGGCTTCCCCGTACGTCTGAGGTCCACCGGGCTTGCCGTAAGACGCGCGCCCCGTCAGATGGTTGTCGGACGTCGGCACCGACACGTCGAGCCCGTTGTCCTGATGAATGACGAGGTATTGAGGCAAGTTGTAGCTCTTGCAGTGGGGAACCGCGGCGGCGGTCGCAGCAGATAGGAGAGTGCCGGCGGCGATCGATGCCGTGGCAGCGGTGACGACGGTCTTCGATTTCGTGTGCACGATGACCTCCCGGTCGTAACGCCTGTGTGCGCTGCGAAGTTACCAACGGGACGGCCAATTCGAATCGGGTGTTTACCCATGATTTGGGTCGCAGAGCGGGCGACGGGGATCGAACCCGCGTAACTAGCTTGGAAGGCTAGGGCTCTACCACTGAGCTACGCCCGCAGTTGAAGACGAGTGCAGATTACGGTGCTTTCGCGTGCCGAACCAACCGGGCCGTAGGATCGCCTGGTTAGGCGACTGTGCGGGGTGTAGCGCAGCTTGGTAGCGCATCCGCTTTGGGAGCGGAAGGCCGCAGGTTCAAATCCTGTCACCCCGACCACACATGACCGACGAGCCCTCGCGGACGCGAGGAGCGAGAAACACAAGGAGTGACGAGAGACGTGAAGAGCACCGTCGAGCAGTTGAGCCCCACCCGGGTGAAGATCAACGTGGAGGTGCCTTTTGCCGAGCTGCAGCCCGACTTCGACCGCGCCTACAAGGAGCTCGCCCGCCAGGTCCGCCTGCCCGGGTTTCGGCCTGGCAAGGCGCCCGCCAAGCTGCTCGAGGCTCGCATCGGCCGTGGCGCGGTGCTCGAGCAGGTGGTCAACGACGCGCTGCCCAGCCGCTACAGCGAGGCCGTCACCACGTCGGAGGTCCAGCCGCTCGGTCAGCCCGAGATCGAGATCACCAAGATCGAGGACGGCGAAGAGCTGGTGTTCACCGCCGAAGTGGACGTCAGGCCCAAGTTCGAACTGCCTGACCTCGGCGCGCTGAACATCATCGTCGACCCGATCGAGGTCACCGACGAGGACGTCGACACCGAACTGGAGTCACTGCGCACGCGGTTCGGCACGCTCAGCAATGTCGAGCGTGCTGCTCAGAACGGCGACGTCGTCTCGCTCGACTGGACCGCGGCCGTCGACGGTGAAGAGGTGCCGGAAGCCGCGACCGAAGGGCTCTCCCATGAGGTCGGCTCGGGTCAGATCGTCAAGGCACTCGACGAAGCCATCGTCGGGCTGTCGGCGGGGGAGAGCCGGGTGGTCACCACCACGCTGACCGCGGGCGAGCAGGCGGGCAAGGAAGCACAGGTCACTTTGACCGTCAACTCCGTCAAGGAACGCGAACTGCCGGATCTCGACGACGAATTCGCGCAACTGGCAAGCGAATTCGACACGGTCGACGAACTCAAGGACAACGTGCGCGACCAAGTGCGCCGGGGCAAGCGCATCCAGCAGGCCGAGAAGATCCGCGATGCGGCGCTGGAGACGTTGCTGGAGCAGGTGGACATCCCGCTGCCGGAGGCGATCGTGCAAGCGCATGTCGACGAGGCGCTGCACAACGCGCTGCACGGCCTCGACCACGACGAGGACCGGCTCGCCGAGGTGCTGGCCGAGCGGGGCAGCAGCCGCGAGGAGTTCGATACGGAGGCTCGGGAGAACGCGGAGAAGGGAGTCAAGACGCAGCTGCTGGTCGACGCGGTCGCCGACAAGCTCGGCGTGCAGGTCGGCCAGGACGACCTCACCGAGCGGCTCGTGCTGCAGTCGCGGCAGTACGGTGTCGAGCCCCAGCAGTTGCTGCAGTTCCTGCAGGAGAACGACCAGCTGCCGGCGATGTTCGCCGACGTGCGTCGCGGCAAGGCGCTGGCCGCGGTCGTGCACGGCGCGACGGTCAAGGACACGGCAGGCGAGACCGTCGACACCGAGGAGTTCTTCGGGCCGCGCGAGCAACCGGACACTCAGACCGAAGAACCGCAGGCCGTCGACGAACCTGACGAAGACGAGTAACGCTGAGAGCGAACCCGCACGTTGTCGGGAGTCCACGGCGCGGCGAGTTGGTTAGGGTCAAGTGAAGCCGAAAGTAAGAAAGCAGGTACCCCGTCGTGAGTGAAATGCGTTCGAGCGCGCCAGGGCTCAACCTCGTCGACTCGGTCTACGAGCGCTTGCTGACCGAGCGGATCATCTTCTTGGGCTCGCAGGTCGACGACGACGTCGCCAACCGCCTGTGCGCACAGATCCTGCTGCTGGCCGCGGAGGATCCTGCCAAGGACATCAACCTCTACATCAACTCGCCGGGCGGCTCGATCAGCGCCGGCATGGCGATCTACGACACCATGGTGCTCGCCCCCTGCGACGTGGCCACTTACGCGATGGGCATGGCCGCGTCGATGGGTCAGTTCCTGTTGGCGGCCGGCACCAAGGGCAAGCGGTACGCGCTGCCACACGCCCGGATCCTGATGCATCAGCCGCTCGGCGGCATCACCGGCAGCGCGGCGGACATCGCGATCCAGGCCGAGCAGTTCACGGTGATCAAGCAGGAGATGTTCCGCCTCAACGCCGAATTCACCGGGCAGCCGATTGAGCGCATTTATGCCGACTCCGACCGCGACCGCTGGTTCACCGCCACCGAGGCGCTGGAGTACGGCTTCGTCGACCACATCATCACTCGTGCCGAAGTCAACGGATCCGGACCAGGAGCAGGACTAGATTAATGAACCCCATCCAGCCGCCGCGCATGCAAGGAGCAATCCAGCCTTCAGCGCGCTACATCCTGCCGTCGTTCATCGAGCACAGTAGCTTCGGCATCAAGGAATCCAACCCGTACAACAAGCTCTTCGAGGAACGCATCATCTTCCTCGGTGTGCAGGTCGACGACGCCTCGGCCAACGACATCATGGCCCAGCTTCTGGTGCTGGAGTCGCTGGACCCCGATCGCGACATCACCATGTACATCAACTCGCCCGGCGGTGCCTTCACCTCGCTGATGGCGATCTACGACACCATGCAGTACGTGCGCGCCGACATCCAGACGGTTTGCCTGGGCCAGGCGGCGTCGGCCGCGGCGGTGCTGCTGGCCGCCGGCACGCCGGGCAAGCGGATGGCGCTACCCAATGCGCGGGTGCTGATCCACCAGCCGTCGCTGCAGGGCGTCATCCAGGGCCAGTTCTCCGACCTGGAAAACCAGGCCGCCGAGATCGAGCGGATGCGCAAGCTGATGGAGACCACGCTGGCCCGGCACACCAACAAGGAGCCCGAGGTGATCCGCAAGGACACCGATCGCGACAAGATCCTGACGGCCGCGGAAGCCAAGGATTACGGGATCATCGACACCGTGCTGGAGTACCGCAAGCTGTCCGCGCAGACGGCTTGAGAGACGGCTCGAGCGGAAGACCGGGCGCTACGCACGGATAACGGCAGCGACACGCCAAGGACACGGTCGAGCGTTCCACCGGGCTGATCACCCGCACACGGGATATGTTCACTGCAGCGTAGGAACGACCTATGCGGCAAATACCACCGACGCGATTCGTTGCGATAGGTCGCACCCTGGCCGATCAAGCGGGTAGCGTCGGTGCAGACGTAGCAGACCGAAGAGAACCGACGGCGATCAGGAAGTAGGACCTCACCACCATGGCGCGCATCGGAGACGGCGGTGACCTCCTCAAGTGCTCGTTCTGCGGCAAGAGCCAGAAGCAGGTCAAGAAGCTCATTGCCGGCCCCGGCGTGTACATCTGCGACGAGTGCATCGATCTCTGCAACGAGATCATCGAAGAGGAATTGGCCGACGCTGACGACGTCAAACTCGACGAGCTGCCCAAGCCCGCTGAGATCCGCGATTTCCTCGAGGGCTACGTAATCGGGCAGGACAACGCAAAGCGCACGCTGGCCGTCGCGGTTTACAACCACTACAAGCGCATCCAGGCGGGGGAGAAGTCCCGCGATTCCCGCGCAGAGCCCGTCGAGCTGTCCAAGTCGAACATCCTGATGTTGGGACCCACCGGCTGCGGCAAGACGTATCTGGCGCAGACCCTGGCGAAGATGCTCAACGTGCCGTTCGCCATCGCCGACGCCACGGCGCTGACGGAGGCCGGTTACGTCGGCGAGGACGTCGAGAACATCCTGCTGAAACTGATCCAGGCCGCCGACTACGACGTCAAGCGCGCCGAGACCGGCATCATCTACATCGACGAGGTCGACAAGATCGCCCGCAAGAGCGAGAACCCGTCGATCACCCGCGACGTCTCCGGCGAGGGCGTGCAACAGGCGCTGCTGAAGATCCTGGAGGGTACGCAGGCATCGGTACCGCCGCAGGGCGGACGCAAGCACCCGCACCAGGAGTTCATCCAGATCGACACCACCAACGTGTTGTTCATCGTCGCCGGCGCGTTCGCCGGGCTGGAGAAAATCGTGTCGGACCGCACCGGCAAGCGCGGCCTGGGATTCGGTGCGGAAGTGAAGTCGAAGGCCGAGATTGACACCACCGACCATTTCGCAGAGGTCATGCCCGAGGATCTGATCAAGTTCGGGCTGATCCCCGAGTTCATCGGCCGGTTGCCTGTCGTGGCGTCAGTGACCAATTTGGACAAGGACTCGCTGGTTCAGATCCTGTCGACGCCCAAGAACGCTCTGGTGAAGCAATACACGCGGCTGTTCGAAATGGACGGCGTGGAGCTGGAATTCACCGACGACGCGCTAGAAGCGATCGCCGATCAAGCGATCCACCGCGGCACCGGTGCGCGTGGTCTGCGCGCGATTATGGAGGAAGTGCTGCTGCCGGTCATGTACGACATCCCCAGCCGCGACGATGTCGCCAAGGTTGTCGTGACCAAGGAGACCGTGCAGGACAACGTGCTGCCGACGATCGTGCCGCGCAAGCCCACCCGAGCAGAGCGCCGCGACAAGAGCGCGTAGCCGGCGGCCGGCTGGGCCCGGCGCTGATCAGGTCGTCGAGCACATGTTGCGCATTTGTCCGGCCAGCTCGGGGTTCTCGACGGCAGCATTGATGTAGCGCGCCGCCGCCTTCAGCATCGTCGCCAGCGCCGGCGAACGCGGTGGAATCGGGATGAAGTGCCCGTTGACGACGAGCCAGCCGCTTCCGTCCGCGGCGGCGGCACCGAACAGCCTGCCGACGAGGTCCGGCGGTCTCCACGCATGCACGCGGGTGGGTTTGATGGCGATCGGGACGGGTGTCTTGGCTTCACAGATCGTGACTTGTGGCTGTGAGCCGACCGCGATCATCACGACGCGATCGTTGAAAGCGTCGCAGACATAGACGTTTTCGGAGGCGTCGACGGCGATGCCCTGAACGCCCGACAGTTCGCTGCCAAGTGTCGTGGCCGGATCACCGTTCATCGGGACTTTGAGGATGACGTCATCGGTGATCCGGGACTGGTCGAGGTAGAGGCTTCGTCCGTACGGGTCGACGGCGAAACATGACACGAAGTCGTTGCCGAAGGTTCCCGTGAGAAGACCGGCGAAGTCGTAGACGGTGTGTGCGCCGCCGCCCGCAGGCACTTTGACGACGCGCACGGGGTGCAGCAGAAGGATGTAGACGTTTTGAAAGCCGTCGACCGCGATGTCCCAGGCGCTGTTGGTTCCGGTCCATACCACGCTCGGCGGACCGCCGGCGGCGGGGATCTTGATCGCTTCGCCCCCGGCGGCGCCCGTGCCGGGCCGGAAGCCGGCGGCGTAGACGTTGCCGTCGGCGTCCGCGGCCACTCCAAACGCGGCGAAACCGGCCGTCAGCACCACGGGTGGGCCGCCGCCTACCGGAAGCTTCGTGACACCAGGACTCGCGCCGTACACGTCACCCTCGTACACGTTTCCGTGCGGATCGACAGCCAACGCGGTCGTGGAACCACCGCCGGAAACCGGCGTGACCGCACCGGTATTCGCGGCGATATGCAGGACCGGCTTTTCGCCGTAGGTACACACGTATACGTCGATCGGCGGCGCTGTAGTCATCACATCATCTTCCCGCGACCGTGTCGTCGGCGGAGTTGATTCAGCGGACCACCCGATCGGCGCGCGTGTAAACGTTCATCGAATCCCCGCGCAGAAACGCGACCAACGTCAGGCCTGACTGGCTGGCCAGGTCGACGGCCAGCGACGATGGCGCGGACACCGCTGCGAGTACCGGAATGCCGGCCATCACCGCCTTCTGCGTCAGCTCAAACGAGGCTCGGCCGCTGACCAGTAAGACCGTGCCGCTCAATGGAATTCGGTCGGACTCCAATGCCCAGCCGATCACCTTGTCGACGGCATTGTGACGACCGATGTCCTCGCGAACCGCGAGCATCGTGCCGTCCAGACCGAACAGCGCTGCGCCGTGCAAGCCGCCGGTGCTGGCGAAGACCCGCTGCGACGACCGCAGTTGCTTCGGCATCGCCGTCAGCACGTCGGCCGTTACGACGGCAGGATCGTCGCCGGGGCCGTGGCGGCTGATCAGGCACACCGCCTCCAACGACCCCTTACCGCACACGCCGCACGAGGACGTGGTGTAGAAGTTGCGCGTGATATCGGTGTCGGGCATGAGTACGTCGGGGGCCAGACGGACATCGAGAACGTTGTACGTGTTTGCACTGTCTTTGCCCGCGTCCTTGCAGTAGCGCACCGTCACCACGTCGTCACGCTTGGTGATCACGCCCTCGGTGAGCAGAAAGCCCTGTGCGAGTTCGATATCGGAGCCCGGGGTGCGCATGGTCACCGTGATTGGGGTGCCGTTAACCCGGATCTCCAGCGGCTCTTCGACCGCCAGCGTCTCCGGTCGCGTGACGACGTCGCCCCCAGCGACGTGCTGCGCCCGCCGACGTGCCGTTACCCGGCCCATGCGCCCAGTTGTCTGATGTCGCGGAGTCGGCGAGCGGACACGCCCCCAATCTATGACGACACGCGAGGCCGCGCGAGCGTGCACAGAATCTCGTGATTTTCCGGCGTGTCGACGAGCAGACACGCACGCTCGCGGAATGAGGGAGGCTAGATCGCGACCATCGACAGGCCGTCGCGGTGATGGACGCATACCCGCGCACCGTCGGCAGACAACGTCAGTTCGAACGGGCTGCGCCCCACCGCGACGGTATCGACAACGCGGGCGGCAGCGGTGTCGACCACCGACACCGAGTCGTCGGCGGTGTTGACGACGAAGGCGCGAGTCCCGTCGCCGCTGACCGCGACCCGGCACGGGCGCGCACCCACCGCCACCGTGCGGGTGACCGCATCGGCCGCCGAGAGAATCGACATCGAGTTGTCGAGATAGTTGACGACGTAGGCCCAACGGCCGTTGGGGCTCACCGCCACGTCCCACGGATAGTGGCCCACCGCAACATTTTTGACGGCACTCGTGGCGGTGTCGATCACCGACACGCAGTTCCGGTCCGAGTTCAGCACATACGCGCGGGCGCCCGCAGTGGTGAAGACCGGGCTGGGCAGATGGCCGCCGAGGTGTAGACGCGCGATCACGCGGTGGTAGTTCACACTGCGCGCATCGGTATCGATGACACACGTGGACCCGTCGCCCTCGAGGCTGGCATACAGTCGCAACCCGTTGGGGCTCATCGAAATACGGTACGGATACGACGGTAACGGGATCCGTGTCTTCCAGTGCGAGGTGGTGTTGACGGCGAACAACGCATAGTCGAAGTAATTGACCGCGTAGATCCACCTGCCATTGGGTGTCAGCCGCAGCGCGGCCAACGGCTCACCCACGTCGATCCGGGCGACGATCGTGTCGCGGCCGGCACTGCCCGCGACCGTGTCGATCACCGACAGCTGCCCGTCCTCTTCGTCGACCGCGTATGCGCGGGTGCCGTCGTCGCTGAGCGCCACGCCGGTAGACCAGCTGCGCCCGACGTCCAGTGTCGCGGTGACGGTGTTGCACGACGCGCTATCCGGCGCTGTGTCGACGACCGACACCGAGCAATCGTCGTAGTTGGTGACGTAGGCGCGCGTTGAATCGGCGGACAACACGACCGCCGTCGGGTAGTCGCCCACCTTGACGGTCGCTGTCGTATCGCGGCCATCGACCACCTCGACCGCATTGTCGTCGCTGTGGATGATGAACGCCCGTCCGGCGGCCGGATCGGCGGTGACACCGTCCACCTCGCGGCCGACCGCGATGTGGCGCACCGTTTCTCGGTGCCGCGGGCGTTCAGCGTGAGGGTGGACAAGACCGACCTCGGCCAGTTCGTCGCTGTCGATCGGCTCCTCACCGGCGACGATCTTCGAGACCACATCCGTGCGAAAGTCGGTGATATATGCGTGATCACCGCCTGGATGGACGGCAATGCCGTACGGGGCTCCCGCGCGAGAGGTGGTGGTGGTACCGGTGACCACGTCGATGCTCGTCACGGTGCCGGTGAGGCGCGAAGCGTCCAACGCGGTGACATACGCAAACCGGCCGTCGGTGTCGATCGCCACACCGATCGGATGTGCGCTCACCACAAGGGTTTCGGCTACCACGGCTGTCGCCAGATCAATCACCGACACCGAACCACCGGCCGCGTTGGTGACGAACGCCTGGCCTGCGTCGGGCGTGATCGCGACCTGTGCGGGGCGCTTGCCGACGCTGATCGTCGCGGCTACCCTGCCCGCGTCGGCGTCGACGACCAAAAGAGCATGCTCGTCGTTGTCGACGACGTACGCATGGCGGCCGTCGGGGCTTACGGCTACGCCGGTAGGAGCCCCACCGACGGTGACGGTGCGGACGCTGGTGTCACCTTCGATCACCGTCAGCGAACCGCTGGACTGGTTGGTCACGTACACGCGATCACTGCATGGGTCGGCCGCCACCCCGTAAGGGTTCAACCCGACAAGGCACGTCGCGCACACTGTGTGTTGTCGTGTGTCGATCACTGACACCGTGTTCTCGTCGGCGTTGGCCACATACGCGCGGTGCCCCTCGGGGCTCAGCGCGATTCCGTACGGTCCGCGACCGACGGCGACGGTCGCGATCGATCCACCGGTCTCGACGTCCAGCACCGAGACGTTGTTGTCACCGCTGTTGACGACGTAGACGCGGGTGCCGTCTGGGCTGACCGCGACACTGATCGGAAAGCGGCCGACGGCAACCGCGCCGGCAGGACTTTCAGCGGGTGACGGGGACGGGCTCGAACTCTGCGAGGGAATGTCGAACAGCGTGGTGGCCTCTATCAGGGCCGACACGCCGTTCCTCGCCCGACGTAACGACGTGCGCACCGAGTCGAACATCGTCGGGACCGTTGCGGGCGGTGCGAGTGGGTTGACGCCAGCAACGCTGGTTCGCCAGACCGGCCCGCTCCAGTCCATAGGCACGAGCATAGGTTTTGCCGGCCGGTCGAGGGCAGGTATGGCCGACTGGGTGCTAGCTGCCGGTAAGCGAGTCTCTTAGAAATCGGGTTGCTGCCGAACGTGACGAAAACCACATTTTCGGGGCTCCACCCGAGTGTCGGACGCGCTGAGCTGTCGCTTTTGCGGCAGAGTAAAGGTTAGACGGCAGGGGACAACGTAAAGGCGTCACTAAGAAAGTGCAATAATCGGTACTAGCAGTGACATCAATTTTGCGGCTTGGGGAGAGGGGTCTGTCGTGGCGCCGACCGGCAACGACGCCGACCAGAAGCGACAGAAACTAGAGAAGGTCGTCATCCGCTTCGCCGGTGATTCCGGTGACGGTATGCAACTCACCGGTGACCGCTTTACCTCCGAGGCCGCGCTGTTCGGCAATGACCTTGCGACGCAACCGAATTACCCCGCTGAAATCCGTGCGCCCCAAGGCACGCTGCCCGGTGTCTCATCCTTTCAGATTCAGATCGCCGACTACGACATCCTGACGGCAGGCGACCGGCCCGATGTCCTGGTCGCGATGAACCCCGCCGCACTCAAAGCCAACATCGGCGACCTGCCGCGCGGCGGGCTGGTCATCGCCAACTCCGACGAGTTCACCAAGCGCAACCTCGCCAAGGTCGGATACGAGGTCAATCCGCTGGATTCCGACGAGCTGGCCGAGTACGTCGTGCAAGCGGTTCCGATGACGGCGCTGACGCTCGGCGCCGTCGAGGCGATCGGCGCGTCCAAAAAGGATGGGCAGCGGGCCAAGAACATGTTCGCGCTCGGGCTGCTGTCGTGGATGTACGGACGCGCAATCGAACCGCAGGAGACCTTCATCCGCGAGAAGTTCCTGCGCAAGCCCGACGTGGCCGAGGCCAACGTGCTCGCGTTGCGCGCGGGCTGGAACTACGGAGAGACCACCGAGGCGTTCGGCGCGACCTTCGAGGTCGCCGCGGCCAAGCTGCCGCCCGGCGAATACCGGCAGATCTCCGGCAACACCGCGCTGGCGTACGGCATCGTCACCGCCGGCCATCTCGCCGGCACCAAGGTCGTACTCGGCAGCTACCCGATCACCCCGGCGAGCGACATCCTGCACGAGCTTTCCAAGCACAAGAACTTCGACGTTGTCACGTTTCAGGCCGAAGACGAGATCGCGGGTATCGGCGCGGCGATCGGTGCGTCCTACGGCGGCGCGATGGGTGTCACCAGCACGTCTGGTCCGGGTTTGTCACTGAAGGCCGAGGCCATCGGGCTCGCCGTGATGACCGAGCTGCCGCTGCTGGTGATCGACGTGCAGCGCGGCGGCCCGTCGACGGGGCTGCCCACCAAGACCGAGCAGGCCGACCTGATGCAGGCGCTGTACGGACGCAACGGGGAGTCGCCGGTGGCGGTGCTGGCGCCGCGGTCGCCGTCAGACTGCTTCGAAATCGCCGTGGAGGCGGTGCGCATCGCGCTG
>DATBFF010000100.1:0-5549 GCA_036558625.1 Mycobacterium sp. | reverse complement strand
CGTCCCCGCGAGCGAGGCGACCAAGGACCTCACCGCACTCGGCGCCCTGGCCGTCCGGCGCACGTCCTGAGCCGTCCGGCGCACGTCCTGAATCCGTTTGCCCTTACAGCGACGTGAGAAGTTTCTCTAGAGCGGCGCCGTTCCGGGCAAAATCGAATTCCCAGGACGAATAGAAGCCGCCCTTAAAACAATTTCCCGACGGCTCTGGAGGGTCCGGAGGGCTCCAAAAATAGTGGGCATCACAGTCGAAAAAGGACGCGAAAAGATGTTCGCCGCGTGCGCTGTATGCCTCGTGGTTCAAGACAATCATTGTCTCGAGGTTCCTCGCGAACAGCAGGTTGTACATTGCGGAGCCACCGAAGCCTGCCACGACCCGTGCGTTGGCGAACAACGCAGCCTGGTCACTGAGGCTAAGCAGCTCCGGGTAGACAACCTCAAAACCGTGTGCTGTGAAGAGAGCCTCCACGTCTTGACCATTGCGACACGCCCGGCTGGTGCCATTGGATTGCCGTGACACGAAAATTCGATCGAACTTCGGTGCACGTGAATTGACCAGATGGTCGGTGATAACGTCCCAGATTGACGACTTGATTTGTGGATGTACATAAAACGGCATCGCGTTGTGCCACATGGGCGCGGCGGCCACCACCGATTCCACAAACACCGGCTCGTCAACGCACATGATATCTTGCTCGTGTATTCCGAAGGCAGCAAATATATTTCGCTCGAGGTCGATCTCACGCTCATTCGGGAAGCGCTTCCTGAACAGGAGTTTCAAATCAGGCATGCGTTCCTTCGCAACATGCCATCCCCAGAGCCGGCCCACGGACTCGGTCAGTAAATGGCCAAAGTGCCCGGAATTTTGCGAATCCATATGGTAGTAATTTCCGGGCAGGACGGTACGGGGCCTCGCGCTATCCGGGATACGAGCAAACTGGGCGGATACGTTCTTGATATTCCGGTTGGCCAAATCCGGGCTGAGGTGATGGTGGAAGCTGTCGGGCAGGATCGTGTATCCGGTGTAGAGGAGTTGATTCGCAACCATTGCGATCTTGCCCCGGTAGTGTCGGAGCGACAATTCTGGATACTCGATTCGCTCATTGAGGCCGAGGGTCGGCGCGGAAGACTCATGCGAAGTGACACGTGCATGCGATTGCCAGGCGCCGGACGGGAGGCGCGCCAGCACGTCAAGCTTAACGTTTGGTTCCCGTGTTGGAAGAACGCGGTTCGTTTCAGCATGCCGCAACTTCAGGTAGTGCTTGTTTCGTTTCTCGATAGCAATCAGGTCCCGGGATACATCAACCCGCATGACCGACCGGGACACTTCTCGATTGCGCGCGGAATCGGACGGCGATTCTGCGTCGTTCGCAGCGATGAGCGTCGTCATCCAAGCGCTGTTCGAGCGCGTAAACGGATCCGTCCGCGTGGCGCTCGGATCGATGACGTACATGCCCCCTGGCTTGACGTGCCAGAACAATTGGAAGAACGTCGCCTTTTGTTCTGCGATGGGCCGGGGCATCAGATCCACGACGATGTCAACGGCTCCGATCACCTTCAAATCCCAATTCAGCTTCGCCATGTCCCGGTCGCTGTGATGATGCGCACCCAGCGCCTCCAAGTGCCATTCAGGAAGCGTTTCCGGCGCAACGACAAACACGCTCGCCCCGCGGAATTGCGCCACCCAGCGAGCCACCGGCTCCCGCACTGTCGGCATAGCCAGGATCACGACGGTGCGGTCTGGAACGCGAAATCGGTCAGCGGATACGAGTGCGGCAAAGGCCTGCTGCGCTGCCCCGGCTGAGTTCACCGCGACCTTCTGCTGTGAGTATGCGCGACGGGCGCGGAGCCGGACTACGGCGCGGCGTCCGGTGTGAATCGGATCGCGGATGAATGATGATGTGATCCGCTTTAGCCTTGCTGCTCGTTGATTCACTGTCGATGCTCCTGGATATTGCCCAAGCTGCCGACGCCGGCGAGGCGCGCCGCGTCGATGGTGTCAGTCGCGACCGTGGCTTCGCGGTAGATCAACACTGATCCGGGCGGCAATACTAATTGGCCCGGGCAAAGGCCTTGCCCAGCGACTCCGCGAGCGGATCGGCGAGTCGCGTCCGGATCGAAACAGGCGGCTCGTCGCGCCCGGCGTCGGCGAGGATCTTCCAGAACGTTCCGGCCAGAACTCGAAGTGGATCGACGGCTGCCATGCGGTCGAGCAGCTCGGGCGCGACCATCTGGGGGTCAGGTCGTCGAAACTCATTGACGATGGCCTCGTAGTTGTCGGCCAGGACGGTGCTCTGCGGATCCACGCCGAGGATCAGCAGCATCCCGGTCGGTGTCGTGCTCACCGGCACGACGGCGAGATCGGGACGGTATCGCGCCAGCACGTCGATGAGTACGTAGACGTCGCCCGTCCAGGCATAGGTGTGCCGCTCGCGGGCCGCCTCGTCCGACGTCCGCGGTAGAACGTCGTCAAAGATCACTGCAGCTCGCGCCGAGCAGTGCCGCTCAACGTTGATGAAGTCGCGCAACGCGAACTCGAAAAGGTGCAGGCCGTCGATGAACGCCAGGTCGAACGGCCTGCCCCCCGTCGGCTCGAGCGGGTCGGGGCGCGAAAAATACTCGTCGCCGGTGGTGCGATACAGCCGCACGTCACACCGCAGTTCCTTGTTTATCGCAAATGCAGGATCGATGCCGACCGAGAGACACCTCGACTGCGACATGCTGTTGCCGTTGTCGACGCCGATTTCGATATAGGTTTCCGGCTCAATCAGATCGTGCACGGCCCGCAGGAACGGCAGATAGTCCATGTCTGCACGGTAATGCACCCCGGTCTAGCGGTCGTGCAGCCCGCCAAGTCGTCGGTACACGCGGCGCGCGGTCCGGTTGTGTGCCAGCTTGCGCACTGCCGGCTCCAACGGGCCCGGAACCGCGTGCCGCAGCCGGCTGACCGTCGCGGACCTCGGTACCGGTGCCTGCTTCGGTGCACGTTGCGGCACGCGCTTCGCCGCGACCTTCGGCGCGGGCGGCGGGGTCGGCACGACCGACATTGCCCCGACTCCGTCGATGACGAGGTCGAGACCGGTCGCGGCGGCGGGCCCGCCGAAGCGCGTCGACAGCGATGACGTCCCCGCCAGTCCACTCAGGTAGCAGGTCAGCCGCGCCGTTCCGTCGGCCGCCTCGAGCTCTGCCGGCAGGACGAACTTGCCGAGCAGCAGGTGGCCGCGCGTTTGCGACGCGCCCGTCACCGTGACGCTTGGGACCGCGGCCGTCAGCAGGGTGCCGCGCCAGGTTTCGGCGATCTCGACGTCAGCCGGTGCGAGTCGGCCGATGACAGACGCGCGGGTCGCGCCGATGTCGAGCGCGAGAGACGAACCGGCGCGATCGACGCCTACCAGGAGCCCGTCGAGAATTGCCGGCCCGAGTTGCACGGCCGGCGCGGGCACGTGCGTCGACCACGCATCCGTCGATCCGTGCACCCCGATCCGGACCGTCCACGGGCCGGGGGCGAGCGCCGTGCCGAGCGCCGCGGTGCGCGGATCGAGCCGGGCCGTCGCCGAGAAGGCGCCGTCCGCATCAACCTCGCTGTCCGCATCCAGCCAGAACTCGAGGCCGCTGCGCTGATGCCGCACGGACAATACGGCTGCGCGGTTGGCATCGGCAGCAACGGCACGCCCCGACACAGTGATCACCGCGGCGCCGTCCTGCCACTCGGCCGACACGCTTTCCACGTTCGGCGGATCGGTCGACGCCTTGGCGCCGTCCGGCATCTGCGCCGCCGGGTAGCTGCCGACGACGCTCACCACTGCGTCCGCCGGCATGTCGGCGATTTCGCCAGCAGACTCGGCGATGCCATGCGCGACGGCGTACTCCCGGCGATACAAGACGAGCGCTGGGTCCGGCACGCCGACCGGGGGTGCGTGCAGACGCGCCGTGTCCTGGATGAACAGATCGCAAACAGGGCTTCCTCCGGCGAAGTCGACGCGGCCGAGCACCGCATCGCTCCGGTGCGTCTCGCCTGCCGCCGTCAGCCGCGCGACTGCCTCCGGATGCAACCGGATCCCGGAAGCGCACAGCCGCGAGGGCAGCAACAGCACCCAGCTACCCCGTGCGGCCGCCACCGCGTCCGCAACGGCTGCGGTAGACACCTGCACGTTCGGCCGATGGTCGGCGAGGACGGCCAACCGCCGACCCACGTCCGACGTAGCGTCAATCCCGGCAAAGACCACGTCGAAGTCGGAGCTGTCGGCGGACTGCGTGTCGAGACTGCGGACGAGATCGGGCAGGCCACCCGCGCCGGGGTCGAGATCGATGATCACGCTGATGGTAGGCATTCGGCCGTCCTTCCGGTCATGTCCGCTCGCCCGCCGACGCTAACCGATGGTCGCCGCAGTCCGTCCCGCCGCCCGGCCGCTGAAGATGCAGCCGCCCAGGAACGTCCCCTCCAGCGAGCGGTAGCCGTGCATGCCGCCGCCGCCGAAGCCGGCCACCTCCCCGGCGGCATACAGCCCGGGAACGGGCGCGCCGGAGTCGCCCAGCACTCGCGAGTCGAGGTCGGTGTTCAGCCCGCCGAGCGTCTTGCGGGTGAGGATGTTCAGCCGCACCGCGATCATCGGCCCGGCCTTCGGGTCAGTCAGCTTGTGCGGACGCGCCACCCGGATGATCTTGTCGCCGAGATAGCTGCGCGCCTGCCGCAGCGCTGCGATCTGCAGGTCCTTGGTGAAGTCGTTGTCCATCTCGCGGTCGCGGGCCTCGATCTCGCGGCGGACGGTGGCCGGGTCGAGCAACGGGGTGTCGGTGAGCGCGTTCATCCGCGCGATCAGTTCGTCGAGGGAGTCGGCCTGGACGAAGTCGACGCCCTTGTCGAGGAACGCCTGCACCGGCTGCGGGATCTCGGTGCGGGCCCGGTCGAGCACCTGGCGCACGCTCTTGTTCGTCAGGTCGGGATTCTGTTCCTGCCCGGACAGCGCGAATTCCTTGCCGATGATCTTCTTCGTCAGCACGAACCACGAGTGGTCGTGTCCGGTGGACATGATGTGCTCGAGGGTGCCGAGTGTGTCGAAGCCGGGGAACAGCGGAACGGGCAACCGGTTGCCCGTGGCGTCCAGCCACACCGAGGACGGGCCGGGCAGGATGCGGATGCCGTGGTTCGTCCAGACCGGCGTGTGGTCGTGGATGCCTTCGACGTAGTGCCACATGCGGTCCCGGTTGATCACGCGCGCGCCGGCCGCCTCGGTGATGGCGAGCATCCGTCCGTCGACGTAGTCCGGCACGCCGGCGACCATGTGCCGCGGTGGGTCACCCATCCGCTTCGGCCAGTTCGCGCGCACCATGTCGAAGTTGCCGCCGATGCCGCCCGACGTGACGAGCACCGCGGGAGCGTGCAGCTCGAAGTCGCCGACGACCTCGCGTGAGCTGGGCGCGGCGCGGGGGACGTCCGACGGTTCGAGCACGCTGCCGCGCACGCCGTCCACCGCGCCGTCCGTCACGGTCAACTCGTCCACCCGATGGCGGAACGCGAAGCGCAACTGGCCGCTGTCGGCGGCCTGCTTCGC
>DATBFF010000099.1:0-2322 GCA_036558625.1 Mycobacterium sp. | reverse complement strand
TCCAGCCGCGCACAGAGCTGAAGTGACCGCTCGTCGCTGCGAGTACGCCTTCCGTCGACAAAACGCGTTCGCGGCGCCGCCGCGTGTATAGAGTGCAAACTGGCACTCGCTCGCGGCAGTGAAGTAGCAGCTGAGTAGTCGTAACCCGCGCTCAGTGCTGGCGATCTCGGTGCGACAACTCGGCTTCAAAACGTCAACATCCGGAAGTTAGGAGCCACGACTGTGGTTGGACCGACACGGCCTTCATCGCGCCGGTCACCCGGTCTGCGGTGCACTGCCAGGTTGGTCGCGCGATGCACTGCCCAGTCACGGCACGCAACGGCTTCTGGCAAAACTCACCAGGGGCTCACGACGCCCGGAAGGCAGCTAAGACAGGGTTCGGATTTGGGAGTGCGCCGTGTACATTGGGATTCCGGCCGACGAAAGCGAAACGCAGCTCACTCGCTTCTGCCGTTTATCCGCGAGGTCACTGTGGGCAATCGTCGTGCGAATTACCCATGCGCCTGCCGGGGACCGCCCGGCCCGGCGACGGGCAGCCAGCAAAGGCACGTCTACAGGGTCAGGATGACGAAATCGGCGCTGAGGCTGGATGGCCCGCATGGTGATGTTTGGCGGCGCCCCGCCGTGTTGCGCTCAACCACAATGTGACAGAGAGGTAAACGATTCATGAGATTGCTTGGATGGCACCCCCGACTGCTCGGGTCGGCGGTGGCCGTGGTGGCCGTGACGGTTGGCCTCATCGCGGTGGTTTCGGCCGTTCCTTCATCAAGGGCAGCCACTGCGCAGGCGCCGACATGTGCGCCCGGCACCACCGTGCAGACCACCGACGGTCCAGTTTGCGGTATCAGCAGCACCACCGCTCCCAATGTCAATGAGTGGCTTGGCATCCCCTACGCGGCACCACCGGTCGGAGCGTTACGGTGGCACTCGCCCCAGCCGCCGACGCCGTGGACAACGACGTTGCCAGCTACGGCCTTCGGGAGCGAATGCACCACAACCACGGGCACGGCGGGCAGTGAGGACTGTCTGTTCGTGAACGTGTGGGCGCCTACTGGTGCCACGCCCAAGAGTAACCTTCCGGTGCTCGTCCACATCCACGGCGGCGGATTCACCGGCGGCAATGGGAATTCTGACAATTCGCTGCTTGCCAATACCGGTGACGAGGTCGTCGTCTCATTGAACTACCGGCTGAACATCTTCGGGTTCCTCGCGAATGACAAGGCGCTCGGGGCCAATTCCGGAGACTACGGGCTCCAGGACCAGCAATTCGCGCTCAAGTGGGTGAAGCACAACGTGGCAGCGTTCGGTGGCGATCCGAGCAAGGTCACGACCTTCGGCGAGTCCGCCGGTGGGTCAAGCCAATGCGATCTAATCGCGTCACCGACGGCTAAGGGGCTGTTCGAGCAAGCGATCAGCGTCAGCGGTGAGTACAACACGCTTCTGGGATACCCCACGTCGCTCGAACCCCAGGATTGCAAGTCGGCACCGCCGACGCAGCGACAGGCCGGCGCCGCTGGAAAGAACTTCGCGGCGGCGGCGGGATGCGGCACAGGTAGCGCCGATGTCGTCGCTGCCTGCCTGCGGGCTCTGCCTGCCGCGACGGTCGAATCGATCGCGGGTGGCGGGGCAGGCCATCCAGGTGGCTACCTCAACGGCGGTCAGGGTACCGTCGGCCCGACGATCAACGGCACAACACTGACGATGAGTTTGCGTCAGGCACTGGCAAAGGGGCAGGTGAACCATGTCCGTGTGATCGCCGGGACTGACCGGGACGAGGATCTCGTCGCTTACGCAAACGAAGCCTCGTTCCCCGTGACGACTGCCGCCGCGTATGCGACGTTGGTCGATACGCAGTACGGGTCGTTCGCGTCGCAGGTGTTGGCGAAGTATCCGCTGAGCCATTTCGATAACCCTGGTGTGGCGTGGCGGACGGTGGCGGCCGATTCGGACACGGTGTGCCCGTCGTTGGTCACCGACCAGGATCTGGCCAGCCGGATGCCGACCTACGCGTACGAGATCGACGACAACGACATCCCGCCGTACGCCGCGGCGGGGCCGGGAGTCGTCGCACCTGGCGCGTCTCACGTCGGGGCGTGGTTCCTCAACCCGACAGCGACCCCGCTCGACGCCAACCAGCAGGTCCTCCAAGATCAGGAGATCCAGTACGTGACGACGTTCGCACGTACCGGCAATCCGTCGGCTACGGGAACGCCACCGTGGCCGCGGTTCAACGCTCAGGACGGTCCCGAGGAGATCTCCCTGCAGCCGGCGGGCGACACCGAGCCCGTGACGGTGGCCCAGGTCTCCGCACAGCACAACTGT
>DATBFF010000098.1:0-2130 GCA_036558625.1 Mycobacterium sp. | reverse complement strand
CTCCGCGTCGGCCAGGTTGACCGAACCGTTGAAATGCACACGGGTCGCCGGCATTCACGTCTCCCGTCCCCGCGCTGGTATCGGCAGGCTATCGAGAGCGGACGTGATCCGTCACCGCATGTTCGCGATCCGCTGCCAATACCGACAGAGGCGCCCGATCAGCGCTCATGAGCACCGGCGCAAGGTTGAGCAGCGTGTCGGGATGGATGTCTGCTCTCGTCACGGCGACGGTGCACGCGATGCCCGCCGCGGCGGCGCGTTCGCTCTTTGGGTAGCTGCGAAGGTAGCGGTTGATGGAGTGCGCGATCTGCATCTTGGTTTCCGGCCAGTCCGGATTCCCGCGCCGATGGCAGCCGGCGATGATGTCGGCGGTGGCGGCGGAGACGAGCGGTACGGCACTGCCGTCCGGCCGCGCTCGGAAGGCTGACGTCGAACCGTGGCGGGCAAGGTACACGGCAGGATCTTGACCGTCGGGCAGTGCCCGCCAGGAGAGCCCGTTCGGCGGCCGATCGGGCACGGCTACCTGACGCTCGCACCGTCCAGCGCGATGTGGGCGCAGGTGCTCGTCGATCACGGCGGGCATCTCTGCTGCTTGCGGCGGTGTAGCTGGGCTGTCGATAAGGCCGCGGTGTCAGCATCCTGCTGTCCAGAAGGGTGTGGACGGCCTAGATGAGTGATTCCAAAGGGGCTGTTACTGGTGTGGCTGATGTGATTTGAGGTCGAGGGTGTCCAGGATCGGCGTTGCTCACCAACGTCGAACAGGAGGTCCGCGTGGACACCGACCTGGACACCCTCGCAACCGCACTCTACGTGCGTGTCGATGATTTGCTCATCGTCTATCCCGAGCGTGCGCCGTGGCGTCCCGAGGTGGGTATCGCGCCGAAGATCACTGACGCGGAGATGGTGACGTTGGCGGTGATGGCGGCGCTGCTCGGGTTCACCAGCGAGGCACGCTGGCTACGGTTCGCCCGCGTTCAGCTGAACGCGCTGTTTCCCTACCTGCCCAAGCAGCCCGGCTACAACAAGCGGCTGCGGGCGTTGGCGGGCACGATCGGCTGGCTGATCGGCATGCTGGCACGTGACACCAGCCTGTGGACCGACGACGTGTGGCTGGCCGACTCGACGCCGGTCGAATGCGGCCGATCCCGCGAGACCGCGAAACGCTCCGAGCTGGCCGGATTCGCCGAATACGGCTACTGCGCCAGCCATTCTCGCTACTTCTGGGGGCTGCGGCTGCACCTGCTGTGCACCGTGCACGGGCTGCCAGTCGGCTTCGCGCTTACCGGCGCGAAAGCCGACGAACGCAGCACCCTGCTCGACATCCTCGCCGACCCGGCCCTGCCGCACGGCCACCACCACACCCTGATCGCGGACAAGAACTACTACGGCCGCGCGTTCGAGGCGGCGCTACCCGAGCTCGGCATCACCCTGCTGCGGCCAGCCCGCAAAGGCGAGCCACCGCGGCCCGGCGCCCGCTACTTCAAACCACTGCGCCAGATCATCGAGTCGATCAACGACACCCTCAAAGGCCAACTCGACCTCGAAGCCCACGGCGCACGCACCGTTGCCGGCGTCGTCGCCCGCATCTGGCAACGCATCCTCGCCCTGACCACGGCGATCTGGCACAACGACCGCACCGGTGCCCCCGGCAAACGATCACTGACCGCCTACGACCACTGACTACGGCTTGGAATCACTCGTCTAGAGCGCCAGGCTCCTCGCGAATGGCCGCCGCAATGCGGTTGTGCCGTCCGTCGCGGCTCCAACCCTCAACGCGCCGACACACAATCTTGTCCGATCATGTGTCGACGAGAGGGGCTGAATGGATGCGGTAGACCGCTTCAGCGACACACACCGGCTTGTCCGTGCGGTCGTACTCGATCGTCACGCCGACAGTCACCTGAACCCCGTGCGGGCACGGCTTCGGCGGAGTCCAGCCGGGCACGCATGCGGACCTGCGCGCACGCCGAACGCGCGCCTGGATCCGCATTTCGTTCAGGCCGTAGTTCCAGGCATCGACACGTTGCGGACGAGGTTCTGCCGCCGCTGGAATTGCGGTTGCGCACAACCCGACCCCGATCAGCGCCGCGACCTTGATGTCGCTGTCCCAGGGCGGCCCCGCAGCGGTAC
>DATBFF010000097.1:0-10791 GCA_036558625.1 Mycobacterium sp. | reverse complement strand
ACGACGAGCACGCGGTGTCGATGAACAGGGCTGGGCCGTGCACACCCAGCAGGTATGCCAGCCGTCCGGCGGCGAAATTCGACGCGTTCCCGAAGACCAGGTAGGGATCGACATCCTGGGGACGTATTCCTGCGGCAACGTTGAGGAAGTAGTAGTCGCTGGTCGTTGCGCCGATGAACACCGAGGTTTGCGTGCCGCGGATCGCGGTCGTCGTGACTCCGGCGTTTTCCAGTGCCTCCCAAGCCACTTCGAGCAGCAGCCGATGCTGAGGATCCATCCCGGCGGCTTCGCGCGGGGACATTCCGAAGAACTCGGCGTCGAACTCGTCGGGCCGCCACGACGTCAGAAAGCCGCCCTCGGTGGTGCAGATCGTGCCCGGGACGGTGTGGTCGGCGCTGTAGTAGGCGTCGGCGTCCCAGCGCTCTTCCGGCACGCGCACGACGCCACTGGCACCGTCCTGCAACAACCGCCAGTAGTCGCCGGGGTTGTTCACGCCTCCGGGCAACCGGCAGGCCATTCCCACTACCGCGATCGGCTCGGTGTCACCTTGCTCGGCGATCTGCAACCGCGCGTTCAGATCGTCGATCTTGCGCAGTGCGTCGGCGATGATCGCCCGACGATCCGACGACGCGGCAGCCATCGCGCTCAACCCAGCCTTTCCGAAAGCTGCTGTAGCAGTTCGTCATCGCTGAGGTCGTCGTAGTCGTCGGTGCTGTCGGCTTCGGCGACCTCGATCAGCTCGGGAAGAATCGTGGCCAGGTATCCGGCGAGCGCGTCGACGGTCGGATAGTCGAACACGACAGACGCCGGCAGCGCCTCGCCGAGGCTGTCGGAGAGGGACCGCTGAAGCGTGACGCTCATCAGGGAGTCCATCCCGGATTGAAAGAAGCCCGCCGACTGGTCGAGCATCTGAGGGGAAGCCAACCCCATTGCCGCCGCGACCTGCGCTGTGACGTGATCAACCAGCAGCGCATGGCGCCGGGCCGGCTCGCAGTCGCGCAGCTCGTCTCTGAACTCGGTGTTGCGCGTCGATGCCTCGTCGGCATCGGTGTCGCCGGGCAACAGGTCGTCGACGATGTGTAGCGCTGCCCGGGTGCGGTAGGCGGTGGCCAGCCGGTCCCAGTCCGCAGCCACGATGGTGGACCGGGCGGGGGCATCGCGACCGATGAGCGACGCCAGGGCGGAAATCGCGACCTCGTCGGGCATGGGCTCGAGTCCGGATTCCAACGTCACTTGGCGTTCCTGCTCGGTTTGGTTGTCTGTCAACGACTTCCACAGGCCCCAGTTGATCGCGGTGGCCGGCAGCCCGGCTGCTCGCCGGGCGAAGGCGAAGGTGTCCAGGTAGGTGGTGGTGGCCGCGTAGTGGGCGAGCCAACGCGACCCGGTCACCCCGGAGATCGAGGAGAACAGCACGAAGTGGCGCACGGGTTGCCGAAGAGACAGTTTGTGCAACGCCGACAGCACGTCCAGCTTGGGCCGGAACATCGCGGTGACGTCGGCGTCGGTCATGTCGCGCAGCGTCACCGGCCCGCCCCCGAACGCCGCCAGGTAGATCCCGGCCAGCGGGGGGAGGTCCGCGCCGAAGCGGTCGAAGACCGCGCTCATCGCGCTTTCGTCCGCCGCGTCGGCGGCCACGGTGTGAAGTTTTGTGCCGGATTCCGCCAGGCTTGCCGCCAACTCGTCGAGGCGCGAGCCCGGATTGCGGGACACCGCAACGATATTGGCCGCACCCATGTCGGCGAGCTGCCGGATCAGGTGCGGACCGATGTTGCCGGTGGCCCCGATGACCAGGTGGCTGCCGTCCTCGTCGAACTGGACGGGCATGGCCGCGGGCGGATAACCCCCGCGCAGCCGTGGGACACGGCGGCCGCCGGCGCGGTAGATGACCTGATCTTCGTCGTCACCACCGTGCGCCTCGTCAACGACATACCGGGCGGCCAATGCGGCGGGCACCGACTCGTCGATGTCAACGATGCCGCCCCAGATCTCGGGGTGTTCTAGGGCCAGCGTGCGTCCCAGCCCCCACAACACCGCATGGGCGGGATTGGCCCGGTCCCCGTCGGCGACTGGCTGGGCGTTGCGCGTGAGCAGAAACAGCTTGGGCTGCAACGTCATTGCGGCCAGGGTTGCACTGAGCGTGCGTGCGGCGCTGAACAGTTGGTAACCGGATTCGGCGTCGAGATGGCCGGCCGGCACCTGCGGCGCGTAGAGCACATGGGTCACCCCGGCGAGGGCCTCCGCAAGCGCGGGGCTGGCGGTACCGTCGGCCAACGTCGACGGTGCCAGCGTCGTCACCCGGGACTCGTCGCCGAGAACCGCGCCGATCTCGGCGCCGAGTTCGGGATCGGCGACCACCAGCCAGTAAGTGTCTTGTTCTGCCGAGGCCTCGGGCAACTCCCGTTTCGGCCAGGTCAGCTCGCAGTACCACTCCTCCGGGATCGGACCATCGGTCTGCGGGCGCGGCAGGGGCGCGGCGACAACCGCCGACCTCGCGGGTATCCAGTGGCGGGTGTGGTGCCACGGCGTGGTGGGCAGCACCGGGTGTGGCTCCGGCGGATGCTCGGTCTGCGGCGGATGGCTGGTGTGGATGGCGTTGAGGTTGGTGTGGAAATCGACCGTGTCGTCACCGTCGCGCCACAACGTGCCGACGACGTGGTGATGGGTCACCGACTCCAGCGTGTCGGTGACGGCATGGGTCAGGATCGGATGCGCACTGATTTCAACGAAAGTGACGTGATCTTGTGCGGCCGCGGTGATGGCCTGGCTCAGTCGTGCCGGCTGGCGCACGTTGGCCACCCAGTAGCCGGCGTCCAGCAGCGGCGCCGTGGTGTCCTCGGCGACGGTGGAAAAGAACGGAATGGTAGCGATCTCCGGGGTGACATCGGCCAGTGCGGCACGCAGTTCCGGCAGGATCGGGTCCATCAACGCGGTGTGCGAGGCGACCTCCATGTTGACTCGCCGGGCGAACCGGTTCTGCGCGGTCACCTCGGCGATCACCCCGTCGACCGGCGCGACGGGCCCGGCGATCACGGTCTGCTGAGGCGCGATGTATCCCGCGACGCTCACCTCCGGAACGTCAGCGATCAGCGCCTCGGTGGTCTCGGCGTCGAGTTTGAGCAGCGCCACCGCGCCCTGCCCGGCCAGCTGCGACATCAGCCGGGACCGGATCGCGATCACCCGGAATCCCTCGGCCACGGTCAGCGCTCCGGCCGCGACCGCCGCCGAAACCTCACCCATCGAATGCCCGATCACCGCATCCGGGTGCACGCCGTACGAACGCCACAATTCGGTCAGCGCCAATTGCAGACCCATCAACACCGGCTGAACCTGCGCATCGCCGCTTATCGGGCGCCCCTCGGCGAGGATCTGCTGCAGGGAGAACCCGACCTGCTCGACGAATACCGGTTCCAGTTCGGCGATCGCCGCAGCGAACACCGGCTCGTCGGCGAGCAGTCGCCGACCCATGCCCGCCCAGTGCGAGCCCTGACCGGAGTACAGGAACACGGTGCCGGGACCGCACGGGCCGTCGTGCGGGCCCACCACACCTTCGGCAGCGCGGCCGGCGGCCAGCGCTTGCAGCCCGGTGACGGCCTGGGCGCGGTCGCGGGCGCAGACGGTGGCGAACAGCGGTTGGCGCTCGCGGTGGTGGTTGAGGGTATGAGCCACGTCGGGCAGCGGCACGTCCGCGCCGGCATCGTCCATCCAGTGCGCCAGCGTCGCCGCCGTCGACGCGATCCGCTCCGGCGTCTTGCCCGACACCACCAACGTGGTCACTGCGGGGCCGGCGTCGCGGCTCGCGGGCACCGAAGCCGGGGCTTGCTCGATCACCACATGGGCATTGGTGCCACCGAACCCGAACGAGGACACTCCCGCCCGCCGTGGCCGCTGCACGTGGGGCCAATCTTGGGGCTCCGCAACGACTTTCAGCCGCAGCTGGTCGAACGGGATATGCGGATTGGGAGCCCGAAATCCCAGATTCGCCGGGATCCTTTCGCGCTGCACCGCCAGCACGGTCTTGATCAGGCCTGTGACACCGGCCGCCGCCTCGAGATGGCCGATGTTCGACTTGATCGCACCGAGCAACAGCGGCGCCTGTTCCGGGCGGCCGCGGCCCAACACCGTGCCGAGGGCACGGGCCTCGATCGGGTCGCCCAGCAGAGTCCCGGTCCCGTGGGTCTCGACGTAATCCACTTCGTGCGGCGGCACATTCGCATTGGCGTATGCCGCGCGGAGTACGGCCATTTGGGCGGCCGGATTGGGCGCCAACAACCCGTTGGACCGGCCATCCTGATTGATCGCCGAACCGCGCACCACCGCCAGCAGCCGATCCCCGTCGTGCAACGCATCACCCAGCCGCTTGAGCACGACTGCCCCGCACCCCTCGCCGCGGACGAACCCGTCGGCGTCCGCGTCGAACGCATGACAGGCACCGGTCGGCGACAACGCCCCGGATTGGTCGAAACCGCGGAAGACAGCGGGCGACATCAACACGTTGACGCCGGCTGCGATGGCCATGTCGGAGTCATGCATCCGCAGGCTCTGGCACGCCAGGTGCAGCGCGACCAGTGACGACGAACACGCGGTGTCGACCGTGACAGACGGACCACGCAGGTCGAGCAGATACGATAGCCGGTTGGCGATGATGCTCAGCGCTCCACCGGCGTTGCTCCACGCGTCGACGCTCGCAAGATCGGCGGACGAGAGGTTGCCGTACTCGGGGATGCTGGCGCCGACGAACACCCCGGTTTGCGACCGGCGCAGCGAACTCGGCGCAATCCCAGCGTGTTCCAGCGCCTCCCACGCCACTTCCAGCAGCAGGCGCTGCTGGGGATCCATCTTGGCGGCCTCGCGACTCGAGATGTCGAAGAACTCCGCGTCGAACCCGTCGATCTCGTCTACGAACGACCCCCAGCGCGTGGTGCGCGACAGCGCCGCGGCCACCGGCTGCGAGCCGTCGTCGAACGGCGCCCACCGTTCCGCCGGCACTTCTGTGACCGCTGAGCGACCGTCGCAGAGGAACTGCCACAACGCGTCCGGTCCGGCGATTCCGCCGGGCAAACGGCAGCCGAGCCCGACGATGGCGATCGGTTCGTTGATGCTGCCCCGATCGGGCTCGGCCTGCAGCTCGGCTTCGGCGCCGGATTCGGAGCCGCTGAGAAACCGCGCGAGGTCGCCGATGGTCGGATGCTGCCAGAACTCTACGGGTGAGACTGTCCGGCCGAGCAGCTCGGAGAGCTCACCGGAGAGCACCACGGCGTCGCGCGAACCCACACCGAGGTCGTTCATCGACGCGTCGAAGTCGATGTCGTACGGGCTGCAGCCGATGTTCGTCACCAGGTAATCGGCCAGCCAGTGCCGCAGACCTTCTTCGTCGAAAGCCATGGTCATGGCGCGACGTCCAAACTGCTGAATTCACCCCTCGGGTAACGCTGCATCAGGTACCCCTCTCACTGCCGGCCGGAGCCGATTCCACGCTGTCGAACAACTCGTTCAGCACGCTGGTCGAGTCGGCCAGCATATCGAGGTCGTTGTCCGAGTCGTCCTGCGGTAAGAGCTTGTTGGCGAGATAGCTGGCCAACGACGACACCGTCGGATGGTTGAACAGCATCGTCGCGGACAGCTCGATGCCGACGAAATGCTCTGTCTCCCGTCGGACCGACATCGCCATCACGGAGTTGAGGCCCATTTCCGCGAAGGGCCGGTTCAGGTCGAGCTCGGCTTCCGGCAGGCAGAGTTCGCGCGCAAGGATCGCTCGCAGACCCGCCTCGAGCTCACTGAGCATGTCCTCGGCGGCCATCTGAGACCACGCGACCGAGGCGTGCTGCACTGCGGGTGCCGCCGCGTCGGACGACGGCATCGGAGCCATCACGGCTTGCGCGATGTCGTAGCGCTCGAGTTGCTCCCAGGCGCTGAAGGCTTCGTCCGGGGTGATCGGCCGCGAGCCCAGCCGTTCGAGTTCTTGCACCGCGACCTGCGCGTCGGCGCCGAACCCCAGCCCGCGCCAGGCCACCCAGTCCAGGCTGACGGTGTGACAGCCCTGACGGTGTCGCGCTCGGGCGAGGCCGTCGAGGTAGGCGTTGGCCGATGCGTAAGCGCCCTGCCCGGGGACACCGAACACGGCGCCGGCGGCGGCGATCAGGAACAAGAAGTCGAGGCTCTGGGCGGGGAAGGCCTCGTGCAGCGCCTGCGCCCCGGCGACTTTCGGCCACATAGTGCGGCGAAGACGGTCGTCGTCGATCTCGGTCAGAAGTTGAGCATCGGTGATCCCGGCCGCGTGGACGACACCGCGTATCGGCACGTCGCCGGCGGCGTCCCGGCGTTCGAGGAGAGCCTGGAGTTCCTCGCGTGATCCGATGTCGAGAACCACCGTGTCGACGGAGACGCCACGCGACTCCAGCGCCCGGATTGCGGCGATCTTGTGCCGCACTTCGGCGCCGTGGGTGTCGCTGTCCCACTCGCGCCGCGGCGGAAGTGGGCTGCGCCCGGCCAGTACCACTCGACGCGCCCCGCGGTCTGCGAGCCAGCCGGCCATCAGCAGACCGAGCGCACCCATGCCGCCAGTGATCAGATACGCCGCATCCGCGCGGCACCGGAACGGCTCGCGCTCGGGTTCGCCGGCGACCGGGACCACGCTGCGCACGAGGAATTCGCCCTCGCGCAGCGCCAGGATGGATTTCGCGGGGTGCGTCAGGATCGTCGACAGCGCCGTCACGCAGTCACCGACGTCGTCGCCGGCTGTGGTGTCCACGAGGCCGCCCCACAGCTGGGGCTGCTCGGCCCGGATCACTCCGGCGAGCCCCCACAGGCAGCTCTGCCGCACTGCCGCATCGGAGGCGCCCTCACGAACGCCGCGCGTGATGACCCACAGCGTGGCCGGGTGGTCGTCCTCCCGCTCGGCCAGCTGGCGGACGAGATCGGCCACGTCCGTCGACAGGCGCACCGCGCAGTCGATGTCGGCCTCGCCCGGACCGGGTTCGGCCACATAGACGACATATCGAGCGTCGGCGACGGTGGCCGGCGGATAGCCACCGGCGACGAGCCGATCGCGCAGAGAGCGGGCGAGATCACCCTCCCCCAGCACCGCGAGCGGGCCGGGATCGGCGGCCTGCTGCGGGTCGGCATGGTCGGCGAAAGGTTGCCACTCGATCGCATGCACGAACGAGGACGGGTCCCCGTCGGAGCGCGCAGCCGAATCGGAGTCGACCGCTGCGTACCGAAGTGAGCGGATGTCGACGCACCTCTTGCCGTCGGGCGCCGTCACCGCGATGTCGACGACGAGCTCGTTGTCGCCGCCGCCGCGCCGACGCACCTCGACCGAACAGCGCTGGGCGGCAAGTCCGGCATCGACGTGCACGCTTTCGGCCGCGGCCGGAACCATGAGTCGCGGGTTGGCGCTGTCGAGCAGACGGGCGAGGTGAACGGCTGCGTCGATGAGTGCGACCGCCGACGGCTGGGTCGTCTCGACCTCGGCGTGCAACGTGCCCGAGCCCGACCGGCAGCGGTCGATCGACCATGCGAATGGCCGCCCTTCGCTGCCCCATGCCCGCCACAGCGAGGTCACCGACTCGTCGACGAATTCGGTGTCGTAGCTGACTGTTTCGTGATCGGGAAGATGTTGCGGCCCGTCGATACCGGCGGGGGCGAGGCGGGCGCTGGCGTGTTTGACCCAGCGGTGCGCCGTCGTGTCGCTCGCCGACCGCGACGACACGGTGACGGTTTCGCCGTCGGCGACTACCTGTACCACCCGTGGCTCATCGATGACGATCGGGTAGGCGAACCAGATGTCGGACACCGTCGCCGCGTCTTGGTCGGCTGTGGCGAGCCAAAGCGTCTGCAACAGAACCGATATCGGAACCAACTCCACACCGTGGTTTCGATGAAAACCCGGGTACGGCTTGTTCGCCGGGGTCAGCCGCGCCTGCCACAGATGTGTGGGCGGGGTGGTGGCGACGGCTATGTGCTGGCCGAGCAGGGTGCCGGATTTGGGCGCAGATTCGGCTGCGGTGGCCTGCGCGGTGATCCAGTGGTGGGTGTGGTGCCACGGCGTGGCCGGCAGCACCGGATGTGGCTCGGGTGGATGCGGCGTCGGCGGCGGCTGCGTGACGAAGATGCTGTTGAGGTTGCTGTAGAAACTGACTGTGTCGTCGCCGTCGCGGGTCAGAGTGCCGATGCTGTGATGGTGCACCGATTCCAGGGTTTCGGTGACAGCATGTGTGAGTGCCGGGTGAGGGCTGACTTCGATGAATGTGGCGTGGCGCTCGGCGGCGGCGGTGATGGCTTGGCGCAGCCGCACCGGTTCACGCACATTGGCAACCCAATAGGCGGCATCCAGCAGCGGCGCGGTGCCGGTGTCGGCGATGGTGGAGATGAATGAAATCTCCGGCGTCCGGGGCGCCAGATCGGCCAGCGCCGAACGCAATTCGGGCAGGATCGGATCCATCAGCGCGGTGTGCGACGCGACTTCCATGTTGACCCGCCGCGCGAACCGCTCCTGGGCTGTGACCGCGGCGACCATTGCGTCGACCTGCTCGGGCGGGCCGGCGATCACGGTCTGTCGAGATGACAGATACCCGGCCAGGCTCACCCCGCGATAGCCGTTGATCATCGCCTCGGTCGCGTCAGCGTCCAGCTCCACCAGTGCCACCGCGCCCTGTCCGGCAAGGCGGGACATCAGCCGAGACCGGGTCGCAATCACCCGCAGGCCCTCGGCGCGGCTCAGCGCCCCGGCTACTACGGCCGCAGTCACCTCACCCATCGAATGCCCAATCACCGCATCGGGTTTCACGCCGTGCGCGGCCCACAGCTCGGTCAGCGCCAACTGCAGACCCATCAACACCGGCTGCACTTGGGCATCCCCACTCACTGCTCGACCTTCGGCGAGGATCTGCTGCAGCGAGAACCCGACCTGATCGAAGAACACCGGCTCGAGCTCTTCCACCGCGGCGGCGAACACCGGCTCGTCAGCCAGAAGCTGCCGGCCCATGCCCGCCCAGTGCGAGCCTTGACCGGAGTAGACGAAAACAGTGCCCGGACGACACAGCCCTTCATGGGGAGCGACCACGCCTACTGCGGTCTCCCCCGCGGCCAGCGCGCGCAGTCCGGCCATCGCCTGGTCGCGGTTGCGGGCGGCAACGGTGGCGAACTTCGGATGGCGCGTGCGGTGGTGGTTGAGGGTGTGGGCGACATCGGCCAACGGAACGTCAGCGCCTTCGATGTCCATCCACTCGGCCAGCATCGCCGCCGTCGACGCGATCCGCGCCGGCGTCTTACCCGAGACCACCAGCGTGCTGATCACCGGATCCTGCACAGCCGCAACGGGTTCCGGCGCCGGAGCCTGCTCCACCAACACATGGGCGTTGGTGCCGCTGACCCCGAACGACGACACCGCCGCGCGGCGCGCCCGCCCCACCGCGGGCCACGCCATGCCCTGCGACGCGATCGTGAACTTCGATGCGCCGGGACCCGCATACGGGGTCAGCCGGCGAAAGTTCAAATGCTTCGGGATGTAGCCGTGCTGAACGCTCAGCACCGTCTTGATGAACCCGGCCACACCGGCCGCGGACTCCAGATGCCCCAAATTCGTCTTCACCGATCCAAGCACCAGCGGCGCGGCCCCGTCCCGATCGGCGAACACGTTGCTCAGCGCGTCGAGCTCGATCGGATCGCCCAACGCGGTGCCCGTGCCGTGCGCCTCGATGAAGTCGATGTCGGCCGGGGTGAGCCGTGCGGCGGCCAAGGCAGAGCGCATCAGCGCCTGCTGCGCCGGCCCGTTGGGCACCGTCTGCCCGCTGCTGGGCCCGTCCTGATTCACCGCCGAACCCCGCACCACGGCCAGTATTCGGTTCCCGTCATGCAGTGCGCCGCCGAGGCGCTTGAGCACCACCACCCCGCAACCTTCGCCGCGCACATAGCCGTTCGCGTCGGCGTCGAAGGTCTTGCAGCGCCCGTCGGGGGCCAGCATCCCCCACTGGGAGGTGGCGACGCTATTCGTTGGGCGCAGGATCAAGTTGACGCCGGCGGCCAGCGCCTGGTCGCTTTCCCTGCGGCGCAGGCTCTGGCACGCCAGGTGGATCGCCACCAGCGACGACGAGCACGCGGTGTCAATGACCACCGCCGGACCGTGCACCCCCAGGAAATATGCCAACCGGCCCGCGGCGAAATTCGCCCCATTGCCGAACGGAACGTGGGGGTCGAGCTCTTCTAGTGGCAACCCGGCGAGGTTCAGCGAGTAGTCGTAGGTGGTCAGTCCGACGAACACCGAGGTCTGGGTGCCGCGGATCGCCGGCGCGGGGATGCCGGCGTTTTCCAGTGCCTCCCAGGCGACTTCGAGCAGCAGCCGCTGCTGGGGATCCACCGCGGCAGCCTCGCGCGGGGACATGCCGAAGAACTCGGCGTCGAACTCGTCGGGCCGCCATGACGTCAGAAAGCCGCCCTCGCGACTGCAGATTTTGCCGGGGACGGTGCGGTCTTCGCTGTAGTAGGCGTCGGCGTCCCAGCGCTCTTCGGGCACCCGCACGATGCCGCTCTGCCCGTCTTGCAACAGCTGCCAGTACTCGTCGGGATTGTTCGCCCCGCCGGGCAGGCGGCAGCCCATGCCGACCACCGCGATCGGCTCGGTGTCACCTTGTTCGGCGATCTGCAGCCGCGCGGTCAGGTCGTCGATCTTGCGCAGCGCGTCGGCGATGATCGCGCGACGATCCGACGGCGCAGCAGCCATCGTGCTCAACCCCGCCCTTCCGACAGTTGCAGTTCGGACCCACGCATAGCCGACGTCATACGGTGACGTCTAGT
>DATBFF010000096.1:0-13013 GCA_036558625.1 Mycobacterium sp. | reverse complement strand
CCCCAGGATCCGTGGCTGCGTGTTCATGTTCGGGCCGGCGGCCGGATCGTGGGTACCAGCAAGCGTGCGATGGTCATTCCTGGCTCGTTGGACGAATGGCGTTCCTGGACTGGCCTGCCATTCGACGTGTCGGGGCCGGTCGTGGTGCCTGGCGCGCTCGTGCCGGTCCTGTGCAGCGTCGAACACGACTACGCGGTCTATGTCGAGCCTGGGGTATGGGTGCACCACCAGCTGTGAAGCCTGCGCTCAAGCGAGCTCCGCGCGTGATAGCGATCGCCACTTGGCGATCTTTCGCACTCAAACGAAGCCGTTGTCTCGGTGGTGTCAGCGTGAACGCCGCCGAAGCTACCGACATCAACGCGCCCACGAGCGGGGTTTGCAGGGTCCGCCGGATTGGCAGGTTGGATGCGTCTTCACCAAATCAAAGAGATCGTGGGAAGCGTGCCGCGTCCGCGGCTCCCGCCGGGTCTGTCGAACGGATCAGGCGCTGCGGCGGCGTGGTCGAGGCAGGCCCGGAACAAATCGAGGAACGCACTGGTGGCCCGTATCTGCACACTGACCCAGAGGAATCGTTCGCGCGCTGCGGTCGCCGTCGAAGACGACGATCTGGTGAACCGTGCCAAGCGTGCCCACGCTTCGCCTCCGGTTCCCGCGACAGTGGGACGTTCACCATGCTTCCGTGTGAAGCCGAAGCACCGGCAACCGCCCGACACAACGTTTGTTCGCCTCGACCAGCTCGGCGAAGGTACTCCGGGTCTGCGGGGTCAGCAGCCGCGTCGTCGGCGCCGTGTCCGCCAGCCTGACGCGGCGGTGGTCATGCTCTCAAGGGACATAGTTGCTTAGCCACACCCTGTGGCCTGTGTGGATGGCGCGGGCCTCCCACATGGCCTGCTAGCCGATGACCGGACCGGCGGGTCCGCACACCACCGGCCGACGGCGGCGCTGAGGGCGAGGCCGACGAGGACGGCGCCGGCGCGGAGGCCATGCGGTGGCGAGGATGTGGCGCCGCTTAGCGGTGCGGTCATTGTTCAGCCTGCTCACGCTGATCAGGCAGCTGCGGCAGCGGTGGAGGATCGTGGTACGCCGCGATCCCATTGCGGGCACGATGTGGCACGTCAAATTCCCGCGCTGTCGCGGATCGCTGTCGAGCGCCGGTCCGGTAGGTGGGCTCTTACCTGTGTAGCCGTAAGGCGCAGGAGATGGAGTTCGCCTGCTCTGGCCGGCCGCAGGGCCACAAGGCGAGCCGATCGGGCTGCGGGGGCGTATGCGGTGCGGGGTTTCCACCCGGACCGTCGATGCGTCGACGTGTTGGGTTCAGCGACGGTCAGATTGCCGGGATTGGTGCGACGGCCTGCAAAGCGCGGTAGTCAAACCGCAGCAGATCGGTGCCAGCCGCACCGGTTCGCTTGGTCGGCGACGCTCGGCTGGCACTTCCGGTGCGGGCGGGAACGGCGATGCGTGGGACGATCGTGTGCTAGAAAGGTGCGAACACGACAAAACGACTTTGGCGTGATGGGATAGTCTCACCCACGACGGGCGGGCGATGGCGCGCAAGTTTCTAGCCGAGTTGATCGGTACTGGGCTGCTGGTGTTCTTCGGCGTGGGCGCCGCGACGCTGATGTTCGGGTTCGGCTTCGATGGTGGCAGTGTCGCCGCGGGTGTGGTGGCCACCGCGCTCACGTTCGGCCTGGTGCTGCTCGCGCTGGCATACGCGATCGGACCGATCACCGGTTGTCATGTAAACCCCGCGGTGACCATGGGTGCGTTGATCGCTGGCCGGGTGTCGATCGGTGAGGCGGTCGGCTACTGGATCGCCCAGTTTGTCGGTGGCATCCTCGGAGCGTTGTTGTTGTGGGCGATGTTGGCCGCCTCGCCGCTGTACAGCAGATCCCACACCGGGTTGGGTGCTGACGGATGGGGCCCGGCGTCGGATATCCACATCGGGCTCGGCGGGGCGTTTCTGGCCGAGGTGGTGCTCACCGCGATGTTTGTGTTCATCGTGCTGTGCGTAACCAGCAAGGCGGCCAACACGGCCGCTGCCGGGGTCGCCATCGGTCTGGCGTTGACGGTGGCGCACCTGGTGGGCATTCCGATCACCGGTACGTCGGTGAACCCGGCCCGAAGCCTCGGCCCGGCGCTGATCCTGGGTGGCACCGCGCTTAACCAGGTCTGGCTGTTCATCGTGGCGCCGCTCGTGGGTGGAGTCGTCGCGGCCGGGCTCTACTCGCTCGTGTACGCCACCGGTTCCAACGTCCAAGAGGCCACGGACTGACCGACGTCAGCACGAGGGAGTTGATCCACGATTCCCGGTAGACAGCGATGACCTACGACACGATCGACCAACACCTCATCGACCCGGATCGGCTGGTTCCTCGCCTCGCGCACTGATCCAGCGCAGCGTGCCGCCGATCCGGCAACGCAAGAGAGCCGTGCCGGGCGAAACAGTGACTCACAAGCATGACCGGTGACCGTGCTCGAACGCCGCTGGTAGTACCTGCTGCCGGTGGCAAACCGGTGCGGACCATGCGGGGCGCCGGCGAAGCGCCGTCAGGCCGGTGGCGGAACGGCGAGCGCGGCGAACTCCTCCATAGCTTCGGCCCGCCGTGCGGGGACCAGATGTAGCGTGCAGGCGCGTTCGAAGCGCGCGCCGATGCGCTCCCAGATGGCGATCGCTGTGTCGAGGGCGGTGCGGTCGCCGAGTCGGCCGTCGATGCGTGCCAAACACGCCGTCGCCCAATCGTTTTCGGCCGAGGCAGCTCTTGCTGTGGCCACGATGCGGGCGACGTCGTCGGTGCAAGGCCCGGCCACCGTGGCCAGCTCGGCGACCGCCGCCAGGGCGTACGCACGGTAGGTGGCCGGCGCCTCGCCGACCGCCGATACCAACGCTTGGGATTGATTCCAGCGGCCCGCGTGCAACGCGACGCGGGCATCGACGAAGGCGGTCAGGCAGGTGAAGCGCGCGTGGCGCTGGAGCCAGCCGGGCATGGCCAGCCTGGCGGCGGCGCGCCACCGCTCGGCTGCATCGTCGTCGCCACGCAACGCGTGGACCAACACCAGCGCGTGCGCCGCCATGCCCACACCAGCCGCCGCGGGTTCGCCGGCCCGGTGCCATCCCGACAGCATCTCCTCTGCCTTCGCTGTCGCGTCATCAAACCGTCCCATGAGGACGAACGGCATGACGAAGCGTTTCACGTTGTAGGCGACACCACCGTAGATCTCGTCCTGCCACGCTGCCTGTGCGGCCATCAACGCGTTCGCGGGATCCCCGGCACCGAGCGCGACCTCCGCCGCGACCTCGAACGTCTCCCAGATCTCCGGGGCGCTCGACGGCTGGTGACGCGGCATCCGGGAAATCAGCGCGATGCGCTGACGCACCAACGCGCCCGCCTCGCGGTAGCGCCCGGCGGCCTTTGCGACGGTGGTCATGGCATCGAGCGCGGCGAACTCGAGGGGGACATCCCCGCAACGGCGAGCGGCCTCAAGCGCGGAGGCGGCAACCTCGGCGTCGATGCTTCGGCCCGCCGCCAGAGGCAGCCACGCCTGGGTGGCCGTAATCCAGGCGTCGGCCACCTGATCGTCCGGTGGCGCCGAATCCTTCGCGCGGGCCATGAGCGTGGCCAGCTCGGCCTGCGGCACGGGCTCGGGGAACTCGCCCACGGCCCGGACGGCGCACATGACCGCAGACGCGAGCGCCGTCGCGTGGGCCCGGGCGTCCCCACCGACAGCGGCCAGATCGGCCGCCTCGAGCAGCAGGGCGTAGGCGCGGTCACAACGACCCTCGATCATCGAGATGTCGGCCGCATTGCGCAAATCAGCGGCGGCCGCCGCGGGCGATGGCGCCCGCTTGGCCGCCTGCTCGTAGCGCAGTCTCGCCTGGGTGGAGAAACGACGGGCGAACAGTAGGTGCGCGAGCGTACGCCCCATCTGCGCGGCCGCGGGGCCATCCCGGTCGGCGGCGGCGCGGAGGTCGTCGACGACGAGGTCGAATTCGTCGGCCCAGGCGTCGCCGGCCTGCACGCGACGCTCCAGAGCCCTAGCGGTCGCGTGTGCCCACTGGGTGTGCCGCTCCCGGATCGCGGATTCCTCGCCGCTGGTGGCCAGCCGCTCGAGCGCGTACGCCCGCGCGGTCTCCAGCAACCGCCATCGATGGTCTGGGCTGGACCGGCGTTGGTGCGTCACCATGTTGCTGTCGACCAGCCGCCCGACCGTGTCGGCCACCGCTGCGGCGCGCCCGTCCGGTGAAACGGCGACGGCGGACAACAGGTCGAAGCCGCCGACGAAGACACCGAGGCGCCGAAAGAGGGTTCGCTGGTCGTCGTCGAGCAGGTCGTGCGACCAGTCGATGACGGCGCGCATCGACCAGTGCCGCGCATCGGCGCCCCTGCCGCCGGTCAACGCGCGCAAGTGATCACCTAGTGCGGTGAGCAGACCTTCGACGCCTAGTGATGCGCTGCGGGCCGCAGCCAGTTCGATCGCCAGCGGCATGCCGTCCAGCCGCGAACACAGCGCCCGCACCATTTCGGCATCGGCGTGAAACTCCGGATCGGCGGCGGCGGCGCGATCATAGAATAGCTTTTCGGCCTCGGATCCCGCAGCGCCACCACTCACGTCGGACACCAACGACAGCGGTGGAATCTGCACCGATCGGCCGGCAACGCCGAGCGGGTGGCGGCTTGTCGTGAGCACCCGCAGTTCGCGGCAAGCGCCGAGCGCGCTCTCCACGAAAGCACTCACCGGATCGAGAACGTGCTCGCAGTTGTCCAACACCAGCAGGCTGTTGCGCCGGTTCAGTGCCTGGTGAATAACGTCCTCCAGCGGCACCCGTGGCCGCTCGACGACCCCGAGAGCCGTGGCGACGGCCTGCAGCACCATCCCCTCGCGCACCGGCACCAGATCGACAAAAGCGCCTATCGAGCCCGACGCGTCCGCGACCACCACGGCCAGCCGTGTTTTGCCAACGCCTCCCGGTCCGATGAGGTTGACCAATGTGGACTCGCGCAACGCGGCGAGTACAGCCTCGAGCTCGCGTTCGCGGCCAACGAAACTGGTTCGGGCAACCGGCAATGCCCGAATCCGGGTCGTCACCGGCGATTCGGGCCCGGCGACCAAGTCCGCCAATGCCGCCAGTTCACGCCGGTCAGTCACGCCGAGCTTGCGCAGCAACGACGACACGTGGCTTTCCACTGTCCTGATCGATATCGAGAACCGCGAGGCGATCTGGGCGTTGGACAGGTGCGCACCAACGGCCGCGAGGATCTGGGCCTCGCGTTCAGACATTTCCCGGGACGGGCCGGCCGTCACATCACGCATTGTGCTCCGTGGCGAATCCGTGGTCTGCACGGATGCCGACACCCAGATGTCGAGGCGACGCTGACCACGTCCCGCCAGACGAATGGGAGGAACGATGAACGAGATCGATGAGACGCAGGTCAACGAGTTCGCCGCCAAGTTCCTTGGCGACCTCGGCGCGGCAATGCACTCCGCGACCGTTGTGATTGGAGATCGGCTCGGGCTCTACGAGAAGCTTGCCGAGATCGGGCCGGCCACCGCCGCACAACTCGGCGACTCGGCCGGGTGCGACGAACGCTACGTGCTCGAGTGGCTCAACGCCCAGGCTGCCTCGGGCTACTGCGAGTACGCCGACGGACGGTACTGGCTCACGCCAGTGCAGGCGTTCTGCCTGGCGAATCCGGAAAGCCCCGCCTATCTAACCGGCGGCGCGCTCGTGGTCACCTCTGTGCACAAGGATGTCGAACGTTCGATCAACGCCATCCGCACCGGCCGCGGCGTCGCATGGGGCGATCACGACAAACACCTCTTCGCGGGAACGGAACGGTTCTTCCGTCCCGGGTACCGGGCCAACCTGGCGGCCAACTGGATCCCGTCGCTCGACGGCGTCGAGGCGAAACTGCGTCGCGACGGCACCGTCGCCGACGTCGGCTGCGGCCACGGCGCCTCGTCGATCGTCTTGGCCCAAGCGTTTCCGACGGCGCGAATCATCGGATTCGACTCACACCCCGGCTCCATTGACGCCGCGCGCAAGTCCGCCGTCGAGGCGGGCGTGGGCGAGCGCGTGACATTCGAGGTCGCCAACGCGCAGGACTTCCCCGGCAACGGATACGACCTCGTGTGCATTCTCGACGCACTGCATGACATGGGCGATCCGGTCGCGGCTGCGGCACACATCCGGTCCACCCTCGCCGCCGACGGCACATGGTTGCTTGTCGAGCCCGCGGCCGGCGAAACGGTCGCCGAGAACCTCGCGAGCGGCCTGAGTCGTGTCTTCTACTCCGCGTCCACGCTGGTCTGCACGCAGTCGGCCCGATCGCAGCCCGGCGGGTACGCCCTGGGCGCGCAAGCCAGCACCGAGCAGCTGCGGGCCGTTTGCGAACGGGGTGGGTTCACACGGTTCCGGCTAGCCACCAGCACGCCGGTCAACCGCGTCTTCGAAGTGCGCCCATAGCGGGTGCACTAGAGGCCGGTGGGCGAGTCGCCGCCGGCCTCGGCGCGTCCCCGCGCTTCATAGTTGCCCGACGACCGAGATCACGCCACGCTAGGACCGCGGAATGCCACCTCGATCGCGGCCAGCCGACGAGCATTAGTTGGTACGACAAACGGCGCTGTTGCGTTCGTCGATTGTGGATCGGGCAGGATGAGGCTGGTGAGGTTGTCAACTCGCCGGTGTCTGCGGCCGGTGTCGCGGTCAGGGTTCGTTGGCTTCCGCTTCCCGGCGGAGGTGATTGCGGTGGCGGTGCGCTGGTATCTGCGGTACGGCCTGTCTTGTCGCGACGTCGAGGAGTTGTTGGCCGAGCGCGGTGTCGAGGTCGATCACGTCATTGTCTACCGGTGGGTGCAGCGGTTTGCGCAGCTGTTTGCCGACGCCGCCCGCTTCGCGCGGCATGCCCCGGGTGGTCGCTGGTTCGTCGATGAGACCTATGTCAAGGTCAATGGGGTGTGGCGGTACGTGTACCGGCTCGGGAAGCGGAATGCGCCACAAACACCCGCCCGCCCCACCACGCTGAGATGGTCGTGCGTGATCGGCCCTATGCCGCTGTGGTCGCGCGTTGGGCCAACTCGGCCTCGAGTTCGTCGATCCTCTGGGACCATGCTGGCCACGGCGGGTCGATCGGTTGGATGTCCTGGTCTTCGTCGCCGATCATCACGACACCAGGTTCCGGCGTCGCGCGGGTCTATCTTCGCTAACGGCACCTCCTTGGCAGAGGCGTCGGCATCACAGAGGTCTCCAACTTGTTGGAATGGGGGCGAGATAGACCCGCGTTCGCCGAACTAGCTGAGGCGATCTGACCCCAGCCCGGCACGGCACGGGGCTGCTCACCTATCCGGGAACGCAACAGCGCCATCCGAAGTACCTCCAGGGGTGGGAGTCCGCAAGCCAGATCGCTCCGATTGCGTCCAAGATCGCCCGCTATACCGCTGTGGTATGGTGGTGGTATGACGACTCAGATGACGGTGCGGCTGCCCGACGACGTGGCCAGTTACATCGATGAACGCGTCAGCGAGGGCGCGGCCGGCAGCCGGGCCGAGATGATCGCGCGGGCGGTGCGCCACGAGCGCGAGATGGAGATCCTCGCCGCGCTGCGTGACCGGGGTGAGGCGCTGTACCCAGATCTGTCCGGGCTGGTCGACTGGGCGGCCGAGCGGCCATTGGATCTCGAGTGACGCGCGCGATCCGGCTGGCCAAGCTCGACAAGGTCCGGCCGGTGCTGGTGTTGACCCGTTCGCATGCATTGGATTACCTGGCCAGCGTGACGGTCGCCCCGATCACGAGCACGGTGCGCGGCATCCCCACCGAGGTGCCGGTCGGCGCCGCGAACGGCTTGGATCACGAGTCGGTGGTGTCCTGTGACAACGTCATGACCATCGACGCCAGCCGGCTCGGGCGTCTTGTCGGCTATCTGCGCCCCGAGCAGGAAGCCGTGCTCGGTAGGGCGATCATCGACGCATTCGATCTTCGCACGTAGACCCGGCGGCCGGCAGAGGCCGTCATCTGAATATGCGGCGCTGGGTAGATCATGTGGCGCGACGCTGTTGCGTTCGTCGATTGTGGATCGGGCAGGATGAGGCTGGTGAGGTTGTCAACTCGCGGGTGTCTGCGTCCGGTGTCGCGGTCAGCGTTCGTTGGCTTCCGCTTCCCAGCGGAGGTGATTGCGGTGGTGGTGCGCTGGTATCTGCGTTACGGCCTGTCTTGTCGCGACGTCGAGGAGTTGCTGGCCGAGCGCGGTGTCGAGGTCGATCACGTCATTGTCTGTTGGACAGGGATTTCTCCACGACGTAGCCGGTGAAGATTGGAGCGACTGGGTACCATCGTGGGCCAGCCAAATGAACATGCCGAACGCCAGGGGAAGCGCGAGGTAGAACACGATCCACCCCATCGCCTCCCGCGTGGAGACTTCGTGCGGCCGCCGAGTCAACGCCAGGTCAATGCCGAAGAGGACCAGGAGCGCGATGACGGTGACCGCCCACAACAGCGGCGACCCGATGGACTCGAGTGGCGCTGACAGCACGTGGCGTTATCATCGGCCTCCTCTCACGTCGGGCGGCGGCGCTCAACCTGATAACCCGGCCGGAGTGCGAGGCTCATGGCGCGGCGAATTCGGTGAGCCGTTAGCCGCAGCCGTGATCCATCCCCTCTGCGGGGTGGATGGTCCTATCTATCTGATCCGGATCCAGACCGGTTCGGGCTAAGCCGTACCGCGCTTATCGCCCGGCGCTCCACGTCAGACACTTCGGCCGCCCAACGGCCGAGGTTAACTATCTCGCCAGGCCGGTCGGGCACATGGCCGAGCCGGGCAAGGATCAGACCCGCAATGGTTGTGTAGTTCGTACTGTCCGGCAGCTCAACATCGATCCCAACATCCGGCAAGTCATGAAGCGGAAATGTGCCGGGTAGCAGCATGCTGCCGTCCGGTTCGCGGCGTACCTGTACCACATCGCGGTCTGTCTCGGCATAGATCTCGCCGACAAGTTCCTCCAACAGGTCCTCCAGGGTGACGATGCCGTCCACGGCGCCGCGTTCGTCGACGACGAGTGCCATCTGCTGCCGGTCGTCCTTAAAGCGGCGCAACGCATCGACGAGCCGCAGAGAGTCGGGCAACAGATACGCGGGCCGCACGGCATCCAACAGGCTCGACTCCTCGGTTAAGACGAGCTCCCGAAGCACAACCACACCCACCGTGTCGTCAAGATTCGCGTTGCGCACGACCGGCGCCCGCGAGTGGCCGGAGGCGGCTAGCTGGTCACGCGCAACGTCGCCAGGCGAATCTGCGTCGATCGTGAAGACCATACGGCGCGGAACGAGGACCTGACGTAGCACGCGTTCGGCGATCTCCACAGCCCCGGACATGATCATTCGCTGTTCTGTGGTAAACCCCTGCTGCGACGCGACCAAGTCGCGTATCTCAGCGGGTGTGATCTCCTCGCCTTTCTTGCTCGGGTCGGAACCGACGGCCCGAACGGTCAGGTCCGAGGCCCTTGCCAGAGACCAGACCAACGGGCGAGCTGCCGCGGCAACCGCGGACAGGGGCCGGGCAGCAAACAGTGCCCACCGCTCAGCGTGCTGCATGGCTACCCGCTTAGGGGCAAGCTCGCCAAACACCAACGTCAGAAACGTCAATGCAAACGTCACCACCACGATCGCGACGGGCTCGGCAGCTTTGTCGAGCCAGGACAGCGCCGGAACGAGCGGCTCCGCCAATCCGACGGCGGCAGTGGCGGAGGCCAGAAAGCCGGCGAGCGTGATCCCGATCTGTATGGTCGCCAGGAATCGGTTGGGATCTCGAGCCAGCCGAGCTACACGTCGACCCGGGTTGCTTGCCCGCTCCAAGCGCTGCAGCTGGCCCTCCCGCAAAGACACGAGGGCCATCTCGCTGCCAGCGAAGACCGCGTTGAGTGCCACAAGAATCGCAATGAGTGCCAGCTCCGTCAGAATTCCGCTCATGGCCCATTCGGAACGACCCGGCTGGGCATGCCTTCGGGCATGCCGTCCTCCATCTTGCGACCCTACCGCCGGCCGCTGCCCGAATTGACCCATATATCAGTGGGGTGACCATCGAGGCCCAGACCGACAACGATCTCGCGACGCGGTCGAATGGCGGCCGACCTCAGGTCGAGCAATCACCACAGAGTTGGCCGGTGGGAGATGCGGGTTCGACGGATCGACAAAAGCGACCATATTCAACGACCAGCCTGCCAGAGACTGGCAGCCACATCGGGCACCGTCGACGCCCGCCCGCCGATCGCAAACCGCGACCAAACAACTAAGCCAAGGCGAACGATCGCGTCGGAATATGCGCCCACCCGGCCGGCCTATTGTTCTCGCCGGTGCGCCGGTCGGCAGCAAGTCCACATTGAGCCAGATGCCGACGATGCGCCAAGGCGAGCCCCCACACGAAGACCGTTGCCCGAGGTGCTGGTTAGTCGACGGCGTTGGGGTACTACCGTCCGCCGGCGAGCGATTCGCGTCGGCTGGCGCATCCGGTGACGCTCCCTGCGGCGATCGACCAGCGTGTTGGTGTCGATTCTGGCAGGCTCGTCCTGGTGTCGATGCGCGTGCGCCATTTAATGACCGACTGGACGTTCCTGCTTCCCGTCGCAGCCGTCGTCGTCCTCACCGTCGCGTGGGGTCGGACGGTACCGGTGTGGGCTGCCGCCATACTCACACTCCTGCTCGCGGGCGCGGTGCTCGCCGCGGTTCACCACGCCGAGGTCGTTGCGATGAGGGTGGGTGAACCGTTTGGTTCCCTCGTTCTCGCGGTGGCGGTGACGGTGATCGAGGTTGCGCTGATCGTCACACTGATGATCAGTGGCGGGTCGAAGGCATCCTCGCTTGCCCGAGACACCGTCTTTTCGGCCGTGATGATCACGTGCAACGGAGTCGTCGGCGTCAGTCTCCTTCGTGGATCTCTACGCCGGCGGGTGGCGCTGTTTAACGCCGAGGGCACGGCCGCCGCGTTGACCACCGTCGTCACGTTGACCACACTGAGCCTTTTGCTTCCGGCCTTTACAACCAGCGGCCCTGGTCTGCAGTTCTCCACGGCGCAGCTGGTGTTCGCCGCCGCCGCGTCATTGGTCCTGTACCTGCTGTTTGTGGGTATCCAGACCGTACGGCATCGCGACTACTTCCTTCCGATCACCAGCGACGGAACCGTGGTCGACAGCGAAGAACACGCGAGCGTACCGTCGCCGCGTGCTAGTTTCTTCAGCCTCGTGCTACTGCTCGTCGCGCTCGTCGCGGTCGTCGGCGACGCGAAGATCGTGTCGCCGACGATCGAGCGTGGGGTCAAGGCTGCCGGCTATCCACCGAGCGTCGTCGGTGTGATCATCGCGCTTGTCATTCTCATGCCGGAGACCCTGGCCGCTGTTCGGGCCGCGGGCCGCGACCGAATCCAGACAAGTCTCAATCTGGCATACGGGTCCGCGATGGCTAGCATCGGGCTGACGATCCCCACCATCGCGGTTGCATCGATTTGGTTGAGAGGTCCGCTGGTTCTCGGTCTCGGGCCAACCCAGATTGTGCTGTTCGCGTTGACGGCAGCCGCCGGCATTCTGACCACCGGCCCGGGCCGGGCTACTGCACTGCAGGGCGGCGTACATCTGGCGATACTCGCCGCGTTCCTGTTTCTGGCGTTCAACCCGTAGCGACGAGGTCGATCGCGGCAGATCGACGACACCCCGAACCGGCTCATCGACGATCTGTGAATCCCGGCTCGAGCCCTCCGGTCGACCTGGATCTGGCCGATCGGTGCCGGGCAGCACGTTGTCGCATCCGGCAGCGCCGGCGGGATGCGATCGCAAGACGATTCTCCAACGACAGCGGTCAGTATCGGCCGCACAGTTCAGATCGGCGTCAACGTCTGCGGCGCGTCGCCGCGTGCCGTGCGAGACTCTGGCCGCCGCGGCGACGCTCATACTTGGCGGCTGCACGGGCCGGTCGGCGGTCAAGGCGGGCAGGCCGAGCGCGACGGCGGTGCGATCAAGCGGGGCGGTACGGCCGCAGCTTCAACATCGTTGCCGCCTTTCCGGCCTCCATCGCCGGCACGGTGCTGCTCGAAGAGACGGATGACGGCGGAGCCACGGTTCTGCGTACGGACGCCGTCAAGACCGGCCGGGCGCTGATCGAGATTAGTTGCGCGCACAGCGCTGCAACGATCTGCGCCGTGATTCAATGCAGCACCGGCAGGCAGTTGTTCTCCACGCACGGCACCGCATGCATCGGGCAATTCACAACATCCGGCTTGATGTCGACCGTCATGGTCTGATCATCAAGGTAGAGGCGCGGCCGGCGGCATGTTCGGAATCCTGGGGCTCTGTTGCATTCGCTGATCGATAGACAGCTCGATGCCGTGGCGAGGCGTCGGTCAGATCGCTTGGGCGAGTTCGGCGCAGGCGGCGCCGACTCGGAACAGGTTCGGGGTTTCGGTGGCTAGTTCGTAGTGGCCGCGGCGCAGGTTCTGCATGAAGGCGATCCCGGCGATGATGACTCGAGCTGTCCGGTCGGTGCGTAGCCCGCGCATCGGTCGCAGCCGCTGTTTGAGGCGGCTGTGGTCGGCTTCGATCCGGTTGTTCGCGTAGCGTTCGACGTGCTGCCGGGCCGCCGGGATCAGTTCGTCGAGCACTCGTGGGTAGAGCGGTTCGGCGTCGGTGACGACCTCGGTCGGGGTGACCTGCACGGTGGCCAATGCCCGTTGGAAGAATCGGCGGGCCGCGTTCGCGTCGCGGCGTGCGGAGACCAGGATGTCGATGACTTGTCTTTGCTGGTCGACGGCCCGATATGCGTAGCGCCATACGCCGCCGACTTTGACGTAGGTTTCGTCCACAAACCAGCGGTCGCCCGGACTGTGCCGAGCAAAGCGTGGGACTGCCCCGGGTTTGGTTGACTAGTGCGGTTAGGTGATCATGCGGCGGTGTTGAGTGTCTCGAACTCGATCGGGGTGAGTCGTCCGAGGCGTGCCTGTCGGCGGCGTCGGTGGTAGGTGTGCTCGATCCAGGCGACG
>DATBFF010000095.1:0-21669 GCA_036558625.1 Mycobacterium sp. | reverse complement strand
AGCGCGAAGATGCCGGCGCCGTTGGTCTTGAGCGTTTCGCCGAGCACCACGACGCCGAGCACCGACGCGACGACGGGCTCGGCAACCGTCATCGTCGGCAGCGACGCGGTCATGGCGCCGGCCCGAAACGACGACTGCTGGAATGCCGTGCCTGCGATGGCGACGGCCGCCAACGCATACAGCTCGGGTGTGCGAAGCAAAACCCATGTGCCTTCGCCGAGTTGGTCGACGACGCCCTTGGTCAGCACCGCAAATACACCCCAGAGCGTCCCTGATACCAACGCCAGGAGCACGGCACTGCGCGGGCCCGCCCAGATGCGCGCGCCGAGTAGGCACAGCACCAGAGCCGGACCCAACACGGCGACGATAACGGTCCACGTCTGCAACGACGCCCGCGACTGGCCCGCCTGCGGGTTGCCGACGGTGACGATGACGGCGACGCTGCCGGCAAGCACGACCGCCCACAGCCATTCCCATCGGGTCACGCGGCGCCGCGTGAGCTTGGCGCTCATCGGCAGCGCGAACAGCAGCGAACTGACGAATATCGCCTGCACGAGCAATACCGATCCAAGGCCCAATGCCGCGGCCTGCAGCCCGAATCCGGCCGCGGCGACGAGGCTGCCCAGCCACCACGTGCGGTCGCGAAGCAGCCGGGTGAACAGCTCGACATGGCCGACCGGCTCGTCGGTGACCTCGTGCGCCGAACGCTGATGGATGACGTCGCCGATCGCGATGAACAGTGCCGCGCCGACCGCAAGTAATGCGGCGATATCGGCCTTGTCCATCAACGCCTCCTCTGAAGCGGTAGCGACCTGCTTCAATAGCGGGGTCGAGCGGGCCGTCTCGACGATAGCTATCAGGCGCCGCGCTGCGCGGCAGGTGTGCGGGCTCTCGCCCGCGGAGGTGTACGAAATGACGGAAAGCGACCACACGCCCAGGCCCATGCCCCGGCCCGGACCGGCACGTCCGCCCGCGCGGCCTGCACACGCAGCCACAAGCGATCCGCACCGGTTCGGCCGGGTGGACCCCGACGGCACCGTCTGGCTCGTCACCTCCGCCGGTGAGCGCGTCATCGGATCGTGGCAAGCCGGCGAGCCAGAAGCGGCATTCGCGCACTTCGGCCGCCGCTACGACGATCTCGTCACCGAGGTCGACCTGCTGGAGCACCGGCTGGCGTCGGGCACCGGGGATGCCCGCAAGATCCGTTCGTCCGCGGCCGGACTGCACGAAGGACTGGCGACCGCGGCCGTCCTCGGTGACCTCGATGCGCTCGCCGCGCGGCTCAGCACGATTCTTGGGCGGGCCGAGGAGACCGCGCAGGCGGACAAGGCCCGACGTGAGCAAAACCGCGCCGAGCAGATCGCGCGCAAGGAGGCGTTGGCGGCCGAAGCCGAGGATCTGGCGGCGAATGCGACGCAGTGGAAGGTCGCCGGCGACAGGCTGCGGGCGATCCTCGAGGAGTGGCGCACGATCACCGGGGTGGACCGCAAGACCGACGACGCGCTGTGGAAGCGCTATTCGGCGGCCCGCGAGACGTTCAATCGGCGCCGCGGTTCGCATTTCGCCGAGCTGGATCGCGAACGGGCTGGTGCGCGCGAGGTAAAGGAACGGCTGTGCAAGCGCGCCGAGGAACTCGCGGAGTCGACGGAGTGGGGTCCCACGGCTGCAGCCTTCCGTCAGTTGCTGGCGGAGTGGAAAGCGGCGGGCCGAGCGGCCAAGGACGCCGACGACGCGCTGTGGAAGAGGTTCAAGGCCGCGCAGGACACATTCTTCTCGGCGCGCAACGCGGCATCCGCCGAACGTGATTCGGAGTTTCAAGCGAATGCGACCGCCAAGGAGGAGTTGCTGGCTCGGGCGGAGCGGTTGGACATCACCGACCTGGACGCGGCACGGGCGGAGCTGCGGTCGATCGCGACGAAGTGGGACGCGATCGGCAAGGTTCCCCGTGAGCGGGCGTCAGAGCTTGAGCGTCGGCTGCGTGCGGTGGAAAAGAAGGTGCGCGACGCAGCGGACTCCGGTCGGGGCGATCCGCAAGCCGAGGCGCGGGCCGAGCAATTCCGTTCGCGCGCTGAGCAATTCGAGCAACAGGCCGCAAAAGCCGAAGCAGCTGGGCGGGCCTCCGAGGCAGAAGAGGCGCGTGCGAACGCGCGGCAGTGGCGGGAGTGGGCCGAGACCGCAGAGGGCGCGCTCAAGGGCCGCTAAGCGTCTTGGCGACGCGCGGCTTCTTGCGCGAGTTGCACCCGTGATGACAGTCCGAGCTTCGTGTAGACGTGGCTGAGGTGAGACTCGACGGTGCGCGGTGAGACGAAAAGCCTTGCGGCGACGTCCTTGTTGGCCAATCCTTCACCGACAAGTCGTACGACGTCACGCTCGGTCGGGGTGAGTGATTCCCAACCCTTCGCCGGACGCTTACGTTCACCGCGGCCCCGCTGCGCGTAGGCGATGGCTTCCTCGGTAGACATCGCAGAACCTTCCGCCCACGCCGCTTCAAAATCTCTGTCTTCCATCGTATTACGCACCGCTGCGACCGCAGCCTCATATCCAGCCTCGAACATGGGAAAGCGGACCTCGCCCGTGCGCTGCCGGATGCCGTCCGCTGCGCCGAACAGCCGGGCGGATTCTTGGTGACGGTCGGCATCTCCGGCCAGGCTCCCCAGGATTTCGAGGACCTCAGGGACAGCAAGGTACGCCCGGAAACTTGCGCAGCACGCAAGTGCACTACGAGCATTCTGCTCGGCTCGTTCCGGTTCACAGTCCGCGATTGCGATGTGAGCACGCACCGTATGCGCTGCCGCCCGCAGCCACCCGGTGGTCGCCACTACGGCATCGTCGGCACGGCGGCGTGCAGCGGCCAAATCACCGCGCGCCAAATCGACCTGCGCGATATAGACGTTGTTCAGTGATGCAGTCCCGTACAAAGCACCCATATGCGACCAGGCGACTTCGGCGACTTCCGATGCTTGCGCAACGTCGCCCGCAGCCAGATTCGCGATCATCAGCGCGATGTAGCTGGCGCCGATGTAGACATCACCGAGTTCGGCCGCGGACGCGATGGCCTGCTCGGCGATAACCCGCGCTTCGCCGACGTCACCGTGATATGCCAGCGGGTTTTGCAGCACAAACAGTCCGGTGACCCGCGACATGACGTCATGGTCGGCTTCTGCCTCGGCTACCATCGCGCGCAACTCAGCGATCGATTCGCTCAATTCGCCTTGCATCGCGAGTGCGCCCCCAATCCGCCACCGGCACTGACGCGATCCGAAACGGTCACCGATCGCATCGGCGAGATCGCGTCCCTCTTCAGCGGCTGCCCGAGCCGCAATAGGTTCACCGGCGACGAACGCCACCTGCGCCTGCTGGCCGAGGATTTGACTCAACCGCCACGGATCTTCGATTGCGCGCGCCAAGCCGATTGCTTCGTCGAAATACCGTGTGGCCACTTCGGTGTCGTAAACGGAGGCGCTGCCACAAGCAGTTAGTACCCGGGCCAATAACGCCGGATCGTCGAGTTCGCGGGCGATTACGAGCGCTTGTTCAGCATCGGCGGTGCTGTAGATGTTCGCCCACGCGTCGAGCACAGCCTTGTCGGCGAGCACACGTGCGCGCACGGCGGCCTGGATGTTGTCTTGAATTGAATTGTCGGCCAGAACGGCGTCAAACCACGCCCGCCCTTCTTGGATGCGGCCCCGCGATAGCCATAGCGGCAGCAGCGACGATGCCAGCTCCAACGCACGGGCGATATCGCCGTTTTCAGCACTCCATCCGAATGCGCTTCGCAGGTTCTCCATCTCGTCGTCGGCCTGCTCGATCCGCTTGTGATAGTCAGTGCGGGCCGGCGCGTCGAGCAGTGCGGCCATCGACGTGTAGTGATCTCGGTGACGCTGCCGCACGGCCCCGGCTTCACCGGACTCCCCGAGTTTCTCCTGCGCGTACTGGCGCACTGTCTCCAGCAGCCTGTATCGCGTTCGGCCACTGGCGTTTTCCGCGACCACCAAGGACTTGTCGACGAGCAGCGCAAGTTGATCCAGTATCTGGTAGCGCTCCACCTCCGCGTCGCCGGCTACAGCCTGGGCGGCGTCGAGATCGAACCCGCCCAAGAAGGCGGCAAGCCGACGGAACAGGACGCGCTCGGGCTCAGTCAGCAAGGCATGCGACCAGTCGACCGACGCCCGCAAGGTCTGCTGACGCCGCACAGCGGTCCGCGAGCCGCCGGTCAACAGGCGGAAGCGGTCGTGCAAACTCCGCACAATTTCGTCCAGAGACAATGCCCGCACCCGCGCCGCCGCCAGCTCGATCGCCAGCGGCATTCCGTCGAGACGGGTGCAGATCTCGGTCACGGCGGCCACGTTGTCCTCGGTGACCGTGAATTCTGGTCGCACCCGGCGAGCACGATCGGCGAAGAGCTCGACAGCCTCGTCGGCCAGCGACAGTGACGGCACCAGAAAGATCACCTCACCGGCCACGTTGACGGGTTCACGGCTGGTGGCCAGAATCCGCAACTGCGGACAGGCGCCCAAGATTTCCGTCACCAGCGATGCGGTCGCGTCGAGCAGATGTTCGCAATTATCCAGCACGATCAACATCTCGCGGTCGTGTACAAACCGCACGAGCGTCTCCATCGTCGAACGGCCCGGTTGGTCGGGCAGCCCGAGGGCACGAGCCACCACAACTGCGACGACCTCGACATAGACGGTCGACGCCAGGTCGACGTACCAGACACCGTCGCCGAACTCGGGCGCAATACGGGCCGCAACCTCCACCGCCAGTCGCGTCTTGCCGGCGCCACCGGCACCCGTCAACGTGACAAGACGGTTGTCCGTCAACAACGTTCGCACGTCGGCCATCTGGACCCCACGGCCCACGAAGCTCGTCAGCTGCGGCGGAAGATTCTGGGTGCCAACCGCGTTCGAGATACGTAGCGGCGGGAATTCGTTGTGGATATCGGGGTGGCACAGCTGGATCACCCGTTCAGGCCGGTGCACGTCCCGCAGTTGGTGCGTCCCCAGGTCGGTCAACCAGGCACCAGCGGGCAGCTGGTCGAGCACCAAGTCCTCGGTGACACCCGAAAGCACGGTCTGTCCACCGTGGGCGAGGTCGCGCAGCCGTGCCGTCCTGTTGATCGTCGGGCCGATGTAGTTGCCTTCGTCGCGCAGGCGCACCTCGCCGGTGTGCACTCCGATGCGCAGCCTGATCGGCGCCAGCGGCGCCTGCTGCAGCTCAAGTGCGCACGCGACCGCGTCCGTGGCGCGCGCAAATGCCACCACGAAGCTGTCGCCTTCGCCCTGTTCGACGGGTCGCACTCCGCCGTGCGCGGCGACGAGGTCGGTCAACGCGCGATCGAGCCGCGCCACGGAATGCGCCATTTCGTCGGGCTGGGCTTCCCACAGCCGCGTGGAGCCCTCGACATCGGCGAGCAACAAGGTCACCGTGCCGGTCGGCAGCTCGCTCACGCCCAAGTCGCTCCAGTCCACCGGCGGCGCGTCCGCGCGAGAATCAGGTCCGCTCATGCTAGCCAGCATGCGGCGGCCGTGAACGGCAAAACATCAGCGAAAACCTGGAGACTTCACGCCGGCGCTACGGATTTACGTCTGCTCGCCGCGATCATCGTCGTCGTCAAGGGTGTCCAGAAGCTTCTTGGACTGCTCCTCGGCGGCGGCTTGGCGGCGTGCCTCCTCGGCGGCGAGGTGGACGGCGGTGCGGCTCCACACCACCCGTGCCCAGTGGAAGGTCAGCAGGATGACCGCAATCCACCCGATGATGAGCCCAATCCCCGGACCGGGGTGACCGGCGCCCGCCGTTTGCCGCGTCCACACCGCGAACATGCCCTCGACGCTGGCCACTGCCGAGCCCGCGAGCGCAAGCCAGGCCAGCGTCCAGCGCCGGGTCAGCAGTGCGAGCATCGAAAACCCGACGCTGAACACGAGCGCCAGCCAGCAGAAGATCTTCGACGGCAGCGCAATCACGGCCTCGGCCGCGGCCGGGCCGCCGGTCAGGACGTCGAACCCGCGAGCGCCACCGGCATGTGGCAACAGGAAAGACACGAGCACCACGAAGACCAGGATCGCGACGACCATGGCCCTGCTGCCTGGTTCGATTTCGCGGGCCACCCGACGTTCGGCGGCGGCGATGTCCTTCTTGAACGCCTCGAATTCGCCGTTGGTGTCGCTCATGCCGGAGCCACGACCCGCGGCATACCGAGACCTACACCCGCGGGCTTGCTTCCCGCTTCGTGCGCATCGCCCGCCCGGGTGCGTCGGTGGGTCAACAGCGTCCCGTCGGCAATCAGATAGTGCGGGGCGGCAGCGGTGACGACGGTGCTGACGACGTCGCCGGGACGAACAGTCTCGTTGCCGGGTGAGAAATGCACCAGTCTGCCATCGCGAGCCCGCCCGCTCATCCGCAGCGTCTTGTCGTCCTTGCGGCCCTCCCCCGCGGCGGCCAAGAGTTCGACGGTCTTGCCTACTTGGCCGTCGTTCTCCTCCAGCGAGATCCGCTCCTGCAGCGCGATGAGCCGCTCGTAGCGTTCCTGAACAACGTCTTTCGGAAGTTGGGCGGGCATGTCGGCGGCCGGTGTGCCGGGTCGCTTGGAATACTGGAACGTGAACGCGCTGGAGAATCGTGCTTGCTCTACGACGTCGAGGGTTGCGGCGAAGTCGTCGTCCGTCTCACCGGGGAATCCGACGATCAGGTCTGTGGTGATCGAGGCATGGGGCATCGCTGCGCGAACCCGTTCGATGATGCCGAGATACCGCTCGGCGCGATATGACCTGCGCATCGCCTTGAGCACGCGGTCCGATCCCGACTGCAGCGGCATGTGCAGCGCCGGACAGACGTTGGGCGTTTCGGCCATCGCCTCGATCACGTCGTCGGTGAACTCGGCGGGGTGAGGCGAAGTGAACCGGACCCGCTCGAGTCCGTCGATGCGGCCGCAGGCACGCAGCAGCTTCGCGAAAGCCGCACGGTCCCTTGGCAGTTGCGGATCGGCAAACGATACGCCGTACGCGTTGACGTTCTGGCCGAGCAGCGTCACCTCGAGCACACCCTGATCGACCAGCGTGCGGACTTCGGCGAGGATGTCGTCGGGGCTGCGGTCGACTTCCTTGCCCCGCAGCGCGGGCACGATGCAAAACGTGCAGCTGTTGTTACAACCGACAGAGATGGAAACCCAGGCAGCATAAGCGGATTCACGTGATGCCGGCAGCGCCGACGGAAATTCCTGCAACGCTTCGGCGATTTCGACCTGCGCGACCCGGTTGTGGCGGGCGCGTTCCAGCAACACCGGCAGCGAGCCGATGTTGTGCGTGCCGAACACGACGTCGACCCAAGGCGCCCGGACCAGCACCGCGTCACGGTCCTTTTGCGCAAGGCATCCGCCCACCGCGATCTGCATGCCGGGATTGCTCTGCTTGCGCGGCGCGAGATGGGACAGGTTGCCGTAGAGCTTGTTGTCAGCGTTCTCGCGGACCGCGCAGGTGTTAAACACCACAACGTCGGCGTCGGCTCCGACGGGAGCTTTGAGGTAGCCGGCAGACTCCAGAAGCCCGGCGAGACGCTCGGAATCGTGCACGTTCATCTGGCAGCCGTAAGTGCGGACCTGGTAGGTCCGGGCAGGCGCCGACGAAGTCACGTGCCTATCGTACGGAGGCGCGGGAGGCGGAATTTCGCTTCCCCGGCCAAGCTGAGCGTCGGCTGTATAGGGTCGGCCCCATGGCCGAGCCCGAGTCCGGCGCTGTCTCCTCCTCGCCCGAGCGCTCATCGACGGTGCCGATGGTTGCCCTTCGCGCCGTGAACAAGCATTTCGGCGCCCTGCACGTTCTGAAAGACATCGACCTCGAAGTCGGCCGCGGCGAGGTCGTCGTCATGCTCGGACCGTCGGGATCGGGTAAGTCGACGCTGTGCCGCACCATCAACCGCCTCGAAACCATCGATTCGGGGACCATCGAGGTGGACGGCGTGCCGATGCCGGCTGAGGGACGGGAGCTCGCGAGGCTTCGATCGGACGTCGGGATGGTGTTCCAGTCGTTCAACCTGTTCGCGCACAAGACGATCATCGACAACGTCGCGCTGGCGCCGGTCAAGGTCCGCAAGATTCCGCGCAGCCAGGCCCGCAAGGAGGGTTTGGCGCTGCTGGACCGGGTGGGCATCGCCGATCAGGCCGACAAGTACCCGGCTCAGCTGTCCGGCGGACAGCAGCAGCGCGCGGCGATTGCGCGGTCACTGGCCATGCAGCCCAAGGTGATGCTGTTCGACGAGCCGACGAGCGCGCTGGACCCGGAGATGATCAACGAGGTTCTGGCGGTGATGACCGGCTTGGCGTCCGAAGGGATGACGATGGTCGTCGTCACGCACGAGATGGGATTCGCCAGGCGTGCCGCCAACCGGGTGGTGTTCATGGCCGACGGTGCGATCGTCGAGTCCGCGGAGCCGACCGCGTTCTTCGAGAACCCACAGAGCAACCGCGCCAAGGACTTTCTGGCCAGCATCGTCAGCCACTGAGCCTTCATCATGCGATTGAGAACCCTGTATGTCGCCGCAGTCGCCGGGATACTGATGTCGCTGATGCTGACCGGCTGCGGCAGCGACCACAAGATCACCATAGGCGTGAAGTTCGACCAGCCAGGGTTGAGCCTGCGTAAGCCCGACGGTTCGTTGAGCGGCTTCGATATCGACGTCGCGCGATATGTCGCAGAGCAGTTGGGATACAAGCCGAACGAGATCGAATGGAAAGAAGCACCGTCCGGGCAGCGGGAGACGTTGATCCAGAACGGGCAAGTGGACTATATCGTCGGCACCTATTCGATCACCGATGCGCGCAAGCAGAAGGTCGGCTTCGCCGGGCCGTACTTCAAGACGGGCCAAAGCCTGTTGGTGCGATCCGGTGACACTGACATCGTCGGGCCGCAGTCTCTCGAGAACGGTAAGCGGCTCTGCTCCGTCGCGGGATCCACACCCGCACAACGCATCAAGGACAAATATCCGGGCGTGCAGCTGCAGCGGTACGATACCTATTCGCTGTGTGTTGAGGCGCTGAAGAACGGTGCAGTGGACGCGGTCACCACCGATGCGGTGATCCTCGCGGGATACGTGCAGCAGAACCCCGGCGCGCTGAAGTTGGTGGGAGAGCCGTTCTCGGCGGAGCTCTACGGCATCGGCGTCGCCAAGGACAACGACGAGCTGCGGTCGCAGATCAACGACGCCTTGCAGAAGATGATCGACACGGGTGCGTGGAAGGCGTCGTTCGATGCAGATCTCGGCGCGTCCGGGTACCAACCGCCCCCTCCGCCAAAGATCGACCGCTCCTCCACCCGGGCCACGACGGCGGAAAGCGCACACATCTGGGCGCAGTACCACCGGCAGATCCTCACCGCGTTCTGGACGACGATCAAGCTCGCGGTCTACTCGGCGATCGGGGCGCTGCTGCTCGGGACTCTCCTTGCGGCGATGCGTCTTTCGCCGGTGCCGATGATGCGATGGCTGGGTTCGACGTACGTGACGATCGTGCGGAACACGCCGCTGACGTTGCTGCTGCTGTTCTGTTCTTTCGGCTTGGCGCAGACGCTGGGCATCACGCTGGCGTCGTCTCATTCGCGGACGTTCATCGACGACAGCAACTTCCGGCTGGCCGTGCTTGGGCTGGCGTTGTATACCGCTGCATTTGTCTGTGAATCGGTGCGCGCGGGGGTGAACACGGTCCCGCTAGGACAGGCGGAGGCGGCACGCTCTTTGGGTTTCACATTCACGCAGAATCTGCGAATCATCTTGCTTCCGCAGGCGTTCCGGGCAGTGATCGCCCCCCTCGGATCGGTGTTCATCGCACTGGTCAAGAACACGACGATCGCGTCGGCAATCGGGGTCGCCGAGGCGGCGCTGTTGATGAAAGACATGATCGAGAACACCGCGGCGCTATTGGTCGTCGGCGGGATCTTCGCGGCCGGATTTGTAGTGTTGACCTTGCCGCTCGGGTTGCTGTTCACGTATCTGGGACGACGGCTGGCGGTGAAGAGGTGAGCGAATCGACAGTGCTCTACGACGCACCGGGCCCGCGGGCGGTGAGGCGCAACTGGCTCATATCCTTGGTGACGATTGCGGCGCTCGTTGTCGTCGGATGGATCGTCTGGGCCAGGCTGAACGCGAAAGACCAACTCACAGCGGCAAAATGGGAGCCGTTCACGACGGCCAATCTCTGGCAGACCTACGTCTTGCCTGGTGTGCAAGGAACGTTGACTGCGGCCGCGCTCTCGATTGTGCTGGCGGGGGCGTTGGGTGTGGCGCTCGGTGTCGGCCGGTTGTCGACAAGTCGGGCCGTCTGCTGGGCATGCGGTGTGGTCGTCGAATTCTTCCGCGCAGTGCCCGTGCTGATCATGATGATCTTCTCGTACTTCCTCTATGCGCTCTACGACGTGTTCCCTTCTCGACAGCTCGCGGTCGCGGGCGTGGTGACCGGGCTGACGCTGTACAACGGTGCGGTGATCGCCGAGATCGTGCGTGCAGGCGTGAACGCGTTACCGCGTGGGCAGTCCGAGGCGGCGGCATCGCTCGGGTTGCGGCCGAGCCAGACAATGCGGCTTGTGCTGCTGCCGCAGGCGATTACTGCGATGCTGCCGGCGCTGGTGTCGCAGTTGGTCGTGGTGTTGAAGGACACCGCGATCGGTTACCAGATCACGTTTTTGGAGATGGTGCGCCAGGGCACGCTGATCGGCGCGCAGTACAGCAACTACGTACCGGCGTTGTTCGTGATCGCGGTGCTGATGATCGCGGTGAACGTGACGCTGTCGTGGTTGGCAGTGCGACTGGAGGCGCGACTGCGTCGTCGAAGCCGGACCGCGGCGGAGACATCGGTCGTCACGGCTACCGCCGAGCGGGACACCGCCGGCGCCTAGCTCACTGCGCGTCGTGAGTTGGCTTAATGCACGCTTTTCGCCGAAAACTGTGTCATCGGTCCCGCGCTCGGCGAGCGAATCACGTCTGCCGCCGCTCAAGCTCCAACGCCAGCTCGGTCTTGACGACGTCGAAGCACATCACCTCGCTGTATCCGCGCCGCGCCAGCATGCCCGCCAGCCGGCGCGCCACCTTCGCCTGGTCGCCGTTGAGGTTCTCTCGCCGCAGCTTTGTCCGAACCAGTTCGGCCGCTCGATCGTGCTCGCTAGCCGCGTCGATACCGTTCAGCGCCGCGGCGATCACCTCGTTGTCGATCCCTTTGGTGCGCAACTCAGCGGCTATCGCGCGCTTGCCTTTTCCCGCATTGGCCCGGCGCGACCGCACCCATTGCTCGGCGAAGTCAGCGTCGTTGATCAACCCGACGTCAGCCAACCGATCGAGCACACGAGCGCTGGCGCCGTCGGGATAGCCGCGCTTGCTCAACTGACCCTCGAGCTCCGCTCGCGTGCGCGCCCGCGCGGTGAGCAGGCGCAGACATAATGCCCGCGCCTGCTCCTCGCGCTTCTCAGAAGTCGACTGGGGCGGGCAGGACTTCGCCATCGCTCACGTCATCGGTCACCACGGCACCAATGCCGAGCTTCTCTTTGATCTTCTTCTGGATCTCGTTGGCCACGTCGACGTTCTCCAGCAGGAAATTGCGGGCGTTTTCCTTGCCCTGCCCCAGCTGCTCGCCCTCGTAGGTGAACCATGCGCCGGACTTGCGGATGAAACCCTGCTCGACACCCATGTCGATCAGGGAGCCTTCGCGGCTGATGCCCTTGCCGTACAGGATGTCAAACTCGGCCTGCTTGAACGGTGGCGAGCAGTTGTGCACGACAACCCCTTCCGCAACGAGGTTGTGCAATTCCTCGACCTCGAGGTCGAACGTCCGTGCTCGCCGAGTCGGTAGCACTTCCCGGATCACCGAGTATCGCAGCTCATCCGCCAGCACATCGTGCAGGAACTTGTCATCCAAAGCATCCGCGAGCGCTTGGACGCGATCCCGGCGGAGACGGCTCACACCCAAGACTTGCTTCATGCCGCCACGAGGATCCCCTGAGCCTGCACCGATCATGGCTGCAGCTTCCCGTGAGGTCACACCACGCTCGTCGAGGTAATTGAGCACGGCATCAGCGATCTCCGTGGACAGATATGTCGCCTGTGATCCACGTCGCCGTCCCTGCATCGCTTCCGGAATTGCTTCGACGAGAGCGCTTCCACGCGGACCCCACATGGGAACCGACTCCGCGAACGCAGTGATGTTATCCATACCCGCGACTCGAACCTCGAAAATTTGGCGCTTACTCTGAACCCGTCGGCCGTTGACGATGCTTGGCCGCTTCTGTGTCGGATCGTAATCTCGAACGGTGCTCACGATGCCGAATCGCAGTAGCAGCCAATGAATCTGGTGAGCGAGCTGTTCAGAGGTCGTTGTGAAGCCGACGCGAAGCGCCCCGGTCTGTTCCCGGCTTACCCAGCCGTCGCTCTCGAGTAGGCCGAAGAGCAGGTTACCGACTATATCGGCGGCGATATCTGGCTGGAAGAACCAGTTCGGAATCGTCTTCTCCCACGCGAGCTTGCCGTGGATGCCAGCCCGTCGGCAGAGGTCGAGAACTCCGTTACGCTCACCGGGCCGATGAGTGATTGCAATCGACATTCGCCCCTGCGGATGGGCCGCACAGCCGAGCGTTGCAGCGATTCGCGTCGCGTCATCAATGAGTGTCTGTTGAACATTGATTAAGTTGACTGGAGTCTTACCTCCCACGTAGCCATCCCCGATCAGATAGCCGAGCAGCCGTGCTTGGTCCGCTGAAATCGGTGCACTGTTACCGAATCCATCGAAGCGGCGCGGCTGCGCTACCCTGTCGCCCTTGCGGAGTTCTCCCGCCTGGCGCCAGCCATATTCCGTCAGCACCTTGTGATCAGGAGTCGCCCACACGGTTGCGCCGCCGGCGATCTGCAACCCGATCACATCCTGTGTTCCCTGATCAAACCAGGACAACACCGGTCGCGCATGCAGCGTTCCGTCCTTGGCCGTAGCCACCACGTGAATCTGCTTCTGGCCGTCGACAACATCCTCAATGCGATGCGTTGTACCGGTGACCGGATCGAAAATCCGAGTACCCTCTGCGAGGCACTTGTTCTTGACGACCTTAACCCGGGTGCGATTGCCTACCGCATCGGTACCATCTTTTAAAGTTTCAATTCGCCTGACATCCAAGCGAACTGAGGCATAAAACTTCAAAGCCTTTCCGCCGGTAGTTGTTTCAGGAGAGCCGAAGAAGACGCCGATTTTTTCGCGCAGTTGATTGATGAAGATCGCCGTGGTACCTGAATTACTCAGTGCGCCAGTGATTTTCCGCAGTGCCTGGCTCATCAGCCGGGCTTGCAGGCCGACGTGGCTGTCTCCCATCTCGCCCTCGATCTCGGCACGCGGCACCAGCGCCGCCACCGAGTCGATCACAATGATGTCCAGCGCGCCGGACCGGATCAGCATGTCGGCGATCTCCAGCGCCTGCTCGCCGGTGTCGGGCTGAGACACCAGCAGCGAGTCGGTGTCCACACCCAGCGCCTTGGCGTACTCGGGATCCAGCGCGTGCTCGGCGTCGATGAACGCCGCGATGCCGCCGGCGGCCTGGGCGTTGGCCACCGCATGCAGCGCCACGGTGGTCTTACCCGAGGATTCCGGTCCGTAGATCTCGATGATCCGGCCTCGCGGCAGCCCGCCAAGGCCCAGCGCCACGTCCAGCGCGATCGAACCGGTGGGGATGACGGAGATGGGCTGGCGCACCTCGTCGCCGAGGCGCATCACCGAGCCTTTGCCATGCGCTTTCTCGATCTGGGCCATCGCCAGTTCGAGGGCCTTGTCGCGGTCAGGAGCCTGCGTCATGAGTGGTGCCTCTCTCAAGTAGTGGTGTTCGGTTGATCGGGGTGCCGATCAGTTGGTCGCGACGCTAGAGCAGACCACCGACAAGTCCCGTCCACCGCACACCGACCACATTAAACGAACACGTGTTCGACTCAAGTAGACACGCCGAACGGACCGTCACGACGCCCGGACGGTCACCTGAACATGCGCCCACGAGTTGTTCGCGTAGCCCTTCGGGTTCCACAACGACGCCGCCGATTCCGGCTGGGTCGCCCCCGTGGTGTCCCAAGCCCGCGCGGTCAGGCGCAGGGGTCCGGGCCGGGCCTCGACCGTCGTCTGCCAGCGTCGCCACGCCCAGCGGCTGAGTTCCGGCCCGAGTTCCGCCTGCTGCCACGTGCGTCCGTCGTCGACCGACACGTCGACGCGCGCAACGCCGCGATCGTCGCCGGCGAACGCATATCCCGAAACCGTCAACGCTCCCGCCGGGACATCGGTCCCCTCATCGGGCGTGAGGATGTCGCAGTTCAGCGCCACCGACGACAGCGAAATACCGTCGCCGGGACCCGCACTGTCCGGATCGAAATCGGCGGGCAGTATCCGGTATGCAACCGCCTGGAAGTAGTTGTCCGACGGTTCCGCCTGCACCGTCACCCCGGTGAGCCACTTGACGCTGCGGGCGCCGATGTAACCGGGAACCACCACCCGCACCGGGCCGCCGTGAATCCTCGGCAACGGCTGCCCGTTCATCTCCCACACCAGCAACACCTCGTCGGCCATCGCCTTCGCCAGTGGAATCGAGCTGCCATAGGTCTGCTCGGGCGTCGCCAACTCCGACACATCCGGCGCACTGAACGCGACATGGCCACTGACCGGAACCCCGGCTGACCGCAGTACGTCGCCCAACCGCACACCGCGCCACTGGGCCGTCGACGTGGCGCCGGGCCCCCACGGGTCCTCCCCGACGATCTCGCGCACCTGGTTGAATCCCGCTCGGCGATTTCCTGCGCACTGCAGCGTGGCTACGACGGTGTGCGAGGAATAGCGGCCCGTCAGTTCGTCGAACGACAGCGACAACTCCGTGTCGGCCATTCCGTCGACACGCAACCGCCAGTCGTCGACCGCGATGTCCGGCACCGGACCGTGGTTTCGGCAGTAGAACGTGTCGACGGGCGTGACGTCGGCTTCCGCCAATGCACAACGTGACGCCTCGGCGTTGTACGACGACGACTCGTGAACGACCATGTCCTCGCGCTTGCCCCACACCAGGGCTGAGCGTAGCCAGCAGCTACCACTGATCGCGGGGAACGTCGAAATCGACGCACAGCGCCCGCCAGACGTCGCGCGGATCGACACCGTCTTCGATCGCCTGCGCCGCCGTGCGCCCGCCGAACACGGTCAGCACATGGTCGGCGAGCACCGACGCCCCGTACGCCGCGCCGAACCTGCCGGTGACGAGTTCGTGGAATTCCGTGAGTCGCATCGAAACCGAACCTACGCGAGCGCGTCGTGGCACACCCCTACCGGATCGGCGACGCGGTCGAGGCTGGCGCCGGCCCGTCGCGCGGCCTCACGATACGACGGGGACGCCAGCACCTCGGTCACCTCGGTCACCAAGGCCTCGGCGGTCAGCGGTCGGATTAACCGCGCACTGCCTTGCCGCACAAGACGATTCGCGATCTCCCACTGATCTCCCCCGCCCGGCACCACCACCATCGGCACACCGGCGATCAGCGTCTTGGCCACCATGCCGTGCCCGCCGCCGCAGACCACCACGTCCGCACTCGCCAGCAGGCTGTCCTGACGCCCCAGCCCGGCCACCGCCCATGCGGGCACGTCGAGTTCACCGGCCCCCAGCGACGACACCGCAACCCGGGAGCCCTCGGGCAGCGTCCGTCCCGGCACCAGGTGCTCGAGCGCCATCGCAACCAGGCCCTGCGCGCCGGTCGTGGCCGTCGACGGCGCCACCACAACTAAGGGCCCGTCACCGGCGGGCAGTGCCAGATCAGTGGCAGTCGGCTCGAAGTGCAAGGGCCCGACGACGACCGCCTCGGCGGGCCAGTCCGGCCGCGGTACCTCCAACGCGGGCAACGTCGCGACCAACCGTCGCAACGGATCGACGCCCGCGGCGGGCAGGCCGACACCGACACGAGCCGCCGCGCGATGCCGCAGGCCCTCACGCAGCGAGCGTGACGTCAACCGGCGCAACACGGCGTCGCGCAGCCGCCCGCGCAGCCCCACGCCGGGAGCCAGCCCGCTCCCGATCGGCGGCAGGCCCGCAGACGGCAGATACAAAGGCGCCGGGCACAGCTCGACCCACGGCACACCGATGATCTCAGCAGCCAGCGCCCCACATGCGGTGATCACATCGGACACGATCAGATCCGGCGCCAGATCGCGCAGCTGCGGCGCGTTGACCACCGCCATCCGCGCGGCCCGCTGGTGGATTTTGGCGCCGGCGTCGCGATCGTCGTCCAGTGCTGTCGGGTCCAGACCAAGGAGTTCGACGGCGTCGACGCCCGCCGTGCGCGCGGTGTCCAGCCACTCGACGCCCGTCAGCAGTGTCGGCTCGTCGCCGGCTGCCGAAAACTTCAGACACAGCGCGATCGCCGGAAACGAGTGCCCCGGATCCGGCCCGGCGACCACAGCCACACGCACCGGGCCACCTTGCCACAGGGCTACTCTGGCGAGCATGACCGACCAACTGCCCAACCTGTCAACGAAGACCGAGCCGGCGCGCGTCGTCGAGACCTTTCTGTACGCGCTGCGTGACAAGGATTTCGACGCTGCCGACGCCACACTCGACGACGACGTCGTGTACCAGAACTACGGATACTCCAACGTTCGCGGGCGGCACCGCACGATGAAGTTGATGCGCGGCTTGAGCCGGCCGAGCGCCCACTTCGACGTGAAGATCCACCGCATCGCCACCGAAGGGTCGGCCGTGCTGACCGAACGCACCGACGTTCTGGGGTTCGGCCGGTTCGAGGCGCACTTCTGGGTGTGCGGCGTCTTCGAGGTCCGCGACGGCCGAATCACGTTGTGGCGGGACTACTTCGACGCTGTCGACTTCCTCAAAGGGATCGTTCGCGGTCTGGCCGCGATAGCGGTTCCCGCGCTACGCCGGAGCCTCTAGCCGATCAGGCGCCGCGGCGCGTTGAGTTCGTCGAACGCCTGCGCCCAGCCGAGCAGGCGGTCGGTGGCGCCGACGAGTTCGTCACGATAGCGCTGCCTCGGCATCGGCGAGCTGGACGTCGACACCAATTGCGCTGCCGCATTGACCATTTCGTTGTACTGCCGCACACCGTGGCCTAGTTGCGCGGCGAAGGCGTGCACGGTCGGCAGCAGCGACGCTCGCGACGACGGGGCCGAGCGCATCGCCTTCTCCATCGACACGACGTCGATGGCCGTCGCCGACATCGTCGCCGCCGCCGCATCGGCCGCGCGGGTGACTTCGGCAATCTCACTGTGCGGCAACAACTCTGCCCGCTCCATGACGCCGATGAGCGAAAACATTCCGCGCTCAGCGGCAGCAAGGGTGGCCATCGGCTCGCGGGCCACGGACCCGGCCGGCGGCAGCCGGCGCACGACTCCCGGCCGGGCCGGCGGCAAGGGCTCGCGACGCAGCCATAGGTAGCGCAGCAACAACAGCGTGGCGGGCGCGGCGGCTGCCACCGCGATCGCGCCGGGGATGAGCAGCGCCCACGCCGGCAGACCCCAGCTTCCCAGGAGCAGGGTGACCACTATCCAGAAGAAACAGCTGACGGTGAAGAAGAGCCCCAGTCGCAACGCCCAGCGGCGCTTGCGCAGCAGCCGGGCTCGCGGGTCTGCAGCCCGCCTGAACTTGTGGGCGGCCACGTCGGCGTACTCGCTGGCGGTATCCAGGCCGCGCTGCAGCAGACTTCGTGCCTGAGCTTTGACCACCGCCGTCGCCGCCTACTGCTGGCTGATGGGGTTCTGCGGCGCCGGTTCGGCCGCGGGCTCGGCCGGCGTCGGCGTCGGGGTGGACGCGGCAGTACCGCCCGCCGGCAGCGCCTCACCGCGCATCGACGCGCGGATCTGCTCGAGACGGGAGTGGCCCGCCATCTGCACGCTGGCCTGTTCGACCTCCATCATCCGGCCCTGCACCGAGTTCTTGGCCAGCTCGGCCGAGCCCAGCGCGTTGGCGTAGCGGCGTTCGATCTTCTCGCGCACTTCGTCGAGGTTGGGCGTGGTGCCGGGAGCGGCGAGCTCGCTCATCGATCGCAGCGACGCGCTGACCTGCTCCTGCATCTTGGCCTGCTCGAGCTGGGACAGCAGCTTGGTGCGCTCGCCGATCTTCTGCTGCAGCATCATCGCGTTCTGCTCGACGGCCTTCTTGGCCTGCTGCGCGGCCTGAAGCGCTTGATCGTGCAAGCCCTTGAGGTCCTCGACGCTTTGTTCGGCGGTGACCAGCTGCGCCGCGAACGCCTCGGCCGCGTTGTTGTACTCGTTGGCCTTGTCGGCGTTACCAGCCGCGGTCTCCTGGTCGGCCAGTGTGAGGGCCTGGCGGACGTTGACCTGCAGTTTCTCCACATCGGCCAGTTGCCGGTTGAGCCGCATCTCCAGCTGACGCTGATTGCCGATAACCTGCGCGGCTTGCTGCGTCAACGCCTGATGCTGACGCTGAGCCTCCTCGATCGCCTGCTGGATCTGCACCTTCGGATCGGCGTATTCGTCGACCTTCGAGGAAAACAGCGCCATCAGGTATTTCCACGCCTTGACGAACGGGTTGGCCATGAGTTGCTTCCACCTCGGGTTTCGTGTTTGTCCTGCCGTGCTAAGTGCGCGTGCTGCCCAATTTATCGGTAATCCAGCATCCGGCGCACGGTCTCAGGCGACCGCCATCGACACGACGGGAGGGATGACGACCTTGGTGGCCGCATCGATGGTGGATGCGGTGGCACGCTGCTCGTCGTGCGCCAGCCGCCGCCCGGCATCGGTCAGCACGCGGGAGAGCGGAACGTCGAGGGCACCACAGATCGCGGTCAGCAGTTCGCTCGACGCCTCCTTGCGGCCCCTCTCCACCTCGGACAGGTAGCCCAGGCTCACTCGCGCCGAATCGGACACCTCGCGCAGGGTTCGCCCCTGCGACATGCGGGCGCGGCGAAGGACGTCGCCGATCACCTCGCGTAGCAGCGTTGCCATCGTGCACTCCTTCGCTGTCATCTATTTCTACTCAATGCAACGCCAACGGCGGACCGGATGGTTCCCGGGTCAGTGACCAGCGGTTTCTTCGCGGCTGTCCTTCATCGCCTGGGCGACGTAGTCGACACCGGTGACGACGGTGAGTGCGACCGCGACAGCCATCACCGCGATCGCCGCGGCATGCCAGTAGCCCGGCAGCGGCAAAATGAACAATCCGATCGCCACCGCCTGCACCAGGGTCTTGAGCTTGCCGCCCCGGCTCGCCGGAATGACGCCGCGATGCAGCACCACGAACCGCAGAATCGTCACCCCGATCTCGCGGACCAGGATCACGACGGTGACCCACCATGGCAGTTCATGCAGTAGCGACAGGCCGATCAGTGCCGCGCCCAACAGTGCCTTGTCGGCGATCGGATCTGCCAGCTTGCCGAACTCGGTGATCATCCCGTGGCTGCGGGCCAACGCCCCGTCGAACCGGTCGGTCACCATGGCAATCGCGAAGATCACGAAAGCGGTGATACGCCAACGGATTTCCGAGCCGTCGTCGGCGAACAGCGCGAGCAGGAAGACGGGCACCAGCAGCAGTCGCACAGTGGTCAACACATTCGCGATGTTGACCAACCGTGCGGTCGGGGACGTCTCGGCCGACGCCGGGTCTCGCGAGGGGGGCGCTGGCACGGACTTAAGAATATCGGTTGCGCTTTGCCGATACTGTTCGGTGTGTGAGCGCAGGGCTGGCGATCCGACGGGCCCGGACGTCGGATGTGCCGACGATCAAGAGTCTTGTCGACTTCTACGCCGGCAAGATTTTGCTGGAGAAGAACCTGGTGACGCTTTACGAAGCGGTGCAGGAGTTCTGGGTGGCCGAACGCGACCACGAGGTGATCGGCTGCGGCGCTTTGCATGTGATGTGGTCTGATCTCGGCGAAGTACGCACCGTAGCGGTACACCCGAAAGTGAAGGGTGAGGGCGTCGGGCACGTCATCGTCGACCGCTTGCTTGAGATCGCCCGTGAGCTTGCGCTTCAACGGGTGTTCGTGCTGACATTCGAGACCGAGTTCTTCAGCCGGCACGGCTTCGTCGAAATCGAGGGCACGCCCGTCACCGCCGAGGTCTACGAGGAGATGTGCCGCTCATATGACACCGGCGTGGCGGAGTTCCTCGATCTGAGCTACGTCAAGCCGAACATTCTCGGAAATTCGCGAATGCTGTTGCTGCTGTAGGGCGTTTCGCCCAAACCGACATTTGGACGAGAAAGTGCGAGTGGACTACACCATTACGTCGATCTCGGCGCAGCGCTAATCGTCGCCCGATGAGTCGCCGCGGATGGAGGCCAGGGTCGCCGCGAGCTCGTCGGGCTTGACCAGTACCTCGCGCGCCTTGGAGCCTTCGCTGGGCCCGACGATGCCACGGGTCTCCATCAGATCCATCAGCCGACCGGCTTTGGCGAACCCGACCCGAAGCTTGCGCTGCAACATCGACGTCGAGCCGAACTGGGATGACACCACCAACTCGACCGCTTGCAGGAAGACGTCCATGTCGTCGCCGATGTCGGGGTCGACGTCGCTGCGCTCACCGGTGGGCTTGGTGCTGGTGACGCCCTCGGTGTACTGCGGCTCGGCCTGCTCTTTGCACGCCGCGACGACGGCGTGGATCTCGTCATCGGTGATGTAGGCGCCCTGCAGGCGCAGCGGCTTGTTCGTGCCCATCGGGATGAACAGCGCGTCGCCCATGCCGATCAGTTTTTCGGCTCCGGGCTGGTCGAGGATCACGCGGCTATCGGTCAACGACGACGTCGCGAACGACAGGCGAGACGGCACGTTCGTTTTGATCAAACCCGTCACCACGTCCACCGAGGGCCGCTGTGTCGCGAGGACCAGATGAATGCCTGCGGCGCGCGCCTTTTGGGTGATTCGCACGACCGCATCCTCGACGTCGCGCGGCGCGGTCATCATCAGGTCGGCAAGCTCGTCGACGATCGCCACCACGTACGGGTACGGCTGGTACTCACGCTGGCTGCCCAGCGGTGTGGTGATCTTGCCGGCCTTGAGTTTGGCGTTGAAGTCGTCGATGTGACGCACCCGCGACGCCTGCATGTCCTGATAGCGCTGCTCCATCTCCTCCACGAGCCACGCCAGAGCCGCCGCCGCCTTCTTCGGCTGCGTCACGATCGGCGTGATCAGATGCGGAATGCCTTCATACGGCGTGAGTTCCACCATTTTGGGGTCGATCAGGATCATCCTGACTTCCTCCGGAGTGGCGCGCGCCAGCAGCGAGACGAGCATCGAGTTGATGAAGCTCGACTTGCCCGACCCGGTCGAGCCGGCAACCAGCAGGTGCGGCATCTTGGCGAGGTTCCACGAGATGAAGTCGCCCTCGATGTCCTTGCCCAGGCCGATGACGAGCGGATGGTGGTCGCGCCGGGTCTCGGGCGCGGTCAGCACGTCGGCCAGCCTCACCATTTCGCGGTCGACGTTGGGCACTTCGATGCCGACGGCCGACTTGCCTGGGATCGGCGCCAGCATGCGGACGCTTTCGGTGGCCACCGCATAGGCGATGTTCCTCTGCAGCTGGGTGATCTTCTCGACCTTGACGCCGGGACCAAGCTCAACCTCGTAGCGCGTGACCGTCGGGCCGCGCGTGCAGCCGGTGACCGCGGCGTCGACCTTGAACTGGGTCAGCACCGACGTGATCGCGTCGGCCATGTGATTGTTGGCGGC
>DATBFF010000094.1:0-4819 GCA_036558625.1 Mycobacterium sp. | reverse complement strand
CGGTGCCGGCCTTTGATGCCGACTATTGGGTGTCGAATCTGCGTAAGCCGGTGCGGTTCAGCCAGGCCATCACCGCGGCCGCCCAAGACCACGCCACCTTCGTCGAAGTCAGCCCCCACCCACTGCTCACCCACGCCATCGACCAGACGCTTGCGTCGACGTCGCCGAGCGCGGGCTTCGTCGTCACGTCGGCAATGAAACGCGGTGAAGACGAAACCCTATCCGTCCACACTCAGCTCGCCACCCTCGGCGTGACCGAGAAGAGCGACGGTCGCCGGCTCGCGGACGTTCCGTCGACACCGTGGCAGCATTCGAGCTACTGGGTCGAGAAACAGCGGGTGTCACAACGGGTTTCAGATGTCCACCCGCTGCTCGGAGTGCACGTCGAGCTGCCAACCGGACGCGACCATGCGTGGCAGGCAGATATCGGCTTCGACACGATGGGATGGCTGGCCGAGCACAAGGTCAACGGGCAGTCCGTCATGCCCGCGGCCGCCTTCGCGGAGATGGCGCTGGCTGCTGGTTGCCAAGCCTTGGCCCGTCCCGCCGAGACCATCGCGATCAGCGATCTCGACATCGAGAACATGCTCGCCCTTGACGGCCAGACCCGCATCGCGGCGCAGCTTGCCCAGGGCGACAACGGTGTTCGCGTCGAGATCCATGCCAGCTCGGCCGGCGGCCGCTGGCGCCGGTATGCGGTCTGCAACATTGCCGACGTCGGCGACGAGGCGCCGGACCCCCAGCTTGACGCCGGCGCGGGCATTGAGATCCTGCTGCCCGACGACGCTGACGAGCACCCGCAATACCGCCTCCAACCGGTTCTGCTCGACGCGGCGCTGCAGCGACTTGCAGCCGACGCAGCGGATGGTTCCGAAACCCCTTATCTACCAGCGTCGTTGGCGACGGTACGGGTATTCGGTCCGCTCGGGCGACGAGTCAACTGCCATACCGAACTGCAAGACGTCGAGGGCATCGGCCAGGTAGGCCGGATACTCCTGACCGACGACGCGGGAAATCACGTGGCGGAGCTCACCGGAGTCCGCCTGCAGCCCGTCGACCCGCGCACGGTGGCGCTACCACTCGAACAGAAGATCTTCGATACCGAGTGGGTGGAGAATTCGGCACCGAGTGGGCAGGCGCAGCCGGCGGCGGAGGGAAGCTGGCTGCTGCTTGCCGACGACGATGCCGGCACCAAGGCACTGGTGGCCGAATTCTCCGACCGGTTCAGCTCCGCGACCCGACGTGTTGTCAGTGCACCGCTGTTCGCGAACGAGGCGGTGGAACAAGAACTTTCGCCCGTGGGCATTGTCATCTTCGTCGGTAAGCGCTCGTTCGACGGCACTGACCCCGACGGCGCACTGGAGCGTGCTCGCGAGTTGATCTTGACGATCTCAGCCAAAGCACGCGGCGCCGTCGACGCCGGCAACGGCAAACCGCCGCGGCTGTGGCTGGTCACCCGTGACGGGCTCGCCGTACACGACGACGAGGCGGGTGATCCGGCGATCGGTGCGCTCAAAGGCGTCATCCGCAACTGGCGGTTCCCCGGCGAAGCCGCCCGCGTCCTGGCCGGCGAGCCGGATGTGGGCGCCACGCTGGTCGACCTGGACGGCACCGACGACTTGCAGAAGCTCGTCGCGGCGCTGACGACCGAACTGGAGTCGCCGTCAGACGACGACGTGATCGCGTGGCGCGAAGACCGCCGATATGTCGAGCGGCTCACCCGCGCCAGCCTCGAACACGGCCGGCAGAATGCGTGTGTCCGCGCAGACGGCTCCTACATCGTCACCGGCGGACTAGGCGGATTGGGCACGGTCGTCACGCGGTGGCTCACGGAGCGCGGCGCGGGCCGGCTGATCCTCAACGGCCGTACCGAACCGTCGGCAGAGCAGCTGGCGGCGCTTGCCGATCTCGCCGACGGCATCGAGATCGACTACGTAGCAGGCGATATCGCGTCGCCGGGAGTTGCCGAGCAGCTGGTGGCTGCGGCCGAACAGACCGGACTGCCCTTATGCGGCGTCGTCCACGCCGCGGGCATCACCGGCGATGGGTTGGTGACTGCGGTGACCGAGGACGGCCTGGAACGGGTGTGGGCGCCGAAGGTGGCCGGGGCACTGCGGCTGCACGCTGCCACAGCCACCCGCCAACTCGACTGGTGGGTCGGCTTCTCCTCGATGGCAACGCTTCTGGGCCTGCCCGGTCAACTCGCCTACACGACCGCCAACGCCTGGTTCGACGCCCTGGTCGCATGGCGACGGGCGTCGGGTCTGCCCGCCACCGCTATCAACTGGGGGCAGTGGTCCGACGTCGGCATGAGCCGCTCGCTCACCTACAGCGTGCTGGACCCGATCGCGCCCGAAGAAGGCATCGAGGCGTTGGACACGCTCGTCGGAGGCGACCTCGTCCGGGTCGGTGTGGGACGGCTGCGCCTGGACCGCGCCGCCGCCGCCACCCCCGAGTTCCGCGAATTGGGCTACTTCGAAAAGCTGGTCGCTGAACTCGACGCGTCTGGCGTCGGCCACCGGCCGGCGGCGGACGCCGGCGACCAATCCGTTGCGGCCGTTCTGGATTGGTCGCAGATACCGGCCGAGAACATCCGCGGCGAGCTCGAGATGAGGCTCAAAACGATTCTGGCCCGCGAACTTCGGATGTCCGCATCGGCTGTCGACGCCGACCAGCCGTTCCCCGAACTGGGACTCGACTCGATGATGGCGATGACGGTGCTGAAAGAGACACAAAAGCTGGCGAGCACCGACCTGTCGGCGAATACCTTGTTCAACCATCCGACGATCTCGTCGTTGTCGGCCTATCTGGCCGACGCGATTGCAGCCCAACATATCCCGTCGCAAGACGAGGCCGACCAACCGTTCGAGCCGGCCAGCAGCGTGCTGGACGAGCTGTTCGACAGCGTGGAGTCGGCCTCGGCGGGTAGCGAGAGCGGTGTCTTTTGATGAGAACGATCTTCAGCAGAATGTCGGCCATGACCGCCGATCAGCGCGGTGCGCTGAGCGAGCAGTTCGACAAGGCCTCCCGGATCGCGGCTGCCGAGCCGGTGGCGGTGGTGGGGTTGGGCTGCCGCTTTCCCGGCGGGGTGTCAGGCCCCGAGAGTTACTGGAACTTTTTGGCCAACGGCACGAATGCGATCAGCGAAATCCCGTCGGATCGCTGGAACGCCGACGAGTTCTATGACCCGGACCAGTTTGCGCCCGGCAGGATGTCGTCGAAATGGGGAGGGTTCCTGCCCGACGTCGCCGGCTTCGACGCCGACTTCTTCGGGATTTCGCCGCGCGAGGCCGAAGCCATGGATCCGCAGCAGCGGCTGATGCTGGAGGTGGCCTGGGAAGCGCTGGAGCACGCCGGGGTCGCGCCGGACCAACTCGCCGGGGTCCGCGCCGCCGTGATGATGGGGGTGTATTACACCGAGTACCAGACGATTTCGGCGGCCAACCCGGACACCATCGACGCCTACTCGGCGACGGGCAACGCCCATGCCGTCGCCGTGGGTCGGATCGCGTACCTGCTGGGGCTGCGCGGGCCGGCGGTGGCGGTGGATTCGGCGTGTTCGTCGTCGTTGGTCACGATCCACCTCGCCTGCCAGAGCTTGCGGCTGCGGGAAAGCGACCTCGCGCTGGCCGGCGGGGTCAGCCTGATCCTGCGCCCGGAAACCCAGATAGCGATGGCCAAGTGGGGAATGTTGTCACCGCAGGGCAGATGTCACAGCTTCGACTCGAGGGCGGACGGATTCGTCCGCGGCGAGGGATGCGGGGTGGTGGTGCTCAAGCGGCTCACCGACGCAGTGCGTGACGGCGACCGGGTGCTGGCGGTGGTGCGCGGCTCGGCGATCAACCAGGACGGCCGCTCCAACGGTCTGACCGCACCGAACACGATCGCGCAGCGCGACGTGATCACCCGCGCGTTGCGCAGCGCCGACGTCACACCGAACACGGTGAACTTCATCGAGGCGCACGGCACCGGAACCGCGTTGGGTGACCCGATCGAGTTCGAAGCGTTGGCCGACGTCTACGGAACCGGCGACGGGCCGTGTGCGCTCGGGGCGGTCAAGACCAACATGGGCCATCTGGAGGCGGCCGCCGGGATCGCCGGATTCGTCAAGGCCGCATTGTCGCTGCAGCGCGCCAAGATTCCGCCGAATCTGAACTTCACGCAATGGAATCCAGCCATCGACCCGTCCCCGACGCGGCTGTTCGTGCCCACCGAACTCAGCCCCTGGCCCGCGGGTGAGGGGCCACGCCGGGCCGCGGTGTCGTCGTTCGGCCTTGGCGGCACCAACGCGCATGTGGTGCTCGAGCAGGGACCCGATCCGGCGCCGGTGCCGGCGGCCGATCCTTCGTCGGTGACGACGCTGGTGATTTCCGGCAAGAGCGACCAGCGGATCGCGTCGACGGCGGCGATGCTGGCCGAGTGGATGGCCGGTGACGGTGCTGATGTTGCGCTGGCCGATGTCGCGCACACCCTCAACCACCACCGGACCCGCTACCACAAACTCGCCGCGGTGTGCGCGGGTGACCGCGCCCAAGCCGTCGCCGGCCTGCGCGCGGTTGCCACCGGTCAGCCCGTACCCAGTGTGGTCGGCCCACGCGAGGCACCGCGTGGTGCGGGCACGGTGTTTGTGTATTCGGGTCAGGGTTCGCAGTGGGCTGGGATGGGTCGGCAGTTGTTGGCGCAGGAGCCGGCGTTTGCTGCGGCGGTGGCTGATTTGGAGCCGGATTTTGTTGGTCAGGTTGGGTTTTCGTTGCGTGAGGTGCTCGAGGCTGGTGAGCCGGTGGTGGGTATCGAGCGCATTCAGCCGGTGTTGGTCGGG
>DATBFF010000093.1:0-17537 GCA_036558625.1 Mycobacterium sp. | reverse complement strand
GTCAGCTTGCGCCGCAGCTCTTTGTCGCGAATGGAGGTGAACCGCAGAAACCTCGACATGTACTCGCCTGTGGTGTTGAGCCACCGGAAATGGCGGTAGTGCAGTACACCGAGCACAAACGTCAGCTCGTAGATCATGTCGGTGATCCACCGCATCCCACGGTGGATCAGCGGCACGCGGGCGAACAGGCGCTGCATGGCGGGCGGTATTGCGAAGTCCGTCTTGGGCCCCACGTGAATCGGAGTGCGCTGGTACACCGTCAGGTCGGCGGCCCGCTCGGCCAGCTCAGGTATTAGCTGTACGGCTGTCGCGCCAGTGCCGATGATCCCGACGCGACGGCCTTCGAATTCGTAGTCGTCGTCCCATGCGGCGGTATGGATGACGCGGCCGGCGAACTCGGTGATGCCGGGAAAGTCGGGGGTGTGCGGCTGGGACAGCACTCCCGTGGCGGTGACCAGCATCCGGCTGATCAGCGTGTCGCCGTCGGCCAGCGCCACTTGCCACAGCTGGGCGTCCTCGTCCCACCGAGCGCCGTCCACGGCGGCGTTGAAGCGCATGTGCTTTCGCACGTCGTACTTGTCGGCCACATCATCGGCATAACGCTTGATTTCATCGCCCGGCGCGAACAGCCGCGACCAGTACGGGTTGGGCTCGAACCAGTAGGAGTAGGTCGACGACGGGATGTCGACAGCCAGCCCCGGGTATCGGTTGACGTGCCACGTTCCGCCCAGATCGTCCTCGCGATCGACAATCACAATGTTCTCGTATCCCAGCTTCTTGAGCTGGATTGCAGCACCAATTCCGCCGAAACCGGCGCCAACGATGACAACGTCGAATTGCTGCGTGCTCACTTGGGTTACGGTACCCGATCGGCGGTTGCAGCGGACCTTGAAATAGCGGAGAAGATCGCTGGCCAACCCGGTGGCTTTGGGATTGCTGACATCGCTGCAACTCGGCGCGACCGTGGGTTACGGTGTCTGCCGTAAGCCGCGAACGGCCGTAGGGTCTTCACGAGGGAGCTTCTCCGCATGACGTTTGCCCGCAGGCTCCGATTCCGCGCCAGCCTGCTGAAGATAGGTGTAGACGGCTTGGCCGGAGTTGCGCGGGACAAAGCCGCCGCGTACCGCTTTGCCCTGACCGGCAAGGCTCCGGCTCCACTCACCGACTTCGACCCGTTCGCCGCGGAGACCAGACGCGATCCGTACCCCGGCTACCGCGCGCTGCTGACCGGGCAGTCTGCTCTTGCCGCAAGCGGCTCATCGGTGCATTCTGCTCTTCGCGCGAGCGGCTCATCGCCGCATTCTGCTCTTCGCGCAAGCGGCTCACCGCTGCCGGACGTGCCGAGCGTCTGGTACAACCGCAAGCGCGGGATCTGGATCGTCGCAGGTTACGACGATGTTCGGGCGGCGTTGCGCGACCACGAGGCGTTGTCTTCGGCGGAGAGTCAAGCCCGGTATCGGGTACATCTGCAGTCGATGAACGCGGCCGACCCGCCCGACCACACCCGGCTTCGCAAGTTCGTTTCGCGCGCTTTCACCCCGCGGGCGATGAAGGCATGGCAAGCGGCCATCAACGAGGTCGCCGACGAACTCGTCGACGCGATGATCGCCCGGGGAAGAACCGACGTGGTGACCGACCTGGCCAAGCCGCTGCCGAACCGATTGATCGCGATGATGCTGGGAATACCGCGGCAGGATCATGCACGTTTCCTGGATTGGTCGGATGCGATAGTCGAGGGGTCCTTCGCGCCGTTGACGCCCGACGGAATGGCCAAGAACGCGCGTTCGGCCCGCGCGACGGCGGCCATGCGCCGCTACGTCGACCCGCTGATCAAAGCGCGCCGCGGCAATCCCGGTGACGACCTGATCTCGATGATGGCGGCATCGGATGGCGACGACGGGCTGACCGATGACGAAATCTTCTGGAGCGCTTGCATGCTCATCGGCGCCGGCAGCGAGACAACGACGAACCTCTTGTCGGGTTTGTTCCTCACGCTGGCGCAACAGCCCGACCTCTACACCGAGATGCGCGAGCAGCCCGAGCTCATTTCCGCGGCGGTAGAAGAACAGCTGCGCTTCGTCTCGCCCGTGCAGGGCTTCTACCGCACCGCCACCCGCGACTACACCATCGGTGCCCAAACGATCCCGGCCGGCGCCCGCGTGCTGCTCCTGTTCGCCGCGGCCAACCGTGATCCGCGCCATTACGAAAACCCGGACACCTTCGACCTACACCGCAACCCGTCCGATCACCTCGCCTTCGGCCTTGGCATCCACTACTGCCTCGGCACACCCCTGACCCGGCTGGAAGCGGCCCGGGTTTTCAGTCAACTGATTCCGCGGGTCGAAGCCATCCGTCACGACGGCGAGTACCGCTATCTGGACAACGCGACGATGCGGGGCCTGGAGCATCTGCCCGTCGAATTGGTGCCCGCGAGATCTGGCGTGGTCGGCGCGAGCACCACGGTCGGCTCCCAGTCCGGATAGGGCCTACAGCTGGTGCGTGGTCAGCCAGGCGTCGATCCGCTCAGCGACGGCGATCCATCCCGGCTCGAGCATCATGTTGTGCCCCATGTCACCGAAGAACTCCGCTTCGGTTCGATATGCGTGCGCCGTGGCGAGTACTTCTTTGCGGGTGTGCGCGCCGTCGTCATCGGCGCCTAGCACCAGCAACGGCGTCGTCACCCGTTTTGGCTTCGGCAGACTGAGCACCAGACAGTCGATGCCGACGCGCGAGCTGTCCTCTTGGAGCCGTGCCGCGTAATCCGCCACGAGCGACTCCGGTGTCTGTGCCGAAAAGAATCGTTCACGCGCGAGCGCCGGAGTGCTGATGTACGGCAACGCTTTTCCGGTGACCGCCATCTTGGCGAAATGCGACGGACGCCGTCTTATCCACCGCAGGGTGGATCCGAGGTTTCCCTGCGGCGGCATGGACGTCATCAACACACCGGCAGGTGCCTCGTGCGACTCCAGATACTTCTGCACGATAAGACCGCCCATGGAGTGACCGATGACCACCGGCGGTGGGGACAGACCGGCGGCAACCACGCTGACGTCCTCGACGTAGTCGGCGACCGAACACGCACGCAGTGGTTTGTCGGTCGGGCTGTTGCCATGTCCGCGAAGACTCAGCGCGACAGCGCGATAACCCTTGCCGGCGAAGAAGTCTAGAAAGTGTTCATCCCAGCACCATGCCGCGTGCCAGGCACCGTGGACGAACAGCAGTGGCACAGGGTGGGTTTCGCTGACAGCGCCCTTGTCGATCACCTCAAGCATGTCGCACACGGCTTTCGGCGCACTCTGCCACGTTCGCAACATATCAGGCGGCGGGGCACGCCAGCCGACTCGCTAAGGTTGGCCGGACATGCCATTCCCGAAAGCGCGTACTTCCGTTCCAAGGAGCCTGAACCGATGAAATCCCAACCGGTAGCACTTGTCACCGGGGCGACCAGTGGCATCGGTGAGGCCACCGCCTACCGGCTGCAGGCCCGGGATTATGTGGTATTCGCTGCTGGGCGCAACCCCGCCGCTCTCGATCGCCTGCGGTCACGCGGCCTACAGGCACGCACACTCGACGTCACCGACGAGGCCGCTGTGACAAGACTCGTCGACGAAATCCATGCCGACTACGGACGGGTGGACGTCCTGGTCAACAGCGCCGGGTTTCCGCTCCCCAGCCCTCTCGAGCAGGTGGCGCTCAGCGACGTGCGCGATCTCTTCGAGACCAATGTCGTTGCGACTCTTCATCTGTCACAGGCCGTGTTACCCGGCATGCGGGCTCGGAAAGCGGGCACGATCGTCAACATCGGTAGCACCGGCGGACGATTCACCACTCCGGGTGCGGGCGCCTACCACATCGTCAAGTACGGCGTGGAGGCGCTTTCACTCGCTCTTCGGGCCGAAGTAGCGCCGTTCGGGGTGCGGGTGGTGTTGATCGACCCGACCGGGGTACGCACCCGGTTCGTCGAAGCGCAACTCGAGGCGGCGGCGCCGACGTACGCCGATGACGATCCCTACGGCGAGTTCAAGCGTCGCTACCTGGAGGCCGTGCGCGCGCTTTCCGAGACACCCGGCGTGATGGTCGACGCCGAGACCGTCGCGCGTGCGGTCGTGCGAGCGGTGGAGGCCAAGAACCCCAAACCCCGCTACATCGTCGGGGCGTCGGGAAAGGCCTCCGTGCTCGCTCGAACGCTTCTGACCGACCGGATGTGGGACCGCGTCGTGATGCGGAACTTGAGCGACTAGCTCACTTCTCACTCTTGGCTGTATCGCTGCCGGCGTCGGCTCGCCCGGCTGCCGAAGCGAGGCGATCGCGCAGCGCGGCCAGCCGTGGAAACCGGTCATTGGAGTTTCCATCCGATTTCGTCGCGGTGCTGCCCGCGGGCTTGGCCGGTTGCGAATCCGTCTGGGGGGTCGCCTTGGCCTTGAGCCGGTCGATGAGCGCCCGGATTGGCTTCGAAGATGCGTTGACGGGACTCGCCGAGTTCGCGGTCGCGTCAGCGGAGGCAGAGCTCTGCCCGTCCGACGCAAGCGCGGCGACAGCAGCTGACGAGGAGCTGTTGGGGGGCTTCGGGTCATTGCGGCTGTAGGCAGCGTCTATTTTCGCTTTCAGCTCCGCTTCTCTGGGCGCGAGCCGCGGGTTCATTATCACCAGAGGAAGGGTTTTCGGCTCGACGAGATAACTGGTGGTCGTACCGCCGGACGCGTTCGTCGTGACCTTGATATCCGAGGCCGGCACCGTGGACAGGTCGACGAGCCAGGTGGCCGGGTGCAAAATCAGCGCGCCGGCCATCGCGTTGGCAACGGCGAGCCCGTTCCACCACCTGTCCGGAAAGTCCGCCCACCCGTCGTACTCGTAGGTAACCACGGTGAGGTCATAGGAGGTCACCGGCGGCGGCTTAAAGGTATACCCGCTCATTTTGCTGAAGGGGTCCCATTTCGAGTTGCTGGGCGCTTGGCCGGCATGCTTTTGGCTGGCATCGGCCAAGACCACAAACTTGATTGCGCTTGGAGGCGGCGCGGTCGGGTCATTGGCCAGTTGTCGCATTACCTCGTCCACCACTATGGTGCCGGCCGAGATCCCGATGACCGTTATCGGATCGGTCGACGACCTGGCTGCGCCGTTGCCGGCCTGCCCGCTGGCGTTGTATGTGTCCTTGATGGCCTGCAGGAGGTTGGCGGTGCCCACCGCAACCGATGCGCCCAAGACACTGAACCCGAAGAGCGTCTTGTCTCGGGCCGGCCAGTAGACGCTCTTTCGTACCCACGGAGTTCCCGAAGCCGGGTCGATTCCGTCGTACTTGCCGTCGAGAGCCATGCTCATCGTGATGTCGGGAAGCGTGGACTGGCCTATTCCACTGACCATGAGCGCGGTGGAGCCCAGCGCCGTCGCCCCCGACGAGAAGGCCGTGAGCAACGCAACAACCACGGCGAGCAAAACGGCGCGCTGAGAACGCGCGGAGACCCCACCATGCCAACGGCCCTCGCGGGCGGAGCTATTCATCAAATTCCCCCTTTTTCAGTTGCCACGCCGGTAAGGGACCGCCGTTTGATATAGGGATAACAAAAACGACGCGAATGCGTCGCGGAATCAAAAAATTAATTACAAGGTAAAAGTTGTTAGCCAGAACTGTAGGTATCTCTTTGTACGCAAGGCAGGTTGAATTTCATTACTTTACGTAACTGCAAAGGTGCTTTTAGTGAGCGCAAAGGCCCGAAAACGCGGGCAGATGTGAACCACTGGTCCTGCCCCCGCGCGTTTCTTGTGTTAACCGGCTGTTATGGAGCGGTCCCCGATGGTTTCACCCTGGCAAAGCTGACTAGTTCTTTTTTGGCGCCGAGTCAGCGAGCGGGTCGCTCGAACGTGTCGAACCACGCCCGGTTGCCGTACGCGTCGCGGTGTGTCACCTGCTCGACCGGTGTGCGGGTGGTCGGTCCGTAGCGCCCGCGTGGCCAGCCCAGCGGCACGATGCAGCAGGGAGTGACAGAGGGCGGCAGGTCCAGGATTCTGCGGGCCGAGGACCGGCTCCACAGCGGCAACGTGATCAAAGAGGCACCCAGCCCCATCGCGCGTGCGGCCAGCAGCAAATTCTGCACGCTCGGATAGATCGATCCCCAATATGCCGACTCGACCGCGTGGGGCATCCGCACAAGCGGCAGGCGTCCGTCGCGTGCGCCCAGGCGCAGGCAGGCGACCACAAGGACGGGGATCTCGGCGAAGTGGTCGACCTGCCACTGCACCGCGCGCGCGATCTTGGCCATCGACTCGTCGCGGGCAACCGCGCGCCGCAGCATGACGTCGCGTTGGAGCTTCCATGCCTGGCGGTATCGCTTGGCGAGCTTCTCCTTGACGCGCCGGTCCTTGACGACGACGAACTCCCAGTTCTGCCCGTCGTTGCCGGTCGGTGCGCGCAACGCCAGCTCGATGCACTTCAACACCAGCGCATCGTCGACCGGGTCGGGAAGCACTCTGCGGACCGCTCGTTGCGTCATCATCGCGTCGAACAGCGGCATGTCCAACCGCGACAGCGCCTCGGCGGCGGTGGGCACCGAACTGTTCTCAGGCATGCTCGAGCACCCAGTCGGTGGTGAACTGCTGAACTTTCGACAGCCCGTCGACGATCACGCGCGCGATGTAGCTTTCGACTTTTCCGCCGATCATCGGAACTCTGAATTCCACGGCGCCAGAGAGCTTCAGCACAGAGCCGCTGCGCGAGGGGGCGAGCACGGCCGTCCCATGGCCCGATCCCGGCGCACCCGTCACCGCGACGCTTATCTGCCCGCTCACCCGGCGGTCACCGGCCGGCGTCCACCTCTCCGAGCTCACCACGTTCAGGTCACCGCGATACAGCGCGGCGAGTATCCCCGGAAGCGCACCGTGACGCAGATCCTCGGTGCTGACCACGCTTACCGTGCCATCGGACTCGACGGTCAGGGAGTCGAGTTTTCGGCTCCCGCCGAGGGCCGCGAGCCGGGCCAGCCAATAATCCTCGTCACCGAACGCAGAATGGACCTGTTCGACACTGGCGGGCGAGTCGAACGACACGTCGAATGAACGGGGCATAGCCAGCCAGGCTACTGCTGTGCGGCGAACACCCGATCCGCGAGGCCGGCCGCGAACGTGCGTGTTTGGTCCAGTTGCTCCGCTGAGACGTTGGTAGTCGGTATGCGCACGCCCAGATACCGGTCGCGGTATTGACCCGACCCCAGGTAGCTGGTCAAGGACAGCATGGAGCGAAGCGTGTCGCCGGGATAGGTGAAATGGATTCCGTCGACGAAGCGACCGCCCTGCTGCTCGGCGAGCTCGCGCACTGCCGTCAGGTTTTCCTTCCAATACAGGCGACAGACAACGAACACGGCAAACGGCTTGCCGGTCAAGAGCTTTCGGGCTTCCTCTGACTTGAGGAAGGAGCGCATCGGCATGCTCACGGTCTGCCACCACGTCGGCGAGCCGATGCACACCAGGTCGTAGTCGCCGTCTCGCACGGTGTCGGGGGTCCGGATCTCGCCGGTTTCACCGCGCTTTTGCGCCTGCAGCACGCTGAGCATATCGGGCCACACCCGCCGTAGCGGGAAACGCGAGAACCGTTCGGCGTACCGCGGATCGGTGAACTCGATCTCGGCGTTGTGCACTTCGTACCCGCGTTCGCGGAAGACTTCTCCGGCAGCTTCGGTTACCTTGCGCGCCTGCCCGCTGTAGCTGTAGTACAGCAACAGAACTCGCGGCGGCCTGTCGCTGCGAGGATCGCTACCCGTTTCTGTCATCGCGCCTCCCTGTCGAACGTGTGGTGCTTTCTGGCATTAACCTCGACGCCGTGGCCGAAAAAGTTTCCGTCGAGCTCAGCGGTCCTGCGCAGACGATGTTGACAACTCTGTACTGCAAAGCGCTGGACGCCGACTTCGATCACCCCATACTGGGCGACCGATTCGCCAAGGAAGCCGTCGGCCGAATCGATTACGACTGGCGCGAGCTGAAAGTCGCGGACAGATGGACGCCGCTGGTGACTGTGCGCACTGCGCAATACGACATCTGGACGTCCCAGTTTCTGGCCCTTCATCCACGCGCCACCGTGATTCATCTGGGCTGCGGTCTGGACAGCCGGGTGTTCCGGCTGGATCCGGGCCCGGGGGTGCAGTGGTACGACGTCGACTATCCGTCGGTTATCGCATTGCGCGACAAGCTTTTTCCGTCCCGTCCGGGTTATCACCTCGTCGCGACCTCGGCGACGGACCGATCCTGGCTCGACCAGATTCCCGCGGACCGCCCGGTGCTGCTGTTGGCCGAGGGAATCAGCATGTATCTGACCGAACCCGACGGCGTCGCGCTGCTGCAACACGTCGTCGACCGCTTCGGGTCCGGCGAACTGCAGATCGACTTCTACAACCGGCTCACCGTCCGGTCGCAGAGGACGCACAAGTTGCAGCGGCAGTCCGGTTCGACCCTGTATTGGGCCGTCAACAGCCCGGCCGACATCACCGACCGGGTGTCCGGAATCCGCCTGCTGGCAGCTGTGACCTTCTTCGATGCCTCCACGTTCAGCCGGGCATCGGCCGGTTATCAACTGGCGAGGCGCCTGGTTCGTGCGCTCCCGGTGCTGCGCCGCACACTTCAATATCATCGCTACGCGTTCGGGCCGGTCACGTGACACCGCTTGCGGCGTGCTGCTCGGCGATGGCACACAGCAGCGAACGTATCGCCTCGACTGACTTCTCCGGTTGGGGCCCGTGGGAGTGGTACTCGACGTTGAGGCGGCCGGCGAATATCTGTGTGAAGTAGATCTCGATGCCGGCGCTGACAGCGAAGTACAACTCACCATGCGTACTGATCACCTCCACCTCGGGAGGCGTACGCACCGGCGGCACCAAACCGTTGTCCGACAACAAGACAACGTCCGGCAGACCGGGAGCGTTGCCGATGTATTGCGGGCTGAAATGCAGCCGAGACTGCTGGATCACGCCCTCGGCGAGGTCTGACTTGAACGTCTCGGCGATGTTGCGGGCGAGGTCGACCACGCCGGTCTTGCGGTCGATTTCAGCGAGAAAGGTCGCCAATCCCACCGGGTTGGTGCAGCCGGTCGCCGACACCGGAGGCGACAGGAAGTACCGCAGATCGACCGTGTAGATCAACGGGATGGGGATGTTCGGCGTTTTCCGCAGTTGCCACTCCGCCAGCAGCACCACGGCTGAGAGCATGGCGGTCAAGCCGACGCCGTGGGCGCGACACAGCGCGACGATGCTGTCTGTGTGCTGCTCGCTCAGCTGACACGACACCATCGGGACACGCACCGGAAACGGTGGTGTGTCGCCGGTTGCGGCTCGCCGCGACGGTGGGAGGTCGTAGGCGAACATCGCCGGCATGAACCGCTCGATACCCGAGCGCTTCTGTTTGTGGATGCCCCGCTCCGCGAGCACCGTTTCGATCGACTCAGGTGCGGGCTGGACGGTGACGCCACGGATGCTCCCGGTGCCCACCAGGTCGGTGTAATAGGACAGCAGCTCTTCGATGAGGCTGTACATGTGGTGGCCGTCGGCGAGGCTGTGATGAACGTAGAGCGTCGGCTGCGCCTGCCCGTCGCGGATGGTCACCCGCATGTGGACCAGCGACTCGCCCTGGTCGAAGTGCAACGCGGGACCCTCCGCCGCCGCGTCGTCGAGCTCCACTACCTCGATCCCGGCGGGCAGAAGATCGTCGGCAACAATCTCATGCCGGCCGTCGGGCCCGCGCTCGAGGCGCGCGGTCAGCACCGGATGCGCTTCGAGCAGAGCGTCATAAGCGGTGGACAACGCGTCGACGTCGACCGGTCCTTTCAAATGAGCGCCCAGACCCACGAAGTTGTGCGTCTCGGCGAGCATTTCCTCGCTGTTGGCCAGCTTGCGAATGACCGACGATGGAAACAACTTTCAGACTCCCTGATGTTTTGCGGACCGGAGATCAGCCACGCATGCTCGCTTTGCGATATCCCAGGACCATCGGTATCGCGCACACACAAATGATCGCCGCGGCCCAGATCAGCATTTCGATGAGTGGTCCTCGCACCTCACCGCCGAGCGAGAGCCCCCGCACTCCTGCGTCTCGCTCACGACAAGTCCACCAGGGACAGTCCGTCGCTGGCCGAGTCCATCTCATCATCGGCGATCGCGGCGCGAGCCAACGCCATCAGCGTGTCCGAGTATCCTTCCGCTAACGATTGCGCCACGGCTGGCTCGAGCCGGCGTGCGTCGTACCACCAATCCAGATGCAGCAGACCACCCGAGCGATACACCCGCAGCTCCACGGCGTGGCCCAAGCCCGGAATCGCCTCGCGCACCGGCAATTCGGTGTCGCTGTCGAACTGGACCGGTGCGTCGTCGGATGACAACGACGGCAACTCGGGAATCGCGCCGACGTACGAGAAGAAGATGTCGGCGGGACGCGCGTCGCCCAGCAAGCGCGCGGTCGGCGCGTACAGGTAACGCAGCAGCCCGTAGGAGATTCCATAGTGCGGGACGGCCGCCAGTAACCCATGCACGTCCTCGACCGACTGCCGGGTGCTCACCTCGTCGCCCGCGGCGCAGCGCAGCGCGACCGGGTAGACGGTGGTGAACCAGCCGACCGTGCGGCGCAGATCGACGTCAGGTTTGAGCACCGAGCGACCGGGGCCGCCGAGATCGACTGCGACGGTGCCCTCGCCAACGGTAGTCGCGATCGTGCGGGCCAGCGCGGCGAGCATGACGTCCTCGATCGGCAACGCCAGCCGGCGCCGCGCGTCGTCGAGTTCGGTTGTGTCCGAGGCGGATAGCGTCGACGACAACCGCGTCAGGTCGGCAACGCCGGGCGACTCGTCGGCCTCGGAGCCGACACGCAGATCGGTGCCCGACGCGCTCTGAAGCCAGAAATCGCGGCTTTCGACGACCGCGGGATGTGTGGCAAGCGCAACGCAGCGCTGCGACCACTCGGCCCACGAGGTGGCCACCGGCTGCAGCGTGATCTCCTCGCCGGCCAACCGCTGACCGAACGCGGTGAAGATGTCGGTGAGCAGGACGTCGCGCGACACGTTGTCGCCCGCCATCCCGTGTACACCGAGGGCCAGGTAACACGGACCGCCCGGTCCGCCGCGGACATACGTGGCGGTCAACGGCGGGCTGTCGGACTCCTGTGCGCGAAGCTGTGCCTTGAAGATGTCGAACACCGCGTCGCGCTCCTGCCGGCTGCCGGGCTCCAAACCGTCCGGAACCGAGTGGATGTCCAGCTCGGCGAACTCTTGCGGCGCTTCGATGTGCTGTTCGGTTGAGCCCGCGCGCGCCACGATCCGCAGCCGCAACGCGTCGTGGTGGCCGGTCACCGCGGTGAGCACCGCGCGCACGTCGTCGACCGGCACGTCGGGGCTCAGCCGCAGCATCACGGGGATCCGCCACTGGCCGCGCTCTCGAACCCCGTTCTCGAGGAAGTGCATGATGTTCGGCGGAACCGGCGGATGCACCACGTCGCTGGGCGACTGGCGCGCCAGGCCGCCGGCCGCGTATCGCGCCACCAGCGCCTTGGCCAGAGCGGCCACGGTGCTGTTGTCGTACAGGTCCTGCGGGGTCAGGTCCAGGCCCTCGTTGGCGGCGGCCATCGCGACACTGATCGCGACCAGTGAGTCGCCGCCCAGTTCGAAGAAGTTGGCAGTGCGGTCAACCGAGCTGACGCCGAGACATTGCGCCCAGATGCGCTGCAATGTCTCTTCGACCGGCGAACCGCCGTCGGTGGCCGCGCGCCGCGGGCTCGCGGTCCCGTTCGACGACGCCGCTGCCGTCCCGTTCGTGGCGGCGACGCCCTCGGTCCACCGCGCGGACGCATTGTGCTCCACCCAATGCCGTTGGCGCTCAAACGGATAGCCCGGAAGTGACACGAGCCGTGGCTGATGGTCACCACGCAGCGGTGTCCAGTCGACGTCGAGCCCTGCTGACCAGAGTTGCCCCAGCGCGAGCAGGAACGCGTCGCGGTCGTCGCGGTTCTGCGCGTGATGACGCATCAGCCTCACCGCGCGGTGACTGCTTGACCACTTGGGGTGGCGCATCGCCGAGGCGGTCAACGTTCCGCCCGGGCCCACTTCGATTACGACCCGGTGCGGATCTGCAAGCAGCACGTCGAGTTCGTCGGCGAAGCGGACCGTCGCCCGTACCTGACGCGCCCAGGTCGCCGGATTGGTGGCCTCGCCGGCGGCCAGCCAGGTGCCGGTGACGTTGGACAGCAATGGGATTCGAGGCTCCGCGATGGTCAGCCTGGACAAGAAACCGGTGAACTCCGGGATCATCGAATCCATCAGTCGCGAATGGAACGCGTGCGACGTACGGACCCGGCGCGCAACGATCCCAGCCTTGGCGAGGCGGTCGGTGAATGCGCGGATGTTCTCCTCGGTGCCCGCGACGACGCAGCCACCCGGGTCGTTGACGGCGGCCACGTCCACGTCACCCGACAGGTGTTCGGCGATGGCATCGGGACTGGTCGCCACCGCCACCATGACTCCGCGCGGCGCGGCGTGCATGAGGCGCGCGCGCATCGACACCACTTTGACGGCCGTGGCTACGTCGAAGACACCGGCAACGGCGGCCGCGGCGTACTCACCGATGCTGTGGCCCGCCATCGCCGCCGGGCTCACACCGTAGCTCTCGATGAGTTTGGCCAGCGCGTACTCCACCGTGAACAGCGCGGGTTGGGTCCGATCGGTGCGCTCCAGATTTCGGGCGGTTCCGTCGAAAACCTCTGCGCGCAGGTCGATCCCGAGCTCGGCGTTGAACCCCTCGGCGCACTGGTCGAAGTGCTCGGCGAACACCGGCTCGGACTCGTAGAGGCCGCGCGCCATCCCGACATGCTGAGCGCCCTGGCCCGGGAACAGGAAAACGACGCGATCCGAATTGCCGCTGGCCGCAGTGGATTCGCTGACGAACACGTTGTCGTGCTCGGGCTGCTGCAGCACCGCCACGGCGTCCTCGCGGTCGCTGACCACCGCCGCCATGCGGATGTTCTCTGTGCGGCGGCGGGCAAGCGTGTACGCGACGTCGGGCATGCTGATCTCGTCCGGGCCGGACAGTTCGGCGGCCAGCGCCGAACTGGCCTGCTGCAGCGACTCGTCGGATCGAGCCGACAACAGCAGCACCTGCGGCCCGGGCGCGGAAACCGACGGAGATAAAACGGATGCTCCTGCCCACTCTTCTAACACGACGTGCGCGTTGGTACCGCCCACCCCGAACGAGCTGACCCCGGCGCGCCGAACGCCGTCCCATTCCCACGGGCCGTTTTCGCTGCGCACCTCGAACGGTCCCCCCTCGAGGTGCAGTTCCGGGTTGGGGCTGGTGAAGTGAAGTGTCGCCGGAATCGCGCGGTGCTTGAGGCACAGGATGGTCTTGATCAGTCCCGCCATTCCGGCCGCCGACTCCAGGTGGCCGATATTGGACTTGACCGATCCGATGAAACACGGACCGGCACGGTCCGCTTCGGAGACGCTGAATGCCTGGCGCAGTCCTTCGATTTCGATCGGGTCGCCCAGCGGGGTGCCGGTTCCATGCGTCTCGATGTAGCTCACGGTCGCGGCGTCGACCTCGGCTACCGCGTGCGCCTCGGCGATGACCTCGGCCTGGCCGGCCGCGTTGGGAGCGGCGTACGTCATCTTGGTCGACCCGTCGTTGTTCACCGCCGATCCGCGGATCACGGCGTGGATGCGGTCCCCGTCGTCGACAGCGACCTCCAGCGACTTGAGCACCACTGCGGCGACTCCGCTGCTGAAGATCGTGCCGTCCGACCGGGCGTCGAACGGCCTGCAGTGGCCGGTCGGCGACACCATCGAACCGGGATTGTGCCAGTACCCGACGCGGTGCGGAATGCGAAGCGACGCGCCACCGGCCAGCGCCATGTCGCATTCCCCGTTCAAGATGCTCTGGCAGGCCAGGTGCAGTGCGACCAACGCCGACGAGCACGCCGTCTGAACCGACAACGCCGGGCCGCGCAGGTTGAACTGGTGCGCCACCTTCGTCGCCAGATAGTCCTTGTCGTTCTGCAAGGACAGGTTGACCATCTCGAACGTGACGCCCTGCCCGATGACCGCGTTGGGGTCATGGTTGGACATGATGTTGTGCAGCAGATACCCGCTGGTGGTGCTGGTCGCGTAAACACCGACGGAGCCGTCGATCTGACCGGGCTGGTACCCGGCGTCTTCCAGCGCATGCCACGCAGACTGCAAGAACAGCCGATGCTGGGGATCGGTCATCCGCGCCGCTTGCGGCGTGAAACCGAAGAAGTCGGCGTCGAACTCGTCGATCCCGTCCAGCAGCGCCGCGCGCCGCACATAGGCGTGGTTCGCCAGAGCCTTCTCGCCGACGCCGGAGGCAAGAAGGTCGTCCTCGGACAGGGTGACGATCGATTCCTCGCCGCGGCGCAGATTGTCCCAGAACGCCGACACCGAACTGGCTCCGGGAAATCTCGCGGCCATTCCGATGACCGCAATCGCGTTGGGTGGCAGTGCGCTCTCGCCGGTCACACTCGGTCTCCTACCTTTCGCCGCGCCGCGGCCCGTTGCCGCGCTGCGGCGCGCTGCTTGGCTCGATCACCAACTCCGCCGGCGCTGACGGGTTGCTCCTGCCCGCCGATGCCCAGTTGACGGATCAGGTCGGTCGTCACCTCTGCCAGTGAGGCGCCCTGCAACAACAGGGCCACCGGCGGTTCCACCCCGAAGTCACCGCGAACGGTGTTGCGGATCCGCACTGCCATCAGCGAATCCATTCCCAGCTCGGTCAACGGCTGGTCGGTCTCGATCGCGCTGTCCTTCGGGTAGCCCATGATAGCCAAGATGCGACTAGCCAGCCGCGCGGTGACCACCCGGCTGGCTTCGGCGAGATCCATCTCGCCAAGCGCATCGGGGCCGGCCCAGTCGTCGTCGGTGTCGACGTCCAATTCCTCGGCGAGCGTTGCGAAATACCCGAGTTGGGAGAGCTCAGGGAATGCCGCAGCGGCGCGGTCGAGCCGCAGCCGTGCGACACCGATCCGGGTTGGGTCGGCGGCGAGGATCGCCTCGAGGGCTTCAATGCCTTCGGGGGGAGCGATGGGATCGAGCGCGCTGAACGTCAACGACCGCGCGACACCGATGTCAGACCACTGACCCCAATTGACCGTCGTGGCAGGCAAACCCGAGGCGCGTCGCCACGCCACCAAGCCGTCCAGCCAGGCGCTCGCCGCCGCATACGCCCCCTGTCCGGGCGCACCCAGCAGAGACGACGTCGAGGAGAAACCCACCCACCAGTCCAGCTCCGCCGCGGCCGTGGCCACGTGCAACCGCAACGCGCCGGCGGCCTTGGGTGCCCACACCCGGTCCAGGCTGTCGCCGGACAGCGCCGCGACGATCTGATCGTCGATCACCGCGGCACCGTGCACCACCCCGCGCAAGGTGAGACCGGTCTCTTCGGCGGCGCTCACGAGCCGCTCGGCCACCCCGGGTGCACAGATATCGCCGGAGACGACGGCTACCTGGGCACGTTCCTCGAGCGCCGCAAGCGCCTCGCGTTGCTCGGCCGAAGGCTCGGATCGACTGTTGAGAACCACTCGCCCGGCGCCTTTGTCGACGAGCCAGCGAGCGACGACGAGGCCGATGCCGCCGAGGCCACCGGTGATCACGTACGCACCGTCGTGCCGGACGACCGGCCGGCGCGCAGCACCGTCAAGCGTTGCGCGGGAGAGTCGTTCGACGTATCTCTGTCCGCCGCGCCACGCGATGATGTCGTCGGTGCCGGCCAACCCGAGCTCAGTCGTCAGCGCCGCCAGCACGTCGTCGCCGGTGTCCAGATCGACGATACCGGCGCGCAGGTCCGGATGTTCGTAGGCGAGCACGCGGATCAGCCCTTTCAGCGAGCAGGCCGAGGGGTCGCCCGCTTCGCCGTCGCGCACCGCCAGCCCGTCGCGCGTAACCAGCCACAGCCGCGGCGCCTTACCGTGCCATCCGCCGACCACTGCTCGCACCGTCGACGAGACGGCCCAGACCAAGTCGCGGCCCCGCGTCGGCGCACCGTCGGTGTCGGCTCCCCCGAACGCGTGTCGTCCTGCGAAGACGATCACCCCGGCCGGCGGAAGGTCAGGGTCCGCGGCGGTTTGCGCGAACGCGTCCAACACCGCGGATTCGCGCGACAGGTCCGCACTGATCAGCCGGCGGGTTTCCGAGCCGAACCTCTCGATGAAATCCCTTGCGATCTTTTCGGTTTCGGCGCCGTCGGTCAACACCAGCCAGCTGCCGTCGGGCGCTGCGCCGGCTTCGGTCGGCGCCGGAAGCCAATGGGTGTCGAAGATCTTCTGGCTCAGCGGCAACGGCACTGTGCGGCGCTGCACGCGTTGCAGGTAGATGCCGGTGATCTCGGCGGTCGGGGTTCCGGTGTCGTCCATCAGGACGACGCGGCCCATCTTGCCGGCGCCTTGGTCGTCGACGTTGCTCACTTCCGCGCGGCAGCGGGCGTGCCGGCCGACCTCACCGAACACCCGAATGGTCTCCATGGCCACCGGCAGATAGGTGGCTTCACTGGAATCCGTCAACGACTCCGCAGACATTGCTGCGGCCAGCCCCTGCAGGGCCGCATCGAGCAGCACCGGGTGCAGCCGGTACGCGCGATGCGCAGTGGCCGTGTCGGGCAAGACGATCTCGGTTTCCGCCGCATCGCCGGGCAGCGCCACGATCCGGGTCAGTGCCGCAAACGCCGGGCCGTGATGTAAACCGGTGCGGCGCAACGCCGTATAGAGGTCCGCGGGCGAGATGGCAGTGCCGGAGGCCACAACCCGGTTCGGCTCGGTCACACCGCTTGCGGGTTCGGTGGCCTGCACGCGGGCCACCGCATGCCGACGCCAATTGCCGTTGGCCGAGCGCGAGTGGATTTCGACGCGCATGTCATCGGTGGAGTTTTCGCTGCCTCCGATGAGTTGGGTCGTGATCTGGGTCTGCCCGTCCAGCGGGAGCATCTGTTCGACTTCGAGGCGGTTGACGGCCACGGCAGCTGAGCCCAGTGCTTCGCTGGCAGCGGCCAGCGCGATCTCGGCGAAACCCGTTGCGGGCATGACCGGTTGACCGTGCACCTTGTGATCGGCCAGCCACGGAATGGATTCGGTGCCGACATCGGCCTGCCACACATGACCGCCCCCGGCCGGCATCTCGATGTGGGTGCCCAGCAGCGGGTGCGCGCTTGCCGACTGCCGGTTGGCTGAGGACGGGGCGGCCCAGTACCTGGTATGCAGCCACGGCGTGGGCGGCAGATCCGCGTGACTTTCCGTTCCGGTGTGCTCGACGGTGGCGGCTGGTGGCGCGACAGTGGCCAGTTTCGTGTGGAACGCGAGTGTTTCGGGGTTGTCCCGGTGCAGCGTCGCCGCCACCTGAGCGTCACCGCGCGGTCTGGCCGACTCCAGGTTGCCGGCGATGGCGTGGGTGAGCAGTGGGTGGGGGCTGACTTCGACGAAGGTGGCGTGGTCTTGGGCGGCCGCGGTGATGGCCTGGCTGAACCGCACCGGCTTACGCAGATTCGACACCCAATAGTCGGCATCAAAGGCCGGCACCG
>DATBFF010000092.1:0-8888 GCA_036558625.1 Mycobacterium sp. | reverse complement strand
AAGTCCACCTGGGGGCTCGTCGAGAGCTCCGGCGAGCGCGACAAGATCGGCCGCTACCGCTGCGGTGATCTCCACGAGGGATGTACTCCGATGGCGCCCCGAGCGCGGTTGGCCTGCCAAGAACCGAACACGCGGGTCGCTGCGCTGCACAGCCACACGCCTACCCTGACGCTCAAGGGATGTTGTGGCGGGCCCGCGCCCGACGGACCGCTTCGTCGACGACGCGCCGCGCCACCACGCCCAGCCGCGCGTGCTCGTTCTGGCTGATCTCACGCAAACGGTCGAAGGCCTCCTCGCTAGTGCCGCCGCTGCGTGCGCGCAGGATTCCGATCGCCTGGTCGATGACCGGACGACTGGACAGTGCGGCCTGCAGTTGGTCGGTCAACGCCTGAGCTCGGGGCAGAACCTGGGCGTTGTGCACCGCCACTGCGGACGGAACGGCGAACAGTTCGCCCAGCGCGGCCGCGTGCTCGTCGAGGACGTCCTTGCCGTGGGCGTAAACCTTGATCGCGCCGATCACCCGATCGGGTAGCGGTAGCGGCAAAGACAACACGCTGTGCACGCCCAACCGACCCACCCGCGGACCGAACCGGGGCCACAAGTTCTCCCTCCCAGCGATCCCGACCGCACTGTCCGTCGCTCCAGTGCCGCCGTGATGCACGGGCCTCTCTGAGCACGACGTATCGGATCTCGTCGATCTCGGCCACGAACGGCGCACCGGCCGCCAGCGCCTCCACCCGATTGTCAGGGCGATCGGCCTGCAACAGCGTCACCCCGACCCGTCCGCTCCGGGAATCGCCCGCGCCGCAAAGTCCGCCACCCGGGCCAGCAAATCCTCCGGCCCCATGCTTGCGGTCACCAAGCCCGCCAGATCGGTCAAGCTGGATTGCAGATCCGCCACATCGAGGGCGGCCTGCTCCGGACTCAACCCCCGGCGGCCCACCCTCATCCGGATCGAACTCGCTCATCGCTGGTCCCTACATCATCGACGCCCACGAACCATCATCGCACCACCACTGCCCCGCGAGCAGCCGATCGTGAGTCGTGCGCACTGCGGGACACGCGTGTTGGAGGGCGTAGCATCGACGGTGCCGACGGGTCTTTCGCAGGACGGCGTCCTTGCCACCCTCGCCCATCGGTGAATACCAACCGGCCCGGAGCTCGGGCCTGGATCGGCGGGGCCATGACCGCCTTCGAAACCGCTATCACTCGCGTTCCTCGGAATCCACCGCAGCGGACCAGCATCACGCGCGCGGAGCGATGACGATGTCACGCATCGGCAACCGCCCGGTGCTGAGCCTGAACTATCCGATATCCCTCGCGGTCTATGACAGTTACGAGAAGGCCGAGCGCGCGGTCGACCACCTGTCCGACAACGCGTTCCCGGTGCAGAACGTCGCGATCGTCGGAACCGGGCTCAGGTCGATCGAGCGCGTTACCGGTCGGCTGACCCGCGGCCGGCGCGCGCTAGGCGGCGCGATCTCGGGTTTGTGGCTGGGGATGTTCGTAGGCCTCGCGTTTGCACTGTTCAGTAAGGATGCTCACCTCGGCGTCGTGATCGCGACACCCCTACTAGGGGCGCTGTTCGGGCTGGTCTGGAGCCAACTCGGGTTCGCCGCCGCCAGCCGTGGCGGCACACGGGACTTCTCCTCCGTGAGCCAGGTCGTCGCAACCAACTACGAGGTCGTCGTCGAGCACAGGCTCGCACAGCACGCCCGCGAACTGCTCGCTGCGACACCCGTCCGCTGATCGGACGGCTGGGCGAGGGCTGCCGACCGGGACCGGATGCCGAAATCCTTGGCTGGGCGGCCGACGCAGAAGTCGTCATCTACTGGGAGGGTGACCGGCAAGGTCTGCAACGAAATCGCGATCGAGCACGTTATCGTCGCGCCGTATCCCGCTGCGATCATCCGAAAGGCTGAGCAGCTGCAATGACCCGTCGCTGCTGAAGAACCGAATGGTAGTCGGGATCGACCACGGCGAGGTTCGGGTTCGCGTCGCAGGTCAGGCGGCTCGGGTTGACGAAGACGGGCGCGGTGAGCGGGAATCGCTCTCGGCGACGAGCTTGCAGTCGACGTAGAGGTGCGCACGACCGGGTGCGCCGGTTCCCTTTTGAATGTCGGGTTTGCCATCGGGTTCGAGCTCGAACCGCTATTCGTGCCGCCGGGTGGCACCGGGACGGGTGAGGCCACCCGCATGACCCCAGCGGACGTAGTTGTGCGTGGACCTAAGGCTGCCGTCCTTGCAGCGCCCAGCCACCCATCCCGGAGTTCCTTGCCCGGCAGCACACTCCGACATATGGGTTACTAACAAGGGCACGGATCTACGGCGCGTCAGTTGCCCTCGCGACCGTCGCGGAGATTCGAACATCCGACGAACGGTCGAAGCTCTTCACGTGTTTATCAATCGGCCCCTTTAAATTAGGAGCGCACGCGCCAGCGGCACACTGCTGACAGCTCCACTATCCGATATAAGGTCACTTGCTCCATTGCCTGAAACGCTGTGGATGAGTGGCGTGCGCCCCCAAGGGTGGAACCTGGCCCTGTTATGTTTCGCCAATGAGAAAGGGTTCTCGGCGAGGTCGGCGTGCTCTGTGCAGCCCACCGCTTCTGCACCAGGAAAGCCGGCTCGGCGGTGGTGTCGCTGGCCTCAGCCGACCGGTAGATCCAGCGACGCTTCTCGCCCGGCACCTGGGCTTCGGCGGACAGTAGCACGTCGAAGGGTTGACGCCGTCGATCGTGCCGAACAGGCAGGTGAACCATGTCTACCCAACCAACACCTGAGATGCCGACAGCTCGCCTCGCTGGGCCGGCATCTGAGCACGATCGGCCGTGGCGTCCTCACCGTCCTCGTGGCGGCGCTGCTCATCACGTCGACGCTGGTCGTGACGTTCGACCTCGACCGACCGACGCGCGGTCTGATCACGGTGCCTGACACCCCACTCGTCCAAGTGCGGGCGGGGATGGACCTGCCCCCAGCCGCACCGGCGCCGAACGGCGGGTGACCGAAGATCGAGGGAGTGTTCAGAGTTGGCCGGGCAGCGCGGGCCGGGCCGCGGATCTGGTGTCGTCCGGGCTGCGTGGTCGCGGGCCTCGCGCTGGCCGCGCCCCCCGTGGCCGCCGTCGCCGGTCTGGGTCTGGCCACGGCGGCGATCCTGCTGCAGCTGCATCCACCCGGGGGTGTTCAGTAGAGCTCTTACGCATGACCCGCGCCGACCAGGCCGCGCCCTACAGCGTCGGCCGGGTCATCGCCACGATCGAAGAAGACATCCGCAAACGCACCGGCCGCGACGCCCACGTCGACGAACACAATGCCGTCGAGTGCCTGACCGCACCTGTCGTTCTCCAAGCCGCGCTACCGGTCACCGCGGACGCCGAGCTGCGCGGGATGGGGGTGGCTAGAGATGGTGGCCTTCCTTGGGCGGTTACTCGGTTGTGATGGTGCGGGCGGCGACGGTGAGGCTGGTCGGTTGGTCGTGCCGGTGCGGCGCGGTGATGCGTTGGGTGAGGTAGGCGGCGTCGGCGCCGATCCAGCCGAGCAGCGCTGAGCCTCGGGTGTGTTGCCAGGTGAGTCCGAGAACGTATAGCCCCGGCGACGTGGTGAGGCCACGTGTGTGCCGGAGGCGTCCGTGGTCATCTTTGGCGGCGGGGATGTCGATCCAGGAGTGATCCGTGCTGTATCCGGTCGCCCAGATCACGGCGTCGAATTCGGACGTGACGCCGTCGGCGAAGGTCACCGTGCGGCCAGCGGCCGTGGTGAGCCTGGGGCGGATTCGGACGCCGTGGTGCCTGGCGAGGCGTCGGGGGCTTGCCCCGATGCGTTGATCGCGGCCGGCCAGTCGGCGGCCCAGCTTCGAGGTCGCGGTGATCTTGTCCAGCCGTGCATGGCTGGCCCACCACCACACGTCGCGGCCGAGTGGTCGCTGCGGGATGGTGGGGATGTGCTGGCCGGTCGCGAGTTCCACAGTGTGTGTCGTGGAGAGTTCCTGGGCGATCTGGCAGCCGGAGTTCGCGGCGCCGACCACCAGCACCTTGCCCGGCGGGATGTCTTGTGGACGTTGGTAGTGCGCACTGTGGAGTTGCCTCACCTTGGGGCTGAGGTCCTTGGCGATCGGCGGGACGAACGGAACCTGGAACGGTCCGGTCGCAACGACGACCTGCCTCACTTGCAGCGTCGCGGTTCCGACCTTCGCGGTGTAGCCGCCGTCGCTGTTGGTCAGCGACGTCACGCTCGCGCCGGATTGGATCGGCAGTTGGAACTGCTGGGCGTACAACTCCAGGTAGTTCGCGACGTCGTCCTTGCCTGGATAGGTGTCGCGGGAGGCGGGGAACGGCAGGCCGGGCAGGTTGGTGTACTGCGCGGGTGTGAACAGCCGCAGTGAATCCCAGCGCGACCGCCATACGTGGCCGACCCGATCGCCGGCGTCCACGATTTGGAAGCGCAACCCGGTCTGGGCGAGGTGGTAGCCCATGGCCAGACCGGCCTGGCCGCCGCCGATCACCAGCACATCCGGCGACGAACATGCCGAGGCGGGTCTGCGTCGATCGGTGTCGGCCTCGGTCCTGAAAGGATCATCAACCGTCATCGGCTTTCCCTCCGTATGTGCTGCCGGTGCGGGTCTGCGTGGTCGCGTCGTGGGCGGGGGGCGTCGTCAGTGGCCGCTCCGGGGCGTGGCCGATTCGGGTACGGGTGCTAGGGGGCGCGCGTCGGCTCCGGCGGCGCGGGGATGGGTGGTTCGCCCGCGGCGGGCGCCTCGCGCATCCCGAATCGCGCATAGATGCGACGAAGCGGCGCGGGTGCCCACCAGTTGGCCTTGCCGAGCAAGGTCATCGTGGCGGGTACCAGTAGGCAACGGACCAGGGTGACGTCCACAGCGACCGCGATCGCCAGGGCGAGACCCATCTCTTTGATGCCCAGACTGCTGCCGGCGGCAAAGCCCAGGAATACGATCATGACCAGCGCGGCGGCGGAGGTGATGATCCGCCCGGATCTCTGCAGGCCGTGGGCGACTGCGGTGTCGGAGTCGCAACCCTCGTCGTGACACTCCTTGATCCGCGACAGCAAGAACACCTCGTAGTCCATCGACAGGCCGAACGCGAACACGAAGACGACCACTGGCACCCACACTTCGATCGCCCCGAACGCGGTGAAGTCGAGCAGCCCGGACAGGTGGCCGTCCTGGAAGATCCATACCAGCGCGCCGAAGGTGGCGCCGAGCGACAGCGCGTTCATGATCAGCGCCTTGATGGGCACCAGCACCGAGCCGGTCATCAAGAACAGCAGGATGAAGGTCGCCAATGCGATCAGCAGCAGCGCGTAGGGGAGCCGCTCGGTGATCTGGTGCTCGAAGTCGATGAGGAATGCAGCCGTGCCGGTGACATAGGACTGATACGGCGGCGCGTTGGCCCGAAGGTCACGGACCAGGTGCTGCGCGGTGGCGTCCTGCGAGCTGCCCGTGGGGATGACGTCGATCGCGGATACGTTCCCGATCAGGCCCTGCTCGACGGTTACGGAGGCGACGCCGGGCAGTTGTCTGACCTGTGCGACGTAGGCGGTAACCCGGGGGTCGCTGGTCGGTACCCGGCCCACGACCTGGATCGGATCGGCCTGGGTTCCGGGGAAGCTCGCGGCGAGCACGTCGTTCACGGCCCGGCTCTCGAACGAGGTCGGCAGCGTGCGCGGATCGCCGTTCGAGAAGTGCGCGCCGAGGAACGGCACGGCGGCGGCCAGCAGGATCGCGGCGGTCGCGACGGCAACGACCATCGGGTGGCCTTGCACCCGGCGGGCCAGCTTGCCGAAGAATCCCTCGTCGGCCACCTGGTGAACCGCAGGCTTGATCTTGCGCCCCCAAGCTCCGAGCAGGGCCGGCACCAGGGTGAGACCGGCCGTCAGAGCGACCAGCACGGTGGCGATGCCGCCGATGGCCAGCGACGTGAACGTCGGATCGCCGAACGCGAACAGGCCGGCCAGCGAGGCGATGACGATCATCGCGGAGAAGGTGATCGTCCGTCCGGCGGTTGCGGTGGTGCGGGACACGATTGTGGCGATGGCACCGTCGGGGTCGGCGGCGCGCTCCTCCCGGAACCGGTTCACGATCAGCAGGCTGTAGTCCACCGCGAGCGCGATACCGAACAACGCGACCACGTCGATCGCGTAACCGCCGACGTCGACGACCTTGGTCGCCGCGAGCAGGATCAACAACGCGCCAGCGACGGTAACCAGAGCGCTCATCACCGGCAGCACTGCCGAACGCCAGCCGCGGAACACCAGGAACAAGGCGAGCAGCAGAATCGGCAGAGCGATCAGCTCGCCTTTCACGAGGTCCTTCTGCGTTGCGTCGTTCTGGTCGGTCATCGCGGCGAGCTGGCCGCCGACCTTCACCGTCGTGCCCGGAACAGCGTGGTCCAGCGTCTTCCGAACCTGGCTGACGTCGCCCTTGACCCTCGCCATGTCGTTGGTCTCGTCCAGCGTGATGACGATCAGGCTCGCCCGGCCGTTGGTTGCCCGCAGCCGAGGATCGCTGGCGTCGTACGCATTGACGACGCCGGCCACGTGCGGCAGCTCGGACACGGCTTGACTGGCCCGCACGACCGCCGCGCGAGTGGCCGGATCATCGACGGACTGGCCGTCCACCACGGCCACCAGGCCCACGCTCGTGGTACTGGCGTCCTCAAGCAGCTGCGCCCCCTGCACCGACTCGGCCGAGCCGGCCCCATTGGAGTCCTTGAGGTGACTGAACACGCTGCCGCCGACGACGATGCCGACAGCGAACAGGATCACCCACACGAGCAGCACCAACCGCCGGCGTCGATACACGAACAGACCAAGCGTGGCCAACATGCCGCTCACCGCCCGCAGAACGGGCCTGTAGTAACGGAATCACTCAGGAAGCGACCGGCCATCGGATGGCTCCTGCCCATATCGGCCGGAGCGTCGGCCTGGCTGATCTGAATGCCAGCACTGGGTGAAAGGGTCGGCGCAGTCGGACGTTCACGCAAACCCGAAGCTACGCCGCCCCCTTGCCGCGCGTCAAGACGCAACGTATCGTTTCGATTGGACCATGCTAGGAGAAATCGCAGCCATGAGCGAAGCCACAGCCGGTCAGCCCGAACGGGCCGAGCCAGCGAATCGGCGCAGCGCCCGGGCACACGCCGCCATCCTCACCGCGACGACCGAACTGCTCACCGAGGCCGGCTACGGCGCGCTCACGATCGAAGGAGTCGCAGCCCGCGCCGGAGTCGGAAAGACAACCGTCTACCGGCGGTGGCCGACCAAACCAGCACTGGTCATCGAAGCCATCAGACTCGCGCTGCCCACCTTGACGCCGACCGATACCGGCGATCTGCGCAACGACCTGCTCATCGCCGTCCGGGGCGTCATGTACGCCTTCGCGCACACACCGGTAGGCGCGGTCATCCCCGCACTGGCCGCCGACGTGATGACCGACCCACAGCAAGCCGAGCAGTTCCGCAACCAGCTCATCCGGCCCCGACGATCCGCCGTCGACGAGATCCTCCACCGCGCGGCCGCCCGTGGCGAACTCCCTCCCGATGCGGACACCGACGTGCTGCTGGACGTGTACGCCGGCGCGGTGTTCTACCGAATACTCATCAGCGGCGAACCCGTCACCGACCTCCTCGCCGAACAACTCGTCGACCTGCTGCTCAACGGCAAGACCCCCGTCAAACCACACCCCGACGACCCAGAGGCCCGCACCGCCTGACCAGCTCGCCGCGGTACATGTGCTGTCGAGGAACTGACACAGTTCGATCTCGGAAGTGGTTCAGGCTGAGGGCTCCGACGACAGAACCGTGCCGATGGCTTTGCCGATTTGGAGTCGGGGTTACGGTTCCGCCGGCGTGCGCGTAGCGTCGCTCGTGCTGAGACCATCAGCCAGTTCGGGTTGAGGTCGGCTGTTCGCTGCTGGCCTTCTAAGAGCGACTGCTCGCTGCCGGACGCACAGGGTGACCATGCTGGCGGGATCGCTATGACCGCTGTGCCGGTAGGTGCGCTATCGGCGAGCCCAGCCCGTGACTGGCCGCGTCGGCTAAACGCCACCAGTGCCGAGCGACGGTCAGCGGAACGAGGCGCAACTCGCCGAACGCGGGATAGCCAATGACTGGACTCGTCTACGACCTTATGTTCATCGGACTGGCCAGTGACACTCTGACGCACGAGTTCGATGGATGCACGCTGTCTCACAACAACGGCGCGACCACGGTGCGGTGCGCGGTAGCCGATCAGGACGCACTACACGCGCTGATCGACCGAATCTACCGGTACGAAGGAGAACTGATCGCGATCCACAAGGTGTTCGAATAGCTAGGCCCGCATCGGTCGCGCCCGTCTTGCCGGCGTTTGACCCTGGCCGAACGCTGCCGGGTGCGTTGCTGCCAGGCCGAACCTCTGCCGAGCGATGGATGAGCGCGTACCTTGTCGGTCTAGAACCCCGCTCACCAGGCGTCCCCCCGGCTAGGTGAACGGGGTTCTCTCCGTCGCACACTCCGCGTCGGCGACCGGCACGCCGTCGTGCCTGCCGTAGTAGCGCGCGTCTACGTCGGTCGCGGTGGTGTGGTCGCTGAGCTGAACGCGTCCTCCGCGCCCCGGAGTGGCCGCGCGAGGGGGTGGGTGATGACATCCGCCGCAAACCCGCTCACCGGCCGGGGATGCCGGTGAGCGGGCGGCGCAACACGATGCCGCGCCGACGCTACGGCGGGCAGTGTCATCCTGCTAGTGACTGGATCTGGCGAACTTCGGCCACCTCCAAGGGGGTAAGAACCGCCTCTGTCACAGGGCGGGTGGATCACCAGGGCGTCCCCCCATAGGAGGGAAGTGCCTGCGCCGGTCCTGCGGCTGGCCGCTGCGGGGTCTGGACCGCGGCCGCCCAG
>DATBFF010000091.1:0-5549 GCA_036558625.1 Mycobacterium sp. | reverse complement strand
CATCGCGGGGTTGAGGATGCTGCCGCGCTCCCCACCGGTCAGCGTGACGACCAGCACGCGGTGGCCTTCTGCGGCGTAGCGCGCCGCCGTCGCCGCGCCCTTGCTGGATTCGTCATCCGGGTGCGCGTGCACGGCCAGCATCCGAAGTTCGCTCACGTCGGCTCTGCCCTCGTCCCTTCATGCGCTGACGGTGAAGTTGCTGAGCCCTATAGTTCCAGTCCTAGTCTTTCCCCTCGACCGATGGGCCGGTAAACATGACCGATCGTCCGTCCGCCCGTTATGGGCGCCAGGGGCAATCGCGCCGTGTCCGCCGCTGGATCGTGATCGGGCTGACGCTGTTAGTGCTCGCCGCCGGAGCCGTGGTGGCCGCCGTCGGCTACCACCGACTTGGGCGCAGTGACGTGAGCGGGACGCTTGCCGGGTACCGGCTGGTCGACGACGAAACCGTCGAGGTGACGATCACCGTGACCCGCGACGACCCGTCACAACCGGCCGTGTGCATCGTCCGCGGCAAGTCCAAGGACGGCAGCGAGACCGGTCGTCGGGAAGTGCTGGTACCACCGTCTACGCAGAGTTCCGTGCAGGTCACCACGATCGTCAAGACCAATCGGCCACCGGTCATGGGCGACGTATACGGCTGCGGGCTACATGTGCCCGCGTACCTCGTCCCGCAGAAATAGGCTCACCTATGCCCGCATGTGACGAGCCTGCGGAGTGGTAGGCTCGTCGGATACACGGTTCCCGATGGGACCGTGTATTGCTGCATTTGAGCTGATTACCGATCTGCCAAAACGGCAATACACGCGGGGAGTGTTTGCGCGCGCGAGCGTATGCGAACACGAGGAACAAGGAGCACGACGAGATGACCGACACCCAGGTGACCTGGTTGACGCAAGAGGCCTATGACCGCCTCAAGACGGAGCTCGACCAGCTGATCGCCCATCGCCCTGTGATTGCAGCCGAGATCAACGACCGGCGCGAAGAGGGCGACCTTCGCGAGAACGGTGGCTACCACGCGGCGCGCGAAGAGCAGGGTCAGGAAGAGGCGCGCATCCGCCAACTCCAGGAGCTGCTGAACAACGCGAAGGTCGGCGAGGCGCCCAAGCAGTCCGGCGTGGCACTGCCCGGGTCGGTGGTGACCGTCTACTTCCACGACGACAAAACCACCGAGAAGTTCCTGATTGGCACCCGGCAAGAAGGCGTGAACGCCGGCAAGCTCGAGGTGTACTCCCCCAATTCGCCGCTAGGCGCCGCGTTGCTCGACGCCAAGGAGGGCGAGCAGCGCAGCTACACACTGCCCAACGGCAACACGATGAAGGTGACGCTGAAGAAGGCCGAGCCCTACCACGAGTAGGAAAACGCGTCCGGGCGTGCCCGCAGGGCAATCGAGCTAACCGAGCGCCTGTTCCAGGTCGGCGATCAGGTCGGCCACATCTTCGATCCCGACCGACAACCGGACCAAGTCGTCGGGGACCTCCAACAACGATCCGGCCGTCGACGCGTGCGTCATCGCGCCTGGATGCTCGATCAACGACTCGACCCCGCCAAGCGATTCGGCGAGGATGAAAACCTCTGTGCGGGAGCATAGGTCGAGCGCAGCCTGTCGCCCGCCCCCCAACCGCACCGACACCATGCCGCCGTATCCGCTCATCTGGCGCGTGGCCACGTCGTGGCCTGGGTGACTAGGCAGTCCGGGATACAGCGCGACGCTGACTGCGGGGTGCTCGTGCAGGAATTCTGCTACGCGCGTGGCGTTTTCGCTGTGCCGCTGCATGCGCACGACCAGCGTCTTCAGTCCGCGCAATGTCAAATACGCGTCGAACGGTCCGGGCACAGCGCCAGCCCCGTTCTGCAGGAAGGCGAATGCCTCGTCGAGTGCCTCGTCACTGGTCAGCAGCGCGCCGCCGACGACGTCGGAGTGCCCACCGATGTACTTCGTGGTGGAGTGCAAGACGACGTCGGCGCCCAACGTGAGCGGACGCTGCAACGCCGGCGACGCAAACGTGTTGTCCACCAATACTTTCACGGATCGCTCGTGTGCCAGCTCGGCGATTGCGGCGATGTCGGCGATCGTCAGCAGCGGATTGGTCGGTGTCTCGACCCAGACCAGCTTTGTGCTGTCGGTGATCGCGGCGCGCACGGCATCGACGTTGGACTGCGGCACCGCGCTGTAGGTCACGCCCCAGCCCGTGAACACCTTGTCGACAAGCCGAAAGGTCCCGCCGTACGCGTCGTTGGGAATGACGACGTGGTCGCCGGGACGCAGCACCGCCCGTAGCGCGCAGTCGGTGGCCGCCATTCCCGAACTGAACGCGCGGCCGTAGGCCGCGTCCTCGACCGCCGCTAAAGAGGCTTCCAACGCAGCGCGCGTCGGGTTGCCGGTGCGTGAGTACTCGAAGCCGCTGCGGAGCCCGCCGACGCCGTCCTGGGCGAACGTCGACGTGGCATAGATCGGGGTGTTGACGGCGCCGGTGGCGGGATCCGGCCGGTAGCCGGCGTGGATGGCCCTGGTCGCCAGACCTCTGCGCGGTTCGCTCATGGTGGTCGAGCCTATCGAGGGCGGACACCGGCGCTGTGCGGTGTAGACATAGGACATGACTGCCGCCGCCAAGATTGCCGACATGCTCGACGTCGATTCGCTGCTGTCGGCAGAGGACATCGAGCTGCGCAACACGGTTCGGCGATTCGGCGAGCAGCGGCTGCGCCCGCATGTCGCCGAGTGGTTCGAGTCCGGGGAAATGCCGGCCCGCGAGCTTGCCGCTGATCTGGGCAAGCTGGGGCTGCTCGGCATGCATTTGAAGGGCTACGGCTGCGGGGGATCCACCGCGACGGCCTACGGGCTGGTGTGTCAGGAACTCGAGGCGGTCGACAGCGGACTGCGCAGCCTGGTGTCGGTGCAGGGTTCGCTGGCGATGTTCGCCATCTACCGGCACGGCAGCGAAGAGCAACGCCAGCAGTGGCTGCCGACGATGGCAACCGGCGAAGCGATCGGCTGCTTCGGGCTGACCGAACCGGACTTCGGCTCCAATCCGGCTGGGATGCGGACGAATGCGCGGCGCGACGGTACCGACTGGATTCTCAACGGCGCCAAGATGTGGATCACCAATGGGACCGTTGCAGATGTCGCAGTGGTGTGGGCCCGCACCGACGACGGGATTGCGGGCTTCGTCGTCCCGGCCGATACACCGGGCTTTTCGGCGCGAACGATGTCGCACAAGTTGTCGCTGCGGGCGTCGATCACCTCGGAGCTGATTCTCGACGATGTCCGGCTGCCCGCCGAAGCGAAACTGCCTGAGGCGCGGGGTCTGTCGGGTCCGCTGGCATGCCTGTCCGAGGCGCGGTTCGGCATTGTGTTCGGCGCGGTCGGCGCGGCGCGCGACTGCTTGGAGGCGACGCTCGACTACGTAACCACCCGGGAGGTGTTCGACCAACCACTGGCCGCCTATCAGCTGACCCAGGCCAAGCTTGCCGACATGGCGGTCGAACTGGCGAAGGCACAGCTACTCGCACTGCATCTCGGCCGGCTCAAGGACGCCGGGAAGATCCGCGCCGACCAGGTCAGCGTCGGGAAGCTGAACAACGTCCGCGAAGCGATCGCGATCGCACGTGAATGCCGGACACTGTTGGGCGCCAACGGGATAACGCTGGAGTATCCGGTACTGCGGCACGCCAACAACCTGGAGTCGGTGTTGACCTACGAGGGCACGTCAGAGGTGCATCAGCTCGTGATCGGCGAGGCGCTGACCGGAGTGAGCGCGTTCAGATAGTTCCCGCCGTCGGCACCACATCGGTCGGCAGGCACACGGTCGACACGATCTTGTCGGCGATCGTCTGGCGCTTGCGGTCCCACAACGGAAACAGGAAGCCGATGTAGCAGATGATTTGGTCGACGATGTGGCAGATCTGGCGGACGATCGACATCAGGAAACCGATTGGCCTGCCGTCCCTTTCGCTGACAACCTTGAAATTGAACACAGACTTCCCCACCGTCGAGCCGGTCTTGCCCTGCCGGTAGAGGTTCCAGAACGCGAACACCGTGGCGAGCACAGACGCGACGATGCCGGGAATGAAAGCGACGAAGCTACCTGCGGAACATTGCGTCTCGACATAGCTGCCGTAGTCATATTGCGTCGTCGTCGTGTGGCAGTCACCTGTGGAGGCCAGCCAGACAGCGGTCGGGATCCACCCGATCGCTGCGATGACCGCCGGGATCAGCCCGTCGATGACCGTGGCACCGACCCGCCTGATCCACGGGGTGTACACGTCCTGGGGCAAGGCACCGAATCCGCCTGACACATAAGCGTTTCCGCCGGGACTGGGCGGTGGATAACCACCGGGAGGCGGTTCGGTCATCGTGTGTTCTCAGAAGGCGTCAGGTCGAACTGAAGTAGATGACGGCCAAAATGACACCCAGGACCAACGAGATGATGCCGACGATGATGCCGGCCTGCGCCATGCCCTTGCCGCCCTGGCCAGTCTGCTTGATCTGGTTAAGCGCGACGAAGCCGAGCACGATCCCGACGATCGACAGGATGCCCGAGCAGAAAACACCGACGACTGAACACACCAGTGAGGCGATCGCCAGGCCGCTGGTACCGGTGGCCGGCGCAGCGCCGTAGCCCGGCGGCGGGGGGAATCCGCCTTGCGGCGGTGGCGGCGGCGGATAACCCTCGGGAGGCGGTGGTGGATAGTTTCCCGGCGGTTGTTCGGTCATAAGCGCTTTCCCTTTCGCACCGTCGTCGGTGAGTAAAGCGAGGCTCACCCTACCGGAGAACGTCGGCGCACAGGCGTCTTGAAACAACTTTCGACGCTGCGGATCCCCGTGCTCACGGCCGCGCTGGAGCCCCCGACAGGAACCCGAGCAGATCCTGGCGGGTGATCACGCCGACGGGCTTGCCGTCGTCGACAACCATCAACGCATCGCACTCGCGGAGCATCTTGGCCGCCGTTCCGGCGACGTCACCCGCACCGATCATCGGCAGCGGCGGACTCATGTGTTGGGCGACCGCGTCGGCGAGCTTGGCGCGGCCCTCGAACACCGCCGAGAGCAGTTCCCGCTCCGACACGCTGCCCGCGACTTCGCCTGCCATCACCGGGGGTTCGGCACCAACGACGGGCATCTGCGAGACCCCGTACTCGCGCAGGATGCCGATTGCGTCGCGAATCGTCTCCGACGGGTGCGTGTGGACAAGGTCGGGAAGCGCACCAGACTTGCCCCGCAACACATCTGACACAGTCGGCTGCGCCACCGAGCCGTCGAGGCGGCTGCGCAGAAACCCGTACGACGACATCCAGTCGTCGTTGAAGATCTTCGACATGTAGCCGCGTCCGCCGTCGGGCAACAACACCACGACCAACGAGTCCGGCCCGGCCCGTTCGGCCACGTCGACGGCGGCCACTACTGCCATGCCGCACGACCCGCCTACCAGCAGCGCCTCCTCCCGCGCCAGTCGCCGGGTCATGTCGAAAGAATCGGCATCCGATACGGCGATGATCTCGTCGGGAACACTCGGGTCATACGCCCTGGGCCAAAAATCCTCGCCGACGCC
>DATBFF010000090.1:0-23706 GCA_036558625.1 Mycobacterium sp. | reverse complement strand
CAGGAAGATCATGCCGTTCCCGCCGACCCGGTGCGGACGGTGCGGGTAGCTGTGCGGATCGCCCCACGGCCAGTCCTGTCCCGCCACGGGCAGCTCGGCTTCGATCTGCTCGTAGTAGGGCCGCAGCTGCCCGTAGCTGATCGGCCAGTCGAAACCCACGCCGTCGGCGCTTTGTGTGAAAAAGTCCGACGGGTGAAACCGTGGCACGTAGCCCGCGTAGTGCACCATCGATCCGCCGACTCCGCGTCCGGAGTTGTTGGAGCCCAACGGAACCGGGTCCGACCCACCGATCTGACGGGGCTCGGTCCAGTACAGCACGTGCGACCCGCGTTCGTCGCTGACCCAGTCGGTGTCGGGATCCCAGAACGGGCCGGCGTCGAACATGACGACCCGCCAGCCGGCCCGCGACAACCGTTGCGCCAGTGTGCCGCCCCCGGCACCGGCGCCGACGATGACGACGTCGACCTCGTCTTTTTCGGCGTAGCGGCGCATGTCGCGGCGCAACCGGTGGTTGACCCGCGAGCCGTCGTTGGGGATGAGCCATGCGGACTCGTTGCGCGCGCGCACGGCGCGGTAGTCACTCATTTGAGGAACCGCCCGCGATGTCGTCATGAGCCTTGCGTGCCCGCTCGATCCGGTCGGCGAACGGGATCGGGTCGACGTCGTGATGGTCGGCGACCTCCCATTTTTCGCGGGCGTTGACCCCGGGGTTGAGGTAACCGCGCGGATATGCAGGGCCGCTGAAACCGATTTCGTTCCACGCCCACGGGTGGGAGTAGAACGCGGTGGTGGCGTAGCGCGTCCACAAGCTCCACACGTGTGACGCCGCCGGGCCGTGCCAGGTTTCGCCGCGATCGCTGAGATCCTGGACGTCCTGCAACAGGCACGCTTGTTGGTTGTGGGTGAGTTCGGCGTAACCGGCGCCATGGCGGGCGTGGGCATCCTCGTCGAGGTAGCCGAGCGTGTCACACCACGCCTGGGCGTCCTCGGGCATGTCGTCGTAATGCCAACCGTCGGTTTCGCCGGTCGAGAGGCGCTCGTCGATCAGCGGCAGCACAGGCACCCTGGGCTCACCATCCTGACCGAGCAGCAGATCGAGCATGGGATGGGCGATGCCCACCTCTTTGGGAGTGAAGAACGACAACATGTTCGGCAACGTCAGCCGCGCGAGCACCACGCCGGCTGTGACGTCGTCCCACACGTGCACCTGGTCCAGGACATCGAAGCCCGGGAACCGTCCTTTGCCCTGCGGGGTGATCGCGTGCTGGGACGGCGGACGAAACGGCATCAGTCGCCTGATCCGTCGAATGGCAGCTTCTCTCGGCGCAACAGCGCAGCGAGCAGGCCCATTCCACCCACCAGCGACGCGAGCATCGGCGCGAACGCCGGCGGACCGCTTTCGACGTTGTATTTCGTGAAGCCGCCCGGACGCTGCCTGATACCGCGCAGATGCAGGTAGGTGCCCTGCAGCCCGTTGAGCACGATCGCGGCACTGGCCACCGGCAACACCGTCCGCGCGGCGCGCTGCGAGAAGAAGGCGGCTATGCCCGCCGGAATCGCGCTGGGCAGCACCACAATTGGCCAGTACATCATCTTGTTGCCGAAGCTCGCGCCGTCATGTTCGAAGTAGATCTCACCTGCAGTGATGGCGGCGCCGACTGCCGTCAGCACTGACAGTGTGCGCTCGAAGCGCCCCGTCCGGATGTCGTGCAGCGCCTCGTCCACGACCTTCATCTTCAGTCGTCCTTCTCACCCGGAAGGTATTGCTGCACTTTCTGTTTGATGCCTTGCTTGATGAAGCCGCCGGCGTCCTCGTCGCCACCGATGATGGCCTTCACCAGAGACTTGGCCTGCTCGTAGGTAGCGTGTGGCGGAATCGGCGGCACGTCGGGATCGCACCGCACGTCCAGAACGGTCGGCCGGTCGGCCGACAAGGCCCGCTCCCACGCGCTGCCGAGTTTGTCTGCCTCGTCGATGTTTTCGCCGTTCAGTCCGATACTGCGGGCGAACGCGGCATAGTCGACGTCAGGCAGGTTCTGTGAGGCCTCGAACTTCGGCGCGTCTTCCATCGCGCGCATTTCCCACGTGACCTGGTTGAGGTCGTTGTTGTGCAATACCGCGACGATCAGCCGCGGATCGCTCCACTGCTTCCAGTACTTGTGAACGGTGATCAGCTCGGCCATGCCGTTCATCTGCATCGCACCGTCACCGGTGAACGCGATCGTGGGCCGGTCCGGATGGGCCCACTTGGCGCCGATCACGTACGGAACGCCAGGTCCCATCGTCGCCAGCGTGCCCGACAACGATCCGCGCACCCCGTTGGTGAACTTCAGATGCCGCGCATACCAGTTCGCCGCCGATCCGGAGTCGGCCGCGATGATCGCGTTCGACGGCATCCGCTGGGACAGTTCGTAGAAGATCCGCATCGGGTTGACCGGGTCCGCATCCGTCAGCGCCCGGCGATTGGCGGTGTTCCACCACTTCTCCACATACTTCTCGATCTTCTCGCGCCAGGAGCGGTCAGTCTTGCGCGCCAGCAACGGGATCAACGCCTGCAGCGTCGTTTTCGCGTCGCCGACGAGGTTCAGCTCGTAGGGATAGCGCATGCCGATCAACTTGCCGTAACGGTCGATCTGCACCGCTCGGGCTTGGTCGAGCTTGGGTAGGAACTGCGTGTAGGGGAAGTTCGAGCCGACCGTCAGCAGCGTGTCGCAACTCATCATCAGATGCCAGCTGGCCGTGGTGCCCAACAGGCCGATCGAGCCAGTGACCCAGGGCAGGTCGTCGGGCAGCACGTCCTTGCCGAGCAGCGCCTTGGCGGCCCCCGCGCCGAGGATGTCGGCGACTTCCGTCAGTTCGTCGACGCAGTCCCGCGCCCCTTGGCCGACAAGCATCGCGACCTTTTCGCCGGCGTTGAGGAGGTCGGCTGCCTTCCGGACCGCCTCGTCGTCGGGACACACGCGGGGCTCACTGAAGCCCAGGCTGGACGGCACCTGCTTGAAGGCATGCTCGGGCGGCTCGTATTTCAGTTCGAGGACGTCGGACGGGAAAATGAGGCAAGTCGGCGCGCTCTCGCTGACGGCGATCCGGATCGCCCGGTCGATCAGATTGGGCAGCTGCTGTGGCACCGTGCACATCTGCACGTAGTCGCTGCACACGTCTTTGAAGAGGCTGAGCAGGTCGATCTCCTGCTGGTAGGAGCCGCCCATCGCCGACCGCTCGGTCTGCCCGACGATGGCGACCACCGGGACGTGGTCGAGCTTGGCGTCGTACAGACCGTTGAGCAGATGGACCGCACCGGGTCCGCTGGTGGCTGCGCAGACAGCGAACGTGCCCGAGAACTTTGCGAACCCGACTGCCTCGAAGGCTGCCATCTCCTCATGGCGCGCCTGGACGAACTGTGGCTTGTCGCCGGCGCGCCCCCACGCCGCGAGCAGCCCGTTGATGCCGTCGCCGGGATAGCCGAAGACCTGCTTGACATCCCATTCCCGGAGGCGGTCCAACAACACATCGGCGACCGTCTTTGACAAGGTGATCACTCCCAATACGAGCCGTGGAGGGTGCGAGCGACCGGCGATCGCTCCGAAGGAGGTTTACCCGGTCCGACCGCTCGTAATCCGTACAAAGGGGCGAGGAGTAGCTAGCGACTGATCTCGCGAACCACCGCGGTCGCGGCGAGCTTGTCGGGGTTGCGGATCGCGTAGAAGTTCGTGATTTTTCCGTCGATGACCTCCACGGTGAAGATGCCCTCCAAGTGGTCACCGGTGTAGACGACCAATGCAGGTGCGCTGTTACAGATCACCGTCTTCATCCGGACTCCGGGTGTTCTGGCCGCGAACCCGAAAAGCCCGACCAGCACTCTTGCCACCCGTTGCGCTCCGACGACCGGACGGCGCGCGGCGCTGGCCTTGCCCCCGCTGTCGGCAGTCCAGACCACGTCGGGCGCCAGCATCGCGATCAACCCCTCGACGTCGCCGGTTGCCGCGGCCGTCATGAACTGCTCGGTGATCTGATTGGACTTGGCCGCATCCACGGGTTCGAAGCGCTTCCGCCGCGACTGCACGTGCTCACGTGCGCGGTGGGCGATTTGGCGCACCGTCGATGCGGATTTGGCTACCGCAGAAGCGATCTCGTCGTAGTCGAAGCCGAACACCTCACGCAGCACGAAGACTGCCCGCTCGTCGGGACTCAGCGTCTCCAGCACCACGAGCATCGCCATCGAGACCGACTCGGCCAGCACCACGTCAGTAGCCGGGTCCTGCTCATCCAGCAGAAGCGGCTCAGGCAGCCAGGGCCCGACGTAGTCCTCGCGGCGACGGGCGCCGGCCCGCAGCGCGTTGAGCGCTTGGCGGGTGACCAGTTGCGCGAGATACGCCTTGGTGTCGCGAACAACTGCCAGGTCCACCTGCGCCCACCGCAGATAGCTGTCTTGCAGCACGTCGTCGGATTCGGTTGCAGACCCGAGGATTTCGTAGACGATCGTGAACAGCAGCGGGCGCAGGTTGGTGAACCGCTCGGCGTGTTCGTCGGTGCTCATGACACCGGTATGGGTTCGTCGACGCGCCGCTTGCCGCCGCGGAACCAGAAGTACGCGCCGGGCTTGCGGCTTTCGTGGGCGATGCCCCACACGGTGCCCTTGCAGATGAACTCCTTGATCGCCGCTGCGGTTCGGCCCCCGATGTACGTCCGGCGCGCGGTGTCGTCGGCGTGGGTGAACTGCAACGTCGCCAGCGACCGGCCCAGGCTGATGCACTGCCCGACGAACGCCTGGCTGATCACTGCGGGCTCCTCGCTTGCGATGCGGCTCAGCACCGTGTCGGCGGCCTGCGCGCCCAACGGTCCCGCGGCCTGGCAGCTCATCCGCAGCGGTTGACCCGACGGCGCGGCGGCGTCGCCGGCCGCGACGATGCGCCGGCTATCAACGCTCGTGAGTGTTTCGTCTGTGAGCAACCGGCCGAGCGCATCGGTGGTCAGCCCGCTGCGCGCCGCCAGATCCGGCACGCCAAAACCGGCCGTCCACACCGTTACCGCGCTGGGCAGTTCGGCGCCGTCGGCCAGCACCACCGAGTCGCCACGCACTTCACTGACCGTGCCTTGCACGACCCGCACGCCGAGGCGGGCGAGCTGACGGGCCACCGACCGCCGGCCGGATTCGCTCAGCGACGGACCCAAGAGGGGGCCGGCGATCAGCGTCACCACACCTTCGGGGCGCCGCTCGGCGAGCTCGGCGGCCGACTCGATGCCGGTGAGCCCACCGCCGACCACGCACACCGGCGCATTCGGATGGAGGTCTGCGACGCGATCACGCAATGTCGAGGCATGCTCGAAATCGGCTATTTGCCAAGCGAACTGGCTTGCACCGGGCACGCTAAAAGCCGCACCGGTACTGCCGACGGCATAGATCAGGTAGTCGTAGCGCAGTCCGCTGCCCGAGGTCATGCGCACGGTGCGGTTCGCGGCGTCGATCTCCGCGGCGGTGTCGACAACGAGATGCACCTTCGGGTGCATCAGGTCCGCGTAGTCGACGATTGCCGACCCGGAGGCCGCCGCCCACTGGTGCAACCGGATGCGTTCGACGAAATGCGGCCGTGGATTGACGAGCGTGACGGTCACGTCGTTTCGCGCCAGCAGACGGTTCGCGGCGATTGCCCCGGCGTACCCGCCGCCGATGACGACGACCTTGTGAATTGCGTTGTGTTCAGTCATGCCCTTAAGACACCGGTCACCACCACAGTGTGACGGTTCAACAGCAGTCTGTGGCCTACGTCACTCAGACCAGGCCGAGCGCGGCTTGGTGGAATTCGTTTCGCCAGGGTTGCGCCGCGCTACCTTGTCGTAGATGTCGCGCAGCTTCTCGGGTAATCCGGCCATAGTCAGTCCGCCTGGTAGCGCGGGAACACCCCCGTCGGCGCGGGCAGCGACGTCCCCGGAACCAGCCGCGTGCCGATCGCGGCGAACGACCGATCCTCGGTGGGCTGACCGAGTAGGTCGAGAAGCTTGGCCGAGGAGTCGGGCATCACCGGCTGCACCAGTAGCGCGGCGATGCGCACCACCTCCAGCGTCGTGTAGAGAACAGTGCCGAACCGTGCTCGGTCGGAGGGCGCTTCGGACTTTCGCAGCACCCACGGCTCCTGGGTCGAGAAGTACTTGTTGGCCGCCCCCAGCACCAGCCAGATCGCCTCCAAACCCAAGTGCATGGCCTGCGCGTCGAAGTGCACACGCGCTCGCTCGAGCAGTCCGTCCGCGGCTGCCAGCAACTCGCGGTCGTCGTCGATGAAATCCGCGGGTTCGGGCACGACGCCGTCGAGGTTGCGGGCCACCATCGACAGTGAGCGTTGGGCCAGGTTGCCGAGTTCGTTGGCGAGGTCGGCGTTGACCCGCGTAACGATCGCTTCCTCGCTGTAGCTGCCATCCTGTCCGAACGGAACTTCGCGCAGCAAGAAATAACGCACCTGGTCCACGCCGAACTCGTCGACCAGCGCGACAGGATCTACGACGTTTCCCACCGACTTGCTCATCTTCACACCGCGGTTGAGCAGGTGGCCGTGCGCGAAAACCCTTCGGGGAAGCTCGATTCCGGCTGACATCAGAAACGCCGGCCAGTACACGGTGTGGAACCGGATGATGTCCTTGCCGATCATGTGCAGGTCCGCGGGCCAGAACGTGCGGAACATCTCCGAGGACGTGTCGGGGTAGCCCACACCGGTGAGGTAGTTCGTCAGCGCGTCGATCCATACGTACATGACGTGGTCAGGATGGTCGGGCACCGGCACACCCCAATCGAACGTGGTGCGCGAGATGGACAGGTCGCGCAGGCCGCCCGACACGAAACTGACGACCTCGTTGCGGCGTACCTCGGGCCTGATGAACTCCGGGTGGGCTTCGTAGTGCGCCAGTAGCCGCTCGGCGTACGCCGACAGCCGGAAGAAGTAGGTCTGCTCCTCGGTCCAGGTGACCGGAGCGCCGGTGTCGGCGGAAACCCGTGTTCCGTCGGGTTCCATCCGCGTCTCGCCTTCATTCAGATAGGTTTCGTCGCGCACCGAGTACCAGCCCGCATACGAGCCGAGGTAGATGTCGCCGGCGTCCATCATCCGCTGCCAGATCATCTTGGATGCCTCGAGGTGATCGTCGTCGGTGGTGCGGATGAAGCGGTCGAACGAGATGTTGAGTTTCTCGTAGAGCCGCTGGAACACATCGGAATTGCGCCGCGCAAGTTCCGCTGTGGGTATCCCCTCTGCGGCCGCGGTCTCGGCCATTTTCAGCCCGTGTTCGTCAGTGCCGGTGAGGAAGCGAACGTCGAAGCCGTCGAGCCGTTTGAATCGGGCGATCGCGTCCGTCGCGATCTTCTCGTACGCGTGCCCGATGTGCGGTACGCCGTTCGGGTAGTCGATGGCGGTGGTGACGTAGAAGGGCCTCATTTCGACGTCAACCTTAAGGTGTGGCAGTGATGGGCCGCGGAAGCGAAGAACAGAGGGCAACGGGTGCTGCCGGTCGCCCGGCGCCGCCAGCACCGGAGCCGCTTCGACCGCTCGTCGACTCGCACACGCATCTGGACGCGTGCGGAGCGCGCGGTGCCGAGGACGTGCACGCGATCGTCGACCGTGCCGCCGCGGTCGGCGTCGAGGCCGTGGTGACCATCGCCGACGATCTGGCGTCGGCGCGATGGGTGGTCGACGCGGCGTCGTCTGACCCGCGGGTGTATGCGGCCGTGGCGCTGCACCCGACACGCGCAGACGCCCTGACTGACGACGCGCGCGCCGAGATCGAGGCGCTGGCCGCGCATCCGCGCGTGGTGGCCATCGGCGAGACCGGGCTGGACCTCTACTGGCCCGGGCGCCTCGATGGCTGCGCGGAGCCGGCCGTGCAAAGGGAGGCGTTCGCCTGGCACATCGACCTCGCCAAGCGCATCGGCAAGCCGCTGATGATCCACAACCGCGACGCCGACCGCGACGTGCTCGACGTGCTGCGCGGCAAGGGTGCCCCGGAGACCGTCATCTTTCACTGCTTTTCCTCCGACGCGGCGATGGCCCGCAGCTGCGTCGACGCCGGCTGGGTGCTCAGCCTGTCCGGCACCGTCAGTTTCCGCAACGCGGCCGCCCTGCACGAGGCCGTCAGGGTGATACCCGCTGGTCAGCTGCTGGTGGAGACCGATGCGCCATTCTTGACGCCCCACCCGTACCGGGGCGCGCCGAACGAGCCATACTGCCTGCCCTACACCGTGCGGGCGCTGGCGAAACTGACCGGACAGGCGGCCGAAAACGTCGCCTCGGAGACCACCGCAACCGCAGAACGGGTTTACGGTCTGCGGGTGTGATGTAAGCCTCAACACGAGCCTCAGATTTGCGGCCGGTAGAGGTCTTCGTTACCGTCTTGTGATCAGTTTCCGGCCCGAGCGGCCATTGCACTTGACGTCCACAGTCGGGATAGACGCCATTTTGAATGCTCTGACCAAGCTGCACCAAAACGAATCACCGCTCTTGCGCGCCCTCGTCGGCGCGCTGCTTCTTGCTCTCGTCGCTGCCGGCAGCTACGCCGTCGCCGTGCAGAAGACCGTCACGCTCGACGTCGACGGCTCGCCGATAAAGGTGTCGACGATGAAGGCGCGGGTGATCGACGTCGTGCAGGAGAACGGTTTCACCGTCGGCGACCGCGACGACCTGTACCCAGCCGGAGATCAGCCGGTTCACGACGCCGACACGATCGTTCTGCACCGTGGCCGTCCGCTGCAGATATCGATGGACGGCCACGAGAGCCGGCAGATCTGGACCACCGCCTCGACGGTGGACGGAGCGCTGCAGCAGCTGTCGATGTCGGACACGGCGCCCGCGGCGGCGTCGCGGTCCAGCAGGCTGCCGCTGAACGGCATGGCGCTGCCTGTGGTCAGTCCCAAGGACGTGCACATCGACGACGGCGGCGTGATGGCCGACCGCCGACTCGCGGCGCCCAACGTCGCCGGGCTGCTGGCCGCGGCCGGTACGCCACTGCAACAGGCGGACAACGTGGTTCCCGCGCCGTCGACTCCGGTCACCGAGGGGATGACCGTGGTCGTCACCAGGACGCGGATCGAGAAAGTCACCCAGCGCGCGCCGCTGCCGCCGCCGGCGCAGACGATCCAAGACCCGACGATGAATATGAGCAGGAATGTCGTCGAGGACCCGGGCACGCCGGGTGAGCAGAACGTGACGTACGCAGTGGCCGTCGTCAACGGTGCGGAGACGGGGCGCCTCCCGATCGCCAACGAGGTGCTCACGCCGGCCCGCCCGTCAGTGGTCCGCATCGGCGCGAAGCCCGGCACCGAGGTGCCACCCGTGAGCAACGGAACGACGTGGGATGCGCTGGCCGGTTGTGAGGCGGGCGGCAACTGGTCCATCAACACCGGCAACGGCTTCTACGGCGGGGTGCAGTTCGACCAGAACACGTGGGAACGCAACGGCGGTCTGCGCTATGCGCCGCGGGCCGACCTGGCGACCCGCGAAGAGCAGATCGCGATCGCGTCGGTGACGCAGCAGCGCCAGGGCTGGGGTGCATGGCCGGTGTGCAGCGGACGCGTGGGGGCGCGCTGACGATCCGGCTGCTCGGGCGCACCGAGATTCGTCGGCTGGCGAAAGAACTCGATTTTCGCCCGCGAAAGTCGTTGGGTCAGAACTTCGTTCACGACGGAAACACGGTTCGCCGTGTCGCATCCGCAGCAGGTGTCGGCCGCGGTGACCAAGTGCTGGAGGTCGGGCCCGGGCTCGGATCGCTGACACTGGGTCTGCTCGACCGCGGTGCCGCCGTGACTGCGGTCGAGATCGACCCGGTGCTGGCGGAGCGGTTGCCGCGGACGGTGGCCGAGCACACCACCAGCGAAGGCCAGCGCCTGACCGTGCTCAACCGTGACATCTTGACCCTCTGTCGCGCCGACCTCGACCTCCAACCGAACGCGCTCGTGGCGAACCTGCCCTACAACATCGCCGTGCCGGCGTTGCTGCACTTGCTGGCCGAGTTCCCGTCGATCCGCGCGGTGATGGTCATGGTGCAGGCGGAGGTGGCCGAGCGGCTGGCTGCGGAGCCGGGCGGCAAGGAGTACGGCGTCCCGAGCGTCAAGGTGCGGTTCTTCGGGCAGGTGCGCCGGTGCGGACTGGTGTCGCCGACGGTGTTCTGGCCGATCCCGCGAGTCTATTCGGGGCTGGTGCGCGTCGACGTGCACAACGCGGTGCCCTGGCCCGTCGACGAGTCGTTCCGGACGAAGGTCTTCGAGTTGGTTGACGTCGCGTTCGCCCAGCGGCGCAAGACCGTGCGCAATGCTTTCGTGCCATGGGCCGGGTCGGGCAACGAGTCCGCCCGACGCCTGCTGGCCGCCAGCATCGACCCCGCGCGCCGCGGTGAGACGCTCACCATCGCGGACTTTGTGCGACTGCTGCAGCGCTCGGAGGACTCCGAGCCCGAGCCGCAGCCCACCGGCTAGCGGCCGAACACCCTGTCAAGCGCCGCGACGAACTCCGTACACGTCGCGTAGCGCAGTTCCGGGTCTTTGGCCATCGCCCTTCCGACGACGCCGTCGAAGCCACGAGGTAGCCAATCGAACGTCCGGGACAAATACGGCGGCGGCTCGAACAGCTGTAAGTCCACGAGCGCGGCGGGTGTGGGAGCTGTGAAAGGCGGTGCACCCGTGGCCAATTCGACCGCGGTACACGCCAGGGCATACTCGTCGGTGGCGGCAGAGGGGGCGCGGCCGCGGAGCATCTCCGGAGCGAGGTAGGGCAGCGAGCCGACAAGAGGCTGCGGGCGACGGCGGTTGTCTTCGGAAACCGCATACGCGACGCCGAAGTCGATCAGAACCGCTCCACCCCGCGAAAAGTCCGAGTGGACAAGCACATTGGATGGTTTGACGTCGCAGTGCACCACCCCGCGCCAGTGGGCATAGTCCAGCGCCTCGGCGATTTGCGCCAGCGCAGTCATCCGGTCGCCGATCGTGTCGAGAGCGGCCGCGGTGCCGCCGTCGATCCATTGCATCGACAGCCAGCTCTCGCCGCGGCGGTACACCGACACCACGGCCGGATGGCCCAGCCGCTGCGCGAAATCGAATTCTCGCTGCAGGCGCGTTGTTTCATCCGGTCCGCGGCAGTTTTCGGTCAGCACCTTCAGCGCTACAGTCTGGTCGGTATCGGGCGCGTGTGCGCGGTACACCGTGGCCGACCCGCCCTGCCCGAGCACGTCGTCGACGACGTAGCCCTCGAACGTCTCGCCGGGGCGCAGCACGTTTTTTAGTTTCCCGCGATTTCTGCGTGAAGGCCGTGGCTTCGTCGCAGATCACGACCCTGGCGCAGATTTCGGCGAACGTTTCCGCGACCACGCGATCGGGTATTCGTTTCGTTAAGGAGTGGTGCAGATGGCCGAGGGGTCCGTCTCGCCGCTCCGCCTTTTCGCTGGCACGCGTTAATCTCGTGCGGTGTCCGACGGCAGCACCGCGCCCGAATGGGTGGCCACTGGTTCTGTCACCGTCCGGGTTCCTGGCAAGGTCAATTTGTATCTGAGGGTCGGCGACCGGCGCGACGACGGCTACCACGAGCTCACCACCGTCTTCCACGCGGTTTCGCTGCTCGACGAGGTCACGGTGCGCACGTCCGACACGCTGTCGGTCGAGGTGACTGGCGAGGGCGCCGGCACATTGCCTGCCGACGAACGCAACCTGGCCTGGCGGGCCGCGGAGTTGATGGCCGAACACGTCGGCCGCTCACCGGACGTGGAGATCGCGATCGAAAAGTCGATCCCGGTCGCCGGCGGCATGGCCGGTGGCAGCGCTGACGCGGCCGCTGCGCTGGTAGCCATCAACTCCCTGTGGGAGGTCGGCGTGCCGCGCCGAGACCTGCACACGTTGGCCGCTCGACTGGGCAGCGACGTGCCGTTCGCATTGCACGGCGGCACCGCGCTGGGCACGGGCCGCGGCGAGGAGCTCGCGACAGTACTGGCGCGCACGACGTTTCACTGGGTGCTGGCGTTCTCCGATGTCGGGTTGTCGACGGCGGCGGTGTTCGCCGAAATCGATCGGTTGCGCAAAAGTGGAGACCCGCCGCGTCTGGAGGACCAGGAACCGCTGCTGGCGGCGCTGGCCGCCGACGATCCCCACGAACTGGCGCCGCTGCTGGGCAACGACCTGCAGGCCGCGGCGATCAGTCTGCAACCCGGACTGCGGCGCACTCTGCGCGCTGGCACCGAGGCGGGCGCACTGGCAGGCATCGTCGCGGGTTCGGGTCCCACGTGCGCGTTCCTGTGCGAAACAGCCGCATCTGCCGTCGACGTCGGCACGCAGCTGGCCGGGGCCGGTGTCTGCCGGACAGTCCGCGTGGCCAGCGGTCCGGTGCAGGGCGCGCGCGTCGTTCCCGCGCCCAGCACCCCCGCGTCGTGACCGCGACGAGTGTGACCCACACCTCAAAACACCGCTCAGTTTGGCTCCTACTCTAAGAGGAGTTTAAGATCGTCGGCGGTGTATGAAAGCGGCCCGGCCTATCCGTCGTCCACCCCGTTGCGAGGTGGACGGCGGTCGTTCCGCAGGGTGTTAACGCCGATTCGCAATCGAAATGGTGCCCAATTGTATGCGCGTGGTATCTGGAAAGTGCCATCTAGCAGGCGCAACATAAAAGCCCGGGCCTGTGCCGCCCAACCCAGGAGGTTGTCGTGAGCAGATTCACCGAGAAGATGTACCGCAGCGCCCTGACCGCCACGACGGGCATGGTCACCGGCGAGCCGCACGAACCCGTCCGGCACACCTGGCGCGAGGTACACGAGAAGGCTCGGCGGATCGCTGGTGGGCTCGCTGCCGCGGGCATCGGACATGGCGACGCGGTCGGCGTGCTCGCGGGCCAGCCGGTCGAGATCGCCCCGACGGCGCAGGGGTTGTGGATGCGCGGTGCCAGCCTGACGATGCTGCACCAGCCCACGCCCCGCACCGACCTTGCGGTGTGGGCGAAGGACACCACGACCGTCATCGACATGATCGAGGCCCGGGCCGTCATTGTCTCCGAGCCGTTTTTGCCCGCGGCGCCGGTGCTCGAGGAGCGCGGCGTCAAGGTTCTCACCGTCGAACAACTACTGGCTTCCGAGCCGATCGACCCGATCGAGACCGACGAAGACGACGTTGCGCTGATGCAGCTGACGTCGGGATCGACCGGTTCCCCCAAGGCCGTCGTGATCACGCACCGCAACGTGTACTCGAATGCCGAGGCGATGTTCATCGGGGCCGAGTACGACGTCGACCGCGACGTGATGGTCAGCTGGCTGCCGTGCTTCCACGACATGGGCATGATCGGCTTTTTGACCGTGCCGATGTACTTCGGCGCCGAGCTGGTCAAGATCACGCCACTGGACTTCCTTCGTGACACGCTGCTGTGGGCCAAGCTGATTGACAAGTACAAGGGCACGATGACGGCCGCGCCGAACTTCGCCTATGCCCTGTTCGCCAAGCGGCTGCGCAAGCAGGCCAAGCCGGGCCAGTTCGACCTGTCCACGCTGCGGTTCGCGCTGTCGGGTTCTGAGCCCGTCGAGCCGGCCGACGTCGAGGATCTGCTCGATGCGGGCAAGCCCTTCGGCCTTCGGCCCGACGCGATCCTGCCCGCCTACGGCATGGCCGAGACGACGCTGGCGGTGGCTTTCTCCGAGTGTGGCGCGGGCCTGGTGGTCGACGAGGTCGACGCCGACCTGCTGGCCGCGCTGCGCCGGGCGGTACCCGCGGCCAAGGGCAACACACGTCGGCTGGCATCGCTGGGACCGTTGCTGAAGGATCTTGAGGCGCGCATCGTCGACGAGGACGGCAACGTGCTGCCGACGCGCGGCGTGGGCATCATCGAGCTGCGCGGCGAGGCGCTGACGCCCGGCTACATCACGATGGGCGGCTTCATCGCGGCACAAGACGAGCAGGGTTGGTACGACACCGGCGACCTGGGTTATCTGATGGAGAACGGTCACATCGTGGTCTGCGGCCGGGTCAAGGACGTGATCATCATGGCCGGGCGCAACATCTACCCGACCGACATCGAGCGGGCGGCCTGCCGCGTCGACGGCGTGCGTTCGGGTTGCGCCGTTGCCGTGCGCTTGGACGCGGGGCATTCGCGGGAGTCGTTTGCGGTCGCCGTCGAGAGCAACGCCTGGGAGGATCCGGCCGAGATCCGTCGGATCGAGCATCAGGTGGCGCACGAGGTCGTCAGGGAGGTCGACATGCGTCCGCGCAACGTCGTCGTCCTGGGACCCGGCACGATCCCCAAGACCCCGTCGGGCAAGCTGCGCCGCGCCAACTCGGTCTCTTTGGTCTCCTAGTCTGCGCGAGCGTGCGTGTCGGCATGCCGACACGCCGCGTTCCGGCAACATCAGCGCACGCTCGCAAGCCGACGAGTGTGCGGAAAATTGTTAGCAGTCTGTCGGTTCGGGTCGATACGGTCATGGGATGCCCGCTTCGCACCCGGCCATCGAAGCGCTCGATCTGGTCAAGCAATTCGGCGTTGACGTCGCAGTCGACGGCGTGAGTTTCGCCGTCCCGCAAGGCACCGTCCTGGGGCTGCTTGGGCCCAACGGGGCGGGCAAGACGACGACCGTGCGGATGATGACCACGCTGACCGTGCCCACCAGCGGCACCGCCCGCGTCGCCGGCTACGACGTGCGCGAGCAGCCGGACATGGTGCGACGCAGCATGGGGCTGACCGGGCAGGTCGCCACCGTCGACGAGCTGCTGACCGGCCGGGAGAACATCCGCATGATCGGCGGCCTCTACGGCATCCGGCGTCGCGAGTTGAGGCTGCTGAGCGACGAACTGCTGCAACGGTTTTCGATCGCCGACGCCGCCGACCGCCCGGTCAAGTCGTATTCCGGCGGGATGCGCCGCCGCCTCGACCTGGCCGTCAGCCTGCTGGCTTCACCGCCTGTGCTCTTTCTCGACGAGCCCACCACCGGGTTGGACCCTCGCAGCCGCAACGATCTGTGGGAGGTGCTGCGCGGCCTGGTTCGCGAGGGCACGACCCTGCTGCTCACGACGCAGTACCTCGAGGAGGCCGACCAACTGGCCGACAACATCATCGTGATGGACAAGGGCCGGGTCATCGCCGAAGGCACTCCGCTGCAACTGAAGCAGCAGGCAGGCAATGCCAGCCTGGTGGTCACCGTGTCGCGGCCCGATGATCTCGGAGCCGCCACCGCGTTGTTGCGCAAGACCGGTGCGGAGGTGTTCGTCGATAGCGGAGCGCGGCAGCTGACCGCATCCGCCGACGGGCTTGCGGACATGACACGCATCGCAACATGGTTGCGCGACAGCAACATTGACGTCGACGACATCGGCCTGTCGCGGCCCAGCCTCGACGACGTGTTCTTGTCGCTGACCGGCCACCGCACCGAGGGCGACGACGAGACCGAGGAGGAGTCGGCATGACCACCGTCGCCCAGCGACCGCCCATGCAATCGGACCGGCCGGCCACGCGTCGCACCAATATCGCACAGCAGTCGTGGATCATGGTTAAGCGCAACATGATCCACACCAAGCGCATGCCGGAGATGCTGAGCGACGTGACCACACAGCCGATCATGTTCGTGCTGTTGTTCGCGTTCGTGTTCGGTGCGTCGATCACCAACACCGGCGGGCCGTCTTATCGCGAGTTCCTCCTGCCGGGCATCCAGGCGCAAACGATCGTGTTCTCGGCATTCGTGGTGGCCGCGGGCATCACCAACGACGTCGAGAAGGGGGTCATCGACCGGTTTCGCTCGCTGCCGATCTCCCGCTCATCGGTGTTGATCGGTCGCAGCGTGGCAAGCCTGATCCATTCGTCGCTCGGCGTGGCGGTGATGGCGCTGACGGGTCTGGCGATCGGATGGCGCATCCGCGGCAGCATCGCCGAGGCCGTGCTGGCGTTCGCGTTGGTGTTGGTATTCGGGTTCGGCATCATCTGGTTCGGCATCCTGGTCGGATCTCTGATGCGATCGGTCGAGGCTGTCAACGGCGTGATGTTCACCGTGCTCTTCCCGATCACGTTTCTGGCCAACACTTTTGTGCCGACCGAGCCGATGACGCACTGGCTGCGGGTGATCGCCGAATGGAATCCGGTGTCGTCGTTGGCGCAGGCGATGCGTGAGCTGTGGGGCAACGGGCCCGCTGCACCGGCGAGCGCGCAGCTGCCGTTGCATTACCCCGTGGCCGCGACACTCCTCTGGTCGCTGGCGCTCACTGCCGTGTTCGCCCCGGTGGCGCTGCGCGCCTACGCGCGCCGGACTGCGGACTAGCCGTCCCACACGACGAAGCCGTCTGCCCGTAACCGTGCGCCCGGCGCGGGCTCGTGCGGTGTCAGGCGGCCGCTGTGGCTGAGATGCTCGACGCCCACGCCATGGTGCAACACCGCCACGTCGGCGATTAGCCGGCGATGGCAGCGCCACCAGACGCTTTCGCTGCACATCACCACGACGGTGCGCCGTGCGGATTCGTCGAGCACCTCGGCGAGCGCCGCCGCGAACGGTTCGGTTCGCGTGTATGCCGCATAGGCAGCGAACTGCTCGACCTGCCACCACGGGTCCTCGCGCGGCGTGTCGGCCGGCAGTCGCCTTCGGCCGCCAAGCCGTTCTTCCCACCGATACGCGACGCCGGCTTCCGGGAGCCACACCGCCATCGCGTCGCGAGCCACGTCCGGGTTCGCTCTGCTGCCGGGGTAGCGCCGGATGTCCACGACGGTCTCGACGCCGGCTGACACGAACAGCGCGCTAAGGGCGTCGCGGTCCAGCCGCCCGTGTCCCGCCGTGAGGAGCATCAGCGCACGCTCACCGGCGCACGAGCGTGCGCAGACTCAGGCCGATCATCGGCGTGTCGCGCAGCAGACACGCACGCTCGCGGGAGGGGGTTACCACGAGTGGACTTGGTTTTGCGCGGGTTCGAGGCCCAGCTTGATCAGCAGCTCGGTGGCGTCGGCGGCCTGCTCGCAGATGACCGGCACCTCAGCTCGCTGCGCCGCTGTGAAGTTCTCCAGCACGAACGCCGCGGGCTCCTTGCGTCCCGGCGGCCTGCCGATGCCGATCCGGACGCGATGAAAGTCGTTGGTGCCTAACGCAGAAGCCACCGACCGCAGACCGTTGTGGCCCGCGACGCCACCGCCGAACTTCAGCCGGATGCGACCGAAGTCGATGTCGAGCTCGTCGTGGATCACGATCAGATCAGCGGCCGGCGCGGAGTAGAACTTCGCCAATGCCGTGACCTGGCGCCCGGACTCGTTCATATAGCTGCGTGGCTTGCCGATGATCACCGGACGCCCGGCCAGCCGTCCCGTCGCTACGTCGGCGCCAGAACGCTTGTGCGCCTTGAACGTTGAACCCGCACGGGCGGCCAGCAGGTCTGCCACCACGAACCCGACATTGTGCCGCGACTTGGCGTAGACCGGGCCGGGATTGCCCAGACCGACGACGAGAACCGCTTCTGCCACAGTGCTCCTCGCGTCCGCAGCGCCTACTCGTTGTCGGACGCTTCAGCCGGGGCTTCGTCCGACGTCGGCTCGGCCTCGGCGCCTTCCTCACCCTCGACGGGCTCGACGGCTTCTTCGGCCTCGGCCTCGAGATCTTCGGCCGTCGGCGCAGTCACGATGTTGACCACCAGCATGTCCGGGTCGGAAATCAGCGTGACGCCCCCGGGCAATTGGATTTGCCCCGCCAGGATCTGCGTGCCTTCCTCGGCGCCCTCGATCGACACCGTCAGCTGCTCGGGAATCGACAGCGCCTCGGCCTCGATCTGGATCGTGCTGGCGTCTTGGGTCACCAGCGCGCCGGGCACGGCATCACCTTCGATGACGACGCTGACGTCGACGGTCACCTTCTCACCGCGACGGACCACCAGCAGGTCGGCATGCTGGATGTTGCGCCGGATCGGGTGGATGTCCAATGCCTTGGTCAGCGCGAGTTGCTCATCACCGTCGATGTGGAGGGTGAGCACCGCATTGGCGCCCGAACCGCGCAGCACCGCCGCGAAGTCATGCGCCGACAGCAGCAGGTGGCGCGGGTCGGTGCCGTGGCCGTACAGGACGGCAGGCACCTTGCCCTCGCGACGGGCGCGGCGCGACGCGCCCTTGCCCGTTTGCGCGCGCAGCTCGGCGGTCAGGTTGTTGGTCTTGGTCTTCGCCATCTCGTGCTCCTCAGAAACTCACGCACGACGCGGAGGGAACACAACCAGACGCAAGGATCTCGTCGATAACGGTGGTTAGGGCCACCCTCGCCGTGACCGACCCAGGGTAGCCGACGGGCGGCTCACAGCGGAAATTTGGTGCCTGTGAGCTGCTCGGACAGCTCCCACAACGCCTTCGCCGTATCGTTTCGGCGGGCGTTGGCGCTGCGGCCGACGGGCTGGGTGCGGCCCCGCATGCCGAACCGCGGCCCGACGAATGTGTCGCCCGGCAAGTCCTGGGACACCGCGAACAGCGTCTGGCGCGCGCCGTAGTCGGCGTCGGTGGTGAAGAAGCGATCGCCGATGCTTGTCAGCGCGTCACTGACTCGATTGCCGGAGTGCCCCTGCAGATTCGTCGAGGAGTATCCCGGATGTGCCGCGAGGGCGCGTACCGGCGAGCCCACCTTTTCCAGGCGGCGCTGCAGTTCGCTGGTGAACAGCAGGTTGGCCAGCTTCGACTGCCCGTATGCGCGCCACGACCCGTAGCGGCGCGACTCCCAGCTCAGGTCTTTGAGGTCGATGGTGCCGATCCGGTGAAAAGTCGACGAGACCGTGACCACGCGGTCGGTGATCTTCGGGAGCAGCAGATTGGTCAAGGCGAAGTGGCCGAGATGGTTTGTGCCGATCTGGCTTTCGAACCCGTCCTTGGTTTTCGCATACGGCACGGCCATGATGCCGGCGTTGTTGACTAGCACGTCCACGTCGGTCACGCCATCGGCGAATTCGCTCACTGAGGCGAGGTCCTGCAGGTCGAGCTTGCGCACTTCGACGTCGCCGGACATCGCCGCCGCCGCGTCGTCGCCCTTGGCGGTGTTGCGCACCGCGAGCACGACATGGGCTCCGACGCGCGCCAATTCGCGCGCCGTGACCAGGCCGAGCCCACTGTTGGCGCCCGTGACAACCACGGTGCGTCCGGCGAAAGCGGGCAGATCGGCGGCGGTCCAGCTGCTCATGGCGCCACCTTACGGGTTGCCGCGCCTGCGGCTGTCAGCGGCGGTTGCGCCGCCAGATGTCGGTAGACATCACCGTCGCGAACGCACACCACAGCGGATAGGGCAGGAGCGCGACGCCGGCCCGGCCGTCGGCCTCGCCTACGCGGCGCACAAGATCGGCGCTACTCGCCGTCAGCGCGCCGGCGCCGATTGCGGACCACCCGAGCCGGTGGTACCGGAAGAAAAGCCAGCTCCATCCGGCGTTCAGCGCCAGATTGACGGCGAGTGCAGCGACGAAGCCGCGAACCTTCGCGGTGTCACCCTCCGCGCGCCACCGGTCCAAAGCCGCGGCCGAGGTTACCGCGATATCGGCGTACAGCGTGGTCCATGCAATTGGGAAGACCCCGCCGGGCGGCACGTAGGCCGGCTTGCGTAGCCGCGCATACCATGCGGCAGAACGTGTCCGGCTCGCGCGGCTGCCAGTGACGGCCGTCGCGGCGACGCTGGCCGCCGTCGCGGCGAGTGTTTTCTTGTTCACTGTTCGATCACCGGCACCTTATCGGGGTTTGATCGTGAACCCGTTGATGATCTTGTCGATGTCGGGCGTCAGCGGCTGCATCTGATCTTTCGACGTGCTGATCGAAAGCTGCACCAGATAGCGCTGATTCGCCGGTGGCGGTCCGGTCGCGATCACCGTGCGGTGGTAGTCGTGGATCGGCTGACCGGAGGAATCGGTATAGCTCGCCTGCACCGTGGCCGACGGCATGCCATGGAACTGTTCGATTTTCGCGCCCTGCACGTCGTACACGTGCTTGATCGCCTCGTTCGGATCGAACTTGCCTCCGGTCAGCTTGTAGACGAGCAGCATCGCGGTCGGCTGGTATGCGGACACGTCGGTCTTGCGAATGATCTCGAACGCGTCCGGCTGCTGCTGGTCTGTCACGGTGACCCATCCTTCTGGGTGCGGTATCGACACAACGAGATCTTTCAGATTCTGCTGGTTCATCGGTGCCGCGTTGACGTCCTTGAGCGCCTGCGACAGCGGGTCGGGCGCAGCGGAAGACGTCGGCGCCGCAGACGATGCCGACGACGACCAAACCGACCGGTAGTCAATGGGTTTCGTCGCGCAGCCGACGACCAGAGCCAGCATCGACACGGCGACGAGGAGCCGGGCGATCACCGTCACAGGATCTCGTGCAAGACGTCAACGGGCCGCGCCAGCCGGGTGCCCTTCGGGGTGACCACGAACGGCCGTTGGATGAGAATGGGATTGGCGGCCATCGCGTCGAGCAGTTCGTCATCGGTGGCGCCGTCGAGCCCGAGCTCCGCGTAGGGCGCCTCGCGTTTGCGGACCGCTTCGCGGACCGGTATCCCCGCGTCGTGGATCATGTCGGCCAACTGGCCACGTGTCGGCGGCGTCTTCAAGTATTCGACAACTTTGGGTTCAACGCCCTTGTCGCGCAACAACGCAAGCGCATTACGCGATGTCGAGCAGCGCGGGTTGTGGTAGATCACACTCGCCGAGTTGCTTTGACGCCGATCATCAGCCTGAGCAGACTCCTTGGTCATGCTTCCCCGTCAAAAAGCCCTGTGACGGAACCATTTTCGAACACGGCACGGATGGTGGATGCCAGCAGTGGCGCGATCGACAATACCCTCAGCTGCGGAAACTGCTTGTCTTCACCGATCGGCAGGGTGTTGGTGACGATCACCTCTTTGGCACCGCTGGCCGCCAGCCGCTCGGCTGCCGGGTCGGACAGCACGCCGTGCGTCGCCGCGATGATCACGTCACGAGCACCGTCGTCGTGCAGCAATTTCACCGCGCCGGCGATGGTGCCGCCGGTGTCGATCATGTCGTCGATCAGCACGCAGGTCTTCTCGGCGACGTCACCGACGACGCGGTTGGACACCACCTGATTGGGGATGCGGGGGTCGCGGGTCTTGTGGATGAACGCCAGCGGAACACCGCCCAGCGAGTCGGCCCACTTCTCGGCGATGCGCACCCGCCCGGAGTCGGGGGAAACCACGACCATGTTGTCCCGGTCGCACGGGTAGTTGTCCTTGATGTAGCCGGTCAGCAGGTTTTGCGCCCGCATGTGGTCGACCGGCCCGTCGAAGAAGCCCTGGATCTGGTCGGTGTGCAGGTCGACGGTGACGATCCGGTCGGCGCCGGCAGTCTTCAGCAGGTCGGCGACCAGCCGCGCGGAGATCGGCTCGCGGCCACGGTGCTTCTTGTCCTGACGGGCGTAAGGGTAGAACGGCAGGATCGCGGTGATCCGTTTCGCGCTTCCGCGCTTCAAAGCGTCGATCATCAGCAGCTGCTCCATCAGCCACTTGTTCAGTGGATCGGAATGGGACTGCAGTACGAACGCATCGCAGCCGCGGACGGACTCCTCGAAGCGGACGAATATCTCGCCGTTGGAGAAGTCGCGCGCGGTCTGCGCAGTGACGGACACGTCGAGTTCCTTGGCGACCTGCTCGGCGAGTTCGGGGTGCGCGCGACCCGCGAAGAGCATCAAGTTCTTGCGGTTGTCTGTCCAGTCGGTGCCCACAGTGCCTCGTTGTCTTGCATGCCGTCTTGGATCTTCAGATGACGGCCCTATCGTACGGGTTGCCGGCGGGTGAACCTCCGGCAACGCCGTCAAGGCCCTTCGTCGTCCTCGGCGGCCTTGCGCGCTGCTTCGGCAGCCGCGCTGCCCGGCCGTTTGCGTTCCACCCAGCCGTCGATGTTGCGCTGCGGGCCTGCCGAGATCGCGAGCGCGCCCGGCGGCACATCTTCGCGGATCACGGTGCCCGCGCCGGTGTAGGCGCCGTCACCGACGGTGACCGGGGCGACGAACATGGTGTCCGAGCCGGTGCGCACATGCGAGCCGATCTTCGTGCGCTGTTTGGTCTGGCCATCGTAGTTGACGAACACGCTCGACGCCCCGATGTTGCTGTGCTCGCCGATGTCGGCGTCGCCGACGTAGGTCAGGTGCGGCACTTTCGTCCCGGTTCCGATCGTCGCGTTCTTGGCCTCCACGAAAGCGCCGAGCTTGCCGTCCGCGCCGAGCACGGTGCCCGGCCGTAGGTAGGTGAACGGGCCGACGGCCGCGCGGTCGCCGATCTCCGATGCGCTGGCATGCGTGCGCACCACCGATGCCGCGTCGCCGACCGTGACGTCGGCCAGCGTGGTGTCGGGGCCGATCCTGCAGTTCGCGCCGACGCGGGTGTGCCCGAGCAGCTGCGTGCCAGGCGCGATGACGCTGTCGCGCCCGATCGTCACGTCGACGTCCACCCACGTCGTCGCAGGGTCGACGACCGTGACGCCGGCTCGTTGATGGGCGGCGACGATGCGGCGGTTGAGCTCGACGCCCAGCGTCGACAGGTGCACTCGGTCGTTGACGCCGGTGACCAGCATCGTGTCGTCGACGTGCTTGGCGTGCACGGTCAGTCCGTCCCCCCGGACAATCGCGATCACGTCGGTGAGGTAGCGCTCGTGCTGGGCGTTGTTCTCGCTCACCCTGCTCAGCGCGGAGCGCAGCGCGGCAAGGTCGAACGCGTAGACCCCGGCATTGACCTCGCGGATCTGCCGCTGCGAGGGGCTGGCGTCGGCCTGCTCGACGATCGCGATCACCTCGCGGTCCTGGGTCCGCAGGATGCGGCCGTATCCGGTCGGGTCGGGCAGCGTCGTGGTCAGCACCGTGACGGCGGAGGGTTCGGCACGATGACTGGCGATCAGGTCAGCGAGGGTGTCGGAATCCAGCAGCGGGATGTCCGCGGACGTGACGATGACGATGCCGTCGAAACCCTCGGGCAGGGCGTCCAGAGCGCACGCGGTGGCATGCCCGGTGCCGAGCTGCTCCTGCTGTACCACGACGTCGATGGGCCGGGAGAGTTCCTCGGACAACTCCGCGACCGCCGGCGCGATCTTCTCGCGATCATGGCCGACGACGACGCACAGGTGTTGCGGCGCCACCTTGGCCACCGAGTGCAGCGTGTGCGCGAGCATGCTTCGGCCCGCCAGCGTGTGCAGCACCTTCGGCGTGTCCGACTGCATGCGCGTTCCCGCCCCTGCAGCCAACACAATCACGGCCGTATCGAAATGTTCAGTCACCGCCACCTACCTCGTCAGCGCGAGCGTGCGCCGTCGTTGGCGAAATTTCGGCGTGTCGACCAACAGACACGCACGCTCGCGCCAAAATTATGCTCCGTCGCCAGGACTCGAACCTGAACTCTCAGAACCAAAATCTGATGTGCTGCCGATTACACCACGACGGACCGCCCGAACCGATGTGAGCGTACTGACTTTATCCCCGCGGCCCAACGTGCCGATTACGCTAGTCACGTGCCGGGACCGGAAAAGGAAGCACGCACCCCGCGCGCTCGCATGACCGGCGCGGAGCGCCGTCACCAGCTGATCGACGTCGCACGCACGCTGTTCGCCGAGCGCGGTTACGAGGGCACGTCGATCGAGGAGATCGCGCAGCGCGCCAACGTCTCCAAGCCCGTCGTCTACGAGCACTTCGGCGGCAAGGAAGGCCTGTACGCCGTAGTCGTCGACCGGGAGATGTCGGCGCTGCTCGACGGCATCACGTCGTCGCTGACCAGGACCACCAACAACCGCTCCCGGCTGCGCAT
>DATBFF010000089.1:0-5453 GCA_036558625.1 Mycobacterium sp. | reverse complement strand
GGGACCGCGAGCCGGGCGCGTGCGGCGGAGGTGAATGGAGTTGACGGTGCGGCGCGGTGCGGCCCGTGTGGCAGGCCCGCTGGTCGTGGTTGTGTGCCTCGCCTACGCCTTAGGCGGCTGCTCCGGCGTCCTTGCCAGCCCGGGAGCAAACCAATCCGCAGGAACCCACCCGACGCCCGCCGTGACCCGCATCGGGAACGCCAGCGCCGCACCAAAATGGCTGGGAACGCGGCCCCTCCCGGTAGGGCCGAACGGGTTCGCCGCGGCCCAGGAAACCCCGCCGGAGCTGCGCAACCGGTCGATCATCACGGTCGACGTGCTGCCGCCGCCGCCCGATGGCCGGTTCCACGCCACGATCCAGAAGGTGTCGGCGAGCGTCCTCGCCCGGTCCACCTGGACCAAGCGGTGCCCGGTGGCCGCAGCCGACCTGCGCTACGTCACGGTCAGCTTCCGCGGCTTCGACGGGCTCGCTCATACCGGCGAGTTGCTAGTCAATGTACGGGCGGCGAAAGACATGGTGACCGTGTTCGGAAGACTCTTCGCAGCCAACTTTCCGATCGAGCAAATGCAGATTACCGACCCTAGGGAGATACCCGCGGCGCCGACCGGCGACGGCAACACCACCGAGGCGTTCGTCTGCCGACCGGTACGAGCCGAGACGGCGTGGTCCCAGCACGCGTACGGGCTCGCCGTGGACATCGACCCGTTCCAGAACCCGGAGCACCGGGGCAAGATCGTGCTGCCGGAACTGGCCACCTCCTACCTGGACCGGGCCGACGTGCGACCGGGGATGGTGCTGCCCAACGGACCAGTCGTGCGGGCCTTCGCCGCGGTCGGCTGGCAGTGGGGCGGGACCTGGCGATCGCTCAAGGACTACATGCATTTCTCCGCCAACGGCCGCTGACCCGTCGCTGGTGAAATCGCGAGACTCGGACGGTCTTGTGCGTCAGTGAGGATGACGCCTGGGTCGCGCGAGATCCTGTTTACGTGACGCCGCCCTTGGTCGTCGACGCGGCCGGCCACGGCCGGCCGGCGAAAGCTAACAGTCGTCATGCGTACGCGTCGCTTTAGACACGATAAGCGCGATGATGGCCGCGGCGGTGACCGGCTGGGCCAGCCATCCGGCTACCGACAGCATCCAGGCAACGGCCCGGTGGCTGGTGTCTGCCGGCGAGCCGATCGTGACCAGAATCTCGTAGGCCTCGACCCAGCCGAGCACGAATCCATTGACGACGAATAGCGTAGCGATCACCACAACCATCGGCGCTGCACCCCACAGCAGCCAACGTCGTGCGTTTCGCGCCGTAGTTGTGTCGGTTCGTCGGGCCATCGCGACGACTAAACGCACGCGGTCACGTAGGGCTGGCCCTTGACGAACTTCTTCCACTCAGTTCGAGTCAGCCCACGATGCACGACCGAGCATGCATACGCGACTGGGTTTGCCTCGGCGTCGGGCGGCAGCTCGGTATCCAACGACCCGAGTATTCCGACCGCAGTCATGTTTTCTACCGGCTGTGCTTCATACGTGACGACTGCCCATCGGCCGTCGCCCCCGATTTGGGCGCTTACGGCGTCGCCAACGGAGATCGACCGGGGCGGGGCGCCGGACGTCTGCCATGCCACAGTTGGCCGACCAGCCACGCGGACGATGAGCCAGCCCAGGTCAGCGACTTCGGTGCCGGCGATCTGAGTCCCGAGCGGTAGGACGCCCGGTGGCGAGGCTGTGAGGTTCCAGGCTGCCGTAGACGACGCGGCTCGACCGTTCAGCACAAGCCAGTCCGCCGGCCCTGGGGACACGCTCGTCACGGGTTGGTTGAGCCGGAGCGAAGTTGGCGGCGTAGTTTGCATGTTCCAGGCTGTTGCGGTGCCTTGAGTGTCGGTGGTGATCGCCCAGTCCGCCGGTCCAACTTCGGTCACCGGGTCTGGGGACAGGTTCACCGGTTCTGGCGGAGTGGCGCTAATGTTCCAGGCCGAGGCGCCGCCGGTTCCGTCAACGAATACCCAACCGCCGTCTGCGGTGGAGTACAAGTCAGATGGTGCGGTGTCGCCGAAGATCGTGGCCAGATCGGTTGCGCGGAATGGGTTGCTCGACAGATCCCATTGGGAAACGATGCTTCCGTCGGCGCTAGCAAGATCCACAATGTCGTGCGAGTGCTGGCGCAATGCGTCAATGCGGCTGTCCATCTCGACCTTGTGCATTCCGTCCGAGTCGCCGTGCCAGGCTGTCGCCACACCATCGTCGGTCAGGACAACAACCCACCCAGTCTGGTCGATGACCGCGTGGCGGTTGCCATGGTCACTTAGCGTCGCGGACAGTGTCGTGCTGCCGTTTAGATACCAGGCCGTGAGCCCATCTGGCCTGGTCACAACGACCCAGCCGGTGGTACCTAAGGGTTGCACGGCATCCGTGTCGGCGCCGATGTCGATGGCACGTCCGGGCGCGTCTCCACTGAGATCCTCGAGCTTCGCTCGACCGTCGAGCCCGATGATCTCGATCCACCCGGTCTCGCCCACCGCCGTGATGTCCTGGGCGCCACGGGCGATCGACTGTGCCGCGGGTGTCGGTCTTTGCAGGTTCCAGCCGGTGACCAGGCCATGCGGATCGAGAGTGACGGCCCAGCCACCGATCGACAGTACCCGATTCGTCCTCGTCCAATAGTACGTAGCCGACGCGGCTCGCAGCCGCAAGAACGCCTTGAGGTCTTGGCGGGCGCCGGGGTCGGAATCGACTACCGCCGCGGCAATGCGAACGCGCAATGCCGCGTCGGGGTTGGTTGGCTGAAGGCTGTCAGCGACTCGGATGAGGTCACGGGCGCGTTCGTCGGCGACCCGTGCATCACGACGGTTGATGAATCCGTTCAGCTGCGGAACCGTGATGACGGCGATCCCCGCCAGTAGGACGAGCGGTGCGACTGCCGTTGCTGACGCGCGTACGACGGCCACCCAACCACGACGACGTGTGCTGATGGCGGATGCTGTTCGCTGGACGACTGTGCCGCCAAGTAGCCACGACGTGGGGCGCATCATCTCGAAGTACCGATCGGAAAGGAAAGATCGAAGACGCGCGTGGCGGAACTGATATACCGGGCCAGCGTTTCGCAAGATGTCGGTGTTCGCGTCGTCTAGGAAGCGGATCAGGTTCCACGGCATTCGACGCCGCGCCGCCGCGAACCAGGCTCGCGCGAACACGTACGAGAACCACGGAGAGCCCGAGCCGCAAAGTACGACGATGAAGGCGAGTACGGCGGCGACCATGCCGGCCGCGACCGGCGGAGCCGAGCCGAACGTGTCCAACGCTAGGGCATTGAGAACGCCGGTGAGAACACCGACGGCCAACCCGACGGCGAGGCCGGATGTCGTCGAGGCAACGAGAAGGACGGCACGGTCGGCGACCAACATTGCCTGCGGCGTCGGTAGGTCTTTCTTGGGAATCGGAGCACTGATCCAGCGGCCGACCCCCACCGGCACCCCGATGCCGAGGCTCGCAATGACCAGCACGGTAAGCGCGGTGCTTACACCGTTCCGCCCGCCGTATTCGACGTTGGCGACGAGCCCAACGACCAGGCCGAGCGGTGCGCTCAGAATGAGAGCTGCGATCACTCCGACGCCGAGCCAGGACGCCAGACCGGTCAAGCTCACCGCCGTTCTGGTCGGCACTAGGCCTCGCCCAGCGCTTACGCCATTGGCGATTAGCGACACGAAGAATCCGGCGAGCCCGGCAGCGACCGCGCCCTTGACGATGCCAGCGATATCGGTCGTGGTGATTGACAAACCGGCGATCGCGACCAGACCCGCCGTGACGATGCATAAGGCCGTCAGGCTGTCGCGGACAGCGATAGCCGGCACCGACAAGACGACGGCGCGCGTCGATGGGCGGCGACGCACCATGCTGCGCGCCGCACTCATCCCGGTGATTGCGCCGAATGCCAGGCCCATCACCAGCCCATACAGCGCATTGTGTATCGGATCCGCGTGGAAGGGCTGCAGCCATGCGATGGCCACGGCGCCGACCACGGCGGCTGCGGCCGTGATGAGCCCGCCGACGACCGCTGGCGGCACCGCTAGAGCGAGTTCCCACCAAGCCAGGTCGGGCTCCAAGTGGTAGGCGAGGATCGACAGTGGCCGTTCCTGCTTCCGCATGGAGGCCGCGTCCGGGAACACAGTGGACAGCAGCCGCTTGTAGAGGTGTGCTTCGATCAGGTCAACGGTGGCCAGTTCGCACAACTCCGCCGGCCGGCTGTTATTCGCCCGATAGACTGACCGCGCCAGACTCGCCATTAGCGGGGTCGATAGTGCCAGGGCGAGTGCTCCGTCGGGGTCGCTGTTGATCTTTTTGATGACCGGGTTCCAACGGTCCGGATGCCCTGACGTGGACAGGTATGCGGTCACGTCGGTAGCTCGGATCGCCTCGATGACGATGATCTCATCGACCGACAGCTGCTCACTTGACTCAGTTGCGGCGGCGTAGCTGTCCCCCCGGCAGGTAACGAACAGCGCACGGTCGTCGATGCTGCCGAAATCGTTGAGCTCGCCGATGGCTTGCTCGAGGAACGCGATCGGGATCTCGTCCAGACCGTCGAGTATGGGCAAGATACGCCCGTCGTCGAACAGCCGCCGGAGAAGCTCTTCGTCCAGCGCAGTCTCTACTGCCACCGCGGGGTACTCGAAAGGTATGCGCCGCACGACGAAGTCCCGTATCGACTCGTCATCTGGTCGCCAGCTGCCGACGCTCAGCAAAACGGGCACGAATGATGTGGCATTGAGTTTGCTTGACCGCGCGTTATGTCGGCGCCTTGCAAGATCCTCCAGCGCTGCCAGGGTAAACAAGAGCGCCACGGTGCTCTTGCCCGCGCCCGGTCCACCGAGGATAAGCAGTCGTTGTCGGGTCAGCCGCCGAAATCCGTCGACGAGACCAGCCGCCAGCCGACGCTGGTCCAGCTCGTCAGACAGTGCGCCCGATTCGAGGTGCGTCGGGGCGGCTCGCGATTCGCCGCGGACGGAATGCCAGCGAAGCTGTAGCGGCAACGGGAACCGCAGGCCCCGCTGTCGCACCTCAACGATGCACTGTTCGCCAACGAACCTTGCGAGCAGTCGAGTCGGCTCGTCGAGCTCGCCCTTCGGCGCATCTGCGCGCTTGCGGCGGTTGTCCACGACGAACGCGATGGCGGCAAGCGCCAGCTGACCCACCGCCGAGTAGACGCTGATGATGTTGGCATACGGACCTGCGGCTTCGATCCGCCCGCTTGACGACGAACTGAAGAAATACCCCATCGTGGCCAGCGCCGAAAACAAGAAGCCGATGGCGATCCACATCGGCCAACTGATTCGTCGACCCTTGCGTCGCATCGGCATCCGGACATCATCGTACTGAGCCCGCGTCGTCGGGAGAAGCCGAATGCACGCCAGTTGATGCACATTCGGGTGACCTCTCGCGGCCGCACGACGGAAGAGCC